>NZ_JBOBDR010000001.1:0-443067 GCF_050586545.1 Pseudomonas sp. WC2 | reverse complement strand
TAGCCGTTGGAGCCGTAGTCGACGGTGAAGGCGAAATTCATGACGCGTTCGACACCGGTTTCCAACCGCCCATCCGGCAACAACCGCAACCAGCGATACCCCGGCGCCTGCTCGCCTACCTTGAAGTCTTCACTGCCCGGCTCAAACTGAATGCACGTCGACGGCGAAGCCATCAAGCGCACACCGTTACGCTCGCGATCAATCTCCTGATGCACATGCCCCCACAACACCGCGCGAGCCTGTGGAAAACGATCCAGCACCTCGAAAAACGCTTCAGGATTGCGCAAGCCAATCGGTTCCATCCACGCGCAACCGATCGACACCGGGTGATGGTGGAAGCACACCAGATGATGACGCTCCGGCGCTTCGCTCAACGAGCGCGCCAGCAGCTGCAATTGATCGTCCTGCAAATACCCCGGCACCGAGCCCGGCACCGCCGAATCGAGCAACGTCACGCGCCAATTGCCGATATCGACCACCGACTCCAGCAATGCGCTTTGCACCGCTGCCTGGGCCATGATCATCGGTTCGTCGTGATTGCCAGGAATCCAGCGCGCCGGCGCATCGATCTGCGCGCTCATCTGGCGAAACTGTTGATAGGACTCCAGCGTGCCGTCCTGGGAAATATCCCCCGTGGCCAGAATCAGGTCGATCCGCGGCTGTTGCCCCAGCACTAATTCGATGACCTTTTGCAGGCTCTCGCGGGTGTTCATGCCCAGCAGCGTGCCGTCCGCCTCGGCGAACAGATGGCTGTCGGACAACTGCACCAGCAGCGCCGCATCGGCGGTGGTCAACGTGGATACGCTCGGCAAGGCGCTCTCCCAAGGCAAAAGCACGGAATCGATCAAGTGCCGCAATTATGCTGGGGGATCAGTGAAAGAGGAAACCGGCGAACCGGACACAGTTCACAACTAACGAACGACTTCGTACTCATGCCCCAACGCCAGGCAATGACTCAGCCATTCCCCCAGGAACAGATTGAGCTGAGCCTTTTCATCCGGCTGATGCATCGCCGCATTCGGGTAAGGATAGATGCCGCGAAAGCGTCGTGCATGTTCGGCGCTGACCACTTCGGCCATGCGTGCGTCGTGATAGACCTGCACTTCCAGTTGCGGCACCGGCAGCCACGGCAGGCTGTGTTCCTGACGCACTTGCAACGTCGTGGTGTACGGGCAGGTTTGCAGCACTTCGAGGGCCAGCACACCGAGCATTTGCTCGCCCTGAGTCACGGCGATGCGCCGCGCCTCGGGCTCGTTGCGCATGTCCGGCACCAGTCGCATCAGGCGCGCGTAGTTGGCCTCGCAGGCGGCTTGCAGCCCCACGAGGTCGACTCGATAGCGATCGCGCAACTTGTTTACAACCATAACCCCCTCACTTCGGCGCGGTTCAGCGCCAGCCATTGCAAGGCGATGATGCTCGCCGCGTTGGCAATGCGTCCGTCACGGACGGCCTGCAAGGCATCTTCAAAGGCCCAGACCGTGACGCGGATATCTTCTGCCTCTTCTTCCAGGCCATGCAGGCCGCCAACGCCTTCAGTGCTGCAACGCCCCAGATACAAATGCACGAACTCGTTGCTGCCCCCCGGCGACGGGAAATATTTGGTCATCGGCCACAGGGCCTTGATGTCCAGCCCAGCTTCCTCCTGCGCCTCGCGGTGAGCAACTTCTTCCGGCTGTTCATCCTTGTCGATCAGACCAGCGACCAGTTCGACCAGCCACGGATTGTCGGTCTTGCCCATGGCGCCGATGCGAAACTGCTCGATCAGCACCACTTCGTCGCGCTGCGGATCGTACGGCAGCACACAAACGGCATCGTGGCGGACAAAGATTTCACGGTTGATTTCGCGACTCATGCCACCGGCGAACAATTCATGGCGCAGGTGCACGCGGTCGAGCTTGTAAAAGCCCTCGTAGCATTTTTCGCGCCGCACGATATCGACGGCGGTCGGAATGGCGTTGGCAAAATCAGTCATAAGCATCCTCTTTACTGCACGTCCATTACGAAGTTGCTGCGGCTGACCGGCAACCTCGACTTCGCGCCATCCTAACGCGCCCGAACGGTTTGATGCAGCCCCTTTACCGTCATCGGGATGGACGGTGACGGCGAAACCCACTCTAATTAGCTTAGTGGCGAACTGACTGCTTCGTTGAGAGTCGAAGCGGTAACTTTTTGCCTTCCCTTGCTTTCGAAAGGACGCCCATGTCGCTTTTCAAAATTGCCTCTGTGGCCACCATCGCCCTGACTCTGGGCGCGTGTGCAAGCCTGTTTCAGCCTAACTACCGCACGCCGCTGGAAACCACCCGCGATGCCTCCGAACAGCTCAAGCCTGGCTGTTCCACCCCGGATTGCCCGCTGGTGAACATCGACACCCTGCGTTTCCCGGCCGAACCTGCACTGGACGGCATCATCGAAAAACGCTTGCTGCAAATGACCCGCACCGAGAAAAACGCCCCGGTAGCGCCGACTCTGGCGGCCTATCGCGATCAGTTTTTGGCCAGCGCCGGCCCGCGCAACAGCAGCTACCTGCAAGCGAAAGTACGCGAGCAGCATGACGGCTTGGTGATCATCGAGTTGTCGAGCTACCTGGACACTGGCGGCGCGCATGGCACACCGGGTCGCGGTTTCATCAACTATTCGCGCCAGCAGCACAAGGTGCTGAACCTGTCCGACATGTTGCTGCCGGGTCAGGAAGACGCTTTCTGGAAGGCGGCGCAGGTCGCGCACAACAGCTGGTTGATCAGCACCAAGCTCGATCAGGAACCTGAGTTCGTCGCGAACTGGCCGTTCGTGAAAACCCCGAACGTGGCGCTGACCTATGGTGGCGTGATCCTCAAGTACGACGTGACCACCATTGCGCCTTACGCGCTGGGCCACGTCGAACTGAAGATTCCTTATCCGCGTCTGAACGGCATTCTCAAGCCTGAGCTGTTTCCCGGCCGTAACTGAAAGCCCGGCCCAGCACTAGCTGCAACAGCCCTGCCAGCACCAGCGCCGGCAGGGTTGCGCCGACATCCGGATACAGATTCGCCAGCAAGTGGTAGGTGCTCACGCCACCCAGCCACGCCAACAACGCCGGCCAGCGCAATGCGGCCGATGCGACCTGAGCGCTGCGCTTGCGCAGAATGAAGTGATCCACCAGCACCACGCCGAACAGCGGCGCAAACACCGAACCGATCAGCAGCAGGAAATTCTGGTACTGCGCCAACGGCGCCAGCAATGCGATCAGCGTGCAGATCACGCCGATGGCCAAGGCCAGATGCTCGACTTTCAGACGCAACAGAATCCCGCTGGAAACCGCTGCCGAGTGAATATCGGCGAAAGCGTTTTCCGATTCATCCAGCAAAATCAGCAACAGCGGGATGCCCAGACCGGCACCGGCCAGCGCCAGCAACAGCGCATTGACTTCACCGCTCGGCGCGAAGGCCAGGGTGTAAGCGACGCCAAGGCTCATCAGCCAGAAGTTGCCGATGAAGAAACCGACGGCGGTGCCACCGAAAACATTCTTCGCACGCTTGCCGAAACGCGAGTAGTCGGCGATCAGCGGCAGCCACGACAGCGGCATCGCGATGGCAATGTCGAAGCCAACGGCGAATGGCATCGAACCGTCACCGGCGCGCGACCAGAGATCGGTCAGATCGGCTTTGGCAAACAGGTTCCAGGTCAGCCAGATGCACGCGGCGAGCAGCAGCCAGATGCCCCACTTGCGCAGGATCTGCCGCACGAAAGTCAGTGGGCCGCTGACCGCCAGCAACGTCGCCAGCGCGCCGAAAAACAGGGTCCACAATATCGGGTTCGACCACAGCGAACCTTCGCTGAACGCGCGGGTGCCGAGCAGGCTGGCGGCGTCGCGCATGACGATGATTTCGAACGAGCCCCAACCGATCAGTTGCAGCAAGTTGAGCAGCGCCGGCAGGCTCGCGCCTTTGCTGCCGAGGCTGAGTTTGAGGGCAGCCATCGACGACAGACCGGTGTCGCTGCCGATCACGCCGACGGCGGCCAGCAGCAGCACGCCGACCAGCGTGCCAAGGAAAATCGCCAGCAACGAGCCGGACAGGCCCAGACCTGGCGCGAGTAATGCGCCGGTCTGCAAAACCATCAGGCCGATGCCGAGGGAGAACCACAAGGAAAACAGATCACGACCGCCGAATACACGCTTGTCGGCGGGCACGGCGAGGTCGGGAGAATAAGTGCTGGGTTGAATGCTCAAGGGTGTTATCTCAGAGGGACATTTGTTGTTGTGTGATCGTTCCCACGCTCTGCGTGGGAATGCCTCTAGGGACGCTCCGCGTCCAGTGACGCGGAGCGTCACGGGCTGCATTCCCACGCGGAGCGTGGGAACGATCAGTACGGGGTCAAACCTTTTTGTACAGCTGACTGCCTTCCTTCTTGAACCGCTCGGCCTGTTCCGCCAGGCCTTGGGCGACGTCCACGTCGACCGCTTCGATCCGCTGGTTGGCCGCGTATTCGCGGACTTCCTGAGTGATCTTCATCGAGCAGAATTTCGGCCCGCACATCGAACAGAAGTGCGCGACCTTGGCCGAATCCTTCGGCAGGGTTTCATCGTGATACGAACGGGCGGTGTCCGGATCGAGACCGAGGTTGAACTGGTCTTCCCAACGGAATTCGAAACGCGCCTTGCTCAAGGCGTTGTCGCGAATCTGTGCGCCTGGATGCCCTTTGGCCAAGTCCGCTGCGTGGGCCGCAATCTTGTAGGTGATGATCCCGGTCTTCACGTCATCTTTGTTCGGCAGACCCAAGTGTTCCTTCGGCGTCACGTAGCAAAGCATCGCGCAACCGAACCAGCCGATCATCGCCGCACCGATGCCGGAGGTGATGTGGTCATAGCCCGGCGCGATGTCGGTGGTCAGCGGGCCGAGGGTGTAGAACGGCGCCTCGTCGCAGCACTCCAGCTGCTTGTCCATGTTCTCTTTGATCAACTGCATCGGCACGTGGCCCGGGCCTTCGATCATCGTTTGCACGTCGTGCTTCCAGGCGATCTTGGTCAACTCGCCGAGGGTTTCCAGTTCGCCAAATTGGGCGGCATCGTTGGCGTCGGCAATCGAACCCGGACGCAAGCCATCACCCAGCGAGAAGCTGACGTCATAGGCTTTCATGATTTCGCAGATTTCTTCGAAATGCGTGTAGGCGAAGTTTTCCTTGTGATGCGCCAGGCACCACTTGGCCATGATCGAACCGCCACGGGAAACGATACCGGTCACGCGCTTGGCGGTCAGCGGCACGTAGCGCAGCAACACGCCGGCGTGAATAGTGAAGTAGTCGACGCCCTGCTCGGCCTGTTCGATCAGCGTGTCGCGGAACAGCTCCCAGGTCAGGTCTTCGGCCGCGCCGCCGACTTTTTCCAGCGCCTGATAGATCGGCACCGTGCCGATCGGCACTGGCGAGTTGCGGATGATCCACTCGCGGGTTTCGTGAATGTGCTTGCCGGTGGACAAGTCCATGATGTTGTCCGCGCCCCAGCGAATACCCCAGGTCAGCTTCGCCACTTCTTCTTCGATGGACGAACCCAAAGCACTGTTGCCGATGTTGCCGTTGATCTTCACCAGGAAGTTACGGCCGATGATCATCGGTTCCAGTTCGGTGTGGTTGATGTTGGCCGGAATGATTGCGCGGCCACGGGCGATCTCTTCACGGACAAACTCGGGGGTGATGATTTTCGGCACGCTGGCGCCGAAGCTGTGGCCCGGGTGTTGCTGATCCAGCAAGCCGGCGGCGCGAGCCACTTCCAGCTTCATGTTTTCGCGGATGGCGACGAATTCCATCTCGGGCGTGATGATGCCCTGACGCGCGTAGTGCATCTGCGTGACATTGCCACCGGCCTTGGCGCGGCGCGGATTGTTGACGTGGGCAAAGCGCAGCTTGGTCAGTTCCGGATCGGCGAGGCGCTCGCGGCCGAAATTGGAACTCAGTCCCGTCAGACGCTCGGTGTCGCCACGGTCGTCGATCCACGCCGAACGCACATCGGCCAGGCCTTTGCGCACATCGATTACTACGTTCGGATCGGTGTACGGGCCAGAGGTGTCGTAGACAGTGACCGGCGCGTTGATTTCGCCGCCGAAGTCGGTCGGCGTCACGTCGAGGGTGATTTCGCGCATCGGCACGAGGATGTCCGGGCGAGAGCCCTGAACGTAGACTTTTTGCGAACGGGTGAACGGCTTGACCGATTGCTCATCGACCTTGGCCGAGTCACTCAGGTTGATCGCGTTTTTTGATTTTGTAGTAGTCATCACGGGCTCTCCAGACAGCATCCAGGCAGTGGATTGTCGGAGCAGAACCTGAAAGGCACGGACGCACCAGGACTGGTGCTGTGCATCGTCGTCGAGCGTTCGATTGTCGAACAATTTCCCGGACGAAGCACAAGAGGACTCGCCGGGTGACGAGAAATCTTGTTCCCTACGCAGGCGCTAACCTGATCAGGTTCAACGGGATCCGAAATTATTCGATCTCAGCCTCATAGCAAGGCACCCCGACAAGAACCCGGCCAGTCTAGACACAACTGGCAAAGAACGCCAACACCGCAGCAATCACCATGATGAATGGCGCAAATACAGGGGCTTGGCCGATTGTTGTGAACCGATTGCGCAACTACACTCGCTTTGCCCTGCCGCGCCTTGACGCTGCAGGGCCTGCGCCGTACCTTTGGCGCCCAGATTACTTCCATAATATTAATGCTAGGGATCGCCTCATGCTGCGCAAACTCTCACTGGCTCTGGCCGTGTCTTGTGCGTCCAACGCAATGGCCTGGGCAGCAGAAGCGCCCTTGTCGACCAAAACCGATCTGGTCAGCGTCTATCAGGAAGCGGTCGACAACAACGCCGATCTGGCCGCCGCCCGCGCCCAGTACGGCGCGCAGAAAGAAGTGGTGCCACAGGCCCGCGCCGGCTTGCTGCCGAACCTGTCCGGCGGCGCCGAAACCGCCAACGTGCGCACCTCGATCGATCAGCCCTCGGCCATCGCCAATCGCAGCGCTCACTCGTATCAGGCGACCCTTGCGCAACCGTTGTTCCGTGCCGATCGCTGGTTCCAGTACCAGGCGGCCAAGGACGTCAACGAGCAAGCCGCGCTGCAACTGTCGGCGACCGAGCAGAATCTGATCCTGCAATCGGCCGAAAGCTATTTCAACGTGCTGCGCAGCCAGGACAACCTGGCCTCGACCAAGGCTGAAGAGGCCGCGTTCAAGCGCCAGCTCGACCAGTCCAATGAGCGTTTCGATGTGGGCCTGTCGGACAAGACCGACGTGCTGCAATCACAAGCCAGTTACGACACCGCACGGGCCAACCGCATCGTGGCGCAGCGTCAGGTCGATGACGCATTCGAAGCGCTGATCACCCTGACCAACCGTCAGTACAACTCGATTCAGGGCATCGTCCACTCGCTGCCGATCCTGCCACCGGCGCCGAACGATGCTAAGTCGTGGGTCGATACGGCGGCGCGACAGAACCTGAATCTGCTGGCCAGCAATTACGCCGTCAGCTCGGCCGAAGAGACGTTGAAGCAGCGCAAGGCCGGCCACTTGCCGACCCTTGATGCCGTGGCCAAATACGAAAAAGGTGATAACGACGCCCTCGGTTTCGGCAACCCGAACTCGTTCGGCGCGCCTTACGGTGGCAACGTCGAACAGACCACTGTGGGCCTGCAATTGAGCGTGCCGATTTACAGCGGCGGCCTGACCAGCTCACAAGTGCGTCAGTCGTATGCGCAACTGGATCAGAGCGAGCAGCAACGTGAATCCCTGCGTCGGCAGATCGTCGAGAACACCCGCAACCTGCACCGCGCGGTGAACACCGACGTCGAGCAGGTGCAGGCGCGCAAGCAGTCGATCATTTCCAACCAGAGCGCGGTGGAAGCCACGGAAATCGGTTATCAGGTCGGTACGCGCAATATCGTTGACGTGCTCGATGCGCAGCGTCAGCTGTACACCTCAGTGCGCAACTACAACAACACGCGGTATGACTACATTCTCGACAACCTGCGCTTGAAGCAGGCGGCGGGGACGTTGAATCCGGGGGATCTGGAAGACCTGCGGCGTTATCTGAAAGCCGACTACAACCCGGACAAGGATTTCCTCCCGCCGGATCTGGCCAAGGCTGCCGAGGCGCAGCTCAAGGCCCGGCCTTAAACCTTAAAAGCAAAAGATCGTCCGAAGGCTCGGGCCGCGATCGGACGATCTTTTTGCTTTATTTGATCAGTCGGCCCAAACCGTCCAGCAATCGCTGCAACGCGCCCTGATTACGGCGCATCACCGCCAGCCCGGCCTCGGCCATGCGCTGCGCATCGCGCGGTAGCTCGAACAGGCGCTGCACTTCCACTGCCAGCCCTTCGGCATCATCCACCTCCGCCAACGCCCCGGCCTCGCGCAACTGCGCGGCGATGTCGAGGAAGTTGAACAGGTGCGGGCCGCAGATCACCGGTTTCGCCAGCGCGGCCGGCTCCAGCAGATTGTGCCCGCCGTTCGGCACCAGACTGCCGCCGACAAACGCGCTGTCGGCCAAGGCGTACAGAAACAGCAATTCGCCCATGGTGTCGCCGAGCAGCACAGACGTCTGCGCATCGACATTCGCGCCGGTCGAACGACGCACCGTGGCGAAGCCTTCGCGCTGGCACAGTTCGAACACCGAGTTGAACCGCTCCGGATGACGCGGCACCAGAATCAACAAGGCATCCGGGTGATTGGCCAGCAAGCGGCGATGGGCGCTGAGCACCACTTCATCTTCACCTTCGTGGGTGCTGGCGGCGATCCACACCGGGCGCTCCTGCGCTTGCCACTGACCACGCAACTCGGCGGCGCGTTGCAGCAGTTGCGGGTCGATGGTCAGGTCGAATTTGATCGAACCGGTGACCTCGACCGTTTCCGGTCGCGCACCGAGATCGCGGAAGCGCTGGGCTTCGGCTTCGGTCTGCACGGCAAACAGGCTCATCTCGGCGAGCATCGGCGCGGTGAGTTTGCGCAAGCGCCCGTAGCCGCGCGCCGAACGCTCGGACAAACGCCCGTTGGCCAACGCCACCGGAATGCCGCGTTTGGCGCACTGATGAATGTGATTGGGCCACAACTCGGTTTCCATGATCACCGCGAGCTTCGGTTTGGCGCGATCGAGAAAGCGCGCCGCCGCACATGGCAAGTCATACGGCAGATAGCAATGCTGGATGCGCGGCTCGTTGGCGAACAACGCCTGAATCCGCTCCGAACCGGTGGGTGTCATGCAGGTCACGGTGATCGGCAGCTGTGGATAACGTTGCAGCAAGGCGCGAATCATCGGCGCCGCCGCAATGCTTTCGCCCACTGACACCGCGTGCACCCAGATACCACCGGGTTGCAGCGTCGGCATGCCGCAGGAGAAACGTTCGCCTATGCGCTTGGCATACGCCGGCGCCTTGCGCGCCCGCAGCCACAGCCGAATCGCCACCAGTGGCAGCCCCAGGTAAAACAGCGCGGTGTACAGAGTTCTATTCATGGCGGCGGAGTTTATCGGCTTTTGTCGCCGATCGCCCGCAAGTGCACGGCAAAACGTTCGGCCAGCCACCTCGCTGCCGGGCCGAGCGGTTCGTCGCGGCGCCAGACCAGTTCCACCACCAAGGCCGGCGGTGTCCATTCACTGTCGAGTTCGACCATCAGGCCCTGGTAGGCCGAATACTGCACGACGTGCCTTGGCAGCCACGCCCAGCCGAGATCGCGCACCAGCCATTCGGCCATCACATAGAAGCTGTCGGCGCGCCACACTTGCGGGCTGGCCGGCTCGTTGCCGGGATAGACACTGGTTTGCGTCGACATCAGCAGTTGCCGATGTTGCGCCAGTTGCTCGCAGGTGACGTAGGACTGTTTCGCCAGCGGATGGTGGATGCCGCAGACCGTGACCATTTCCACGCTACCAAGCACGCGCCGCTCCAGGGCCTCGGGGATTTCATCGTGATAGAACAACAGCCCAAGGTCGGCGCGGCGCTCCACCAGTTTGCGCGCGACTTCGCCTTGGGCGGCGCTGGTCAGTTGTAATTCGAGGCTGGGGAATTGCTCGGCCAGGGCGCCGAAACTTTCCACCAGCGCCTGATAGGGCATCGCTTCGTCCTGCGCCACGCGCAGTTGCGCTTCCTGGCCGCGCATCATCGCCATCGCCCGACCGTTGAGGCGCTCGCATTGGCGCAAGACTTCCCGCGCCTCTTCCAACAGCGCCTCCCCCGCTTCGGTGAGCGCGGGCTGACGACCGCTGCTACGCTCGAACAGGCTGACGCCCAGATCATCCTCAAGCATCGCAATCGCAGTGCTGATCGCCGACTGCGCCTTGCGCTGCTGGCGCGCCACGGCGGAAAACGAACGCTGGTCGGCAACGCCAACGAACAGCCGAAGTTGCTCAAGGTTCCACTGCATGCTGGCTCACCAACCCATCTTCAAATCAGATAGGTAATGACTTTACCCCATCTGAACTATCTCTAGAATGCCGCCTCAGAAAGCAACGTATTACTTGAGGGTTTGAACCATGAACGCCTATGCCTACCTGGCCATTGCCATCTGCGCCGAAGTGATCGCCACCGTGTCGATGAAAGCCGTCAAAGGTTTCAGCACGCCGCTGCCGCTGGTGCTGGTCATCGTCGGATATGCGATTGCGTTCTGGATGCTGACGCTGGTGGTGAGAACCGTGCCGGTAGGTGTCGCCTACGCCGTGTGGGCCGGCATGGGGATCGTGATGGTCAGCGTCGCGGCGCTGTTCATTTACGGGCAGAAACTGGATATCCCGGCGATGCTGGGGATGGCGTTGATTGTGCTGGGCGTCGTCGTCATCCAGCTGTTCTCGAAAACCGCCGGCCACTGATCTGAAGTAACGCAATTACCCCCTGCGGGAGCGAGCCTGCTCGCGAATGCGATATGTCATTCAACATATATGTCGTCTGATAGACCGCTATCGCGAGCAGGCTCACTCCTACAGGTTTGTGCTAGCCCTGTTGATCATCGACAAATCCCCCTCTTTCCCGAGTCTGTATACTGCGCCCTCGTCTTGAACACTGAGGTCGCTGCATGCCATCCGTTATTTCCACCGACGTTCTAATTGTCGGCGCTGGTGTCGCCGGCCTCTGGCTGAATGCGCGCCTGCGCCGCCAGGGTTTTTCGACCGTGCTGGTGGAAAGCGCCAGCCTCGGCGGCGGGCAGACCGTGAAATCCCAGGGCATCATCCACGGCGGCGCCAAATACGCGCTGCACGGTGCCTTGACCGGTGCTTCGGAAGCCATCGCCGACATGCCGCGCCGCTGGCGTGAAGCGCTGGCTGGCGACGGCGAACTGGACCTGTCCGGCGTGCGCCTGCTGTCCGAAGCCCACTATCTGTGGTCGCCGGGCACGCTGGCCGGCAACCTCACGAGTTTCTTCGCCAGTAAAGCGGTGCGTGGCCGGGTTGATCAGGTCAAAGGCGAGCAATTGCCGCCAGCGCTGCAAGACAAGCGCTTCAAGGGCAAGGTCTACCGCCTCGCCGAACTGGTGGTGGATGTGCCTAGCCTGGTCCAGCGCCTCGCGAAACTGGCCGGTGACGGTTTGCTTGCCGGCCAAGTGATCGAACCGCTGCTGGAAGCCGGTGTGCTGGTCGGCCTCAAGGTCGATGGCCGCGAGATTCGCGCGCAGCGCATCGTGCTCAGTGCCGGCGCCGGGACCGCCGAGCTGCTCGAAGCCCTGGGCCTCAGCCGCCCGGCCATGCAACGCCGCCCACTGCACATGATCATCGCCAAAGGCCCGGGCCTGAAGCCGCTGTACGCGCACTGCCTGGGCGGCGGCACCAAACCGCGTATCACCGTGACCACGCACCCGGCGGCGGATGGCAACTGGGTCTGGTACATGGGCGGTGACATCGCCGAAAGCGAAGGCGTTCATCGCGAGCCTGCCGAGCAAATCGCCACCGCGCAAAAGGAAATCGCCCAGTTGTTGCCGTGGATCGACCTCAGCACCACGCAATGGGCGACCCTGCGCGTGGATCGCGCCGAACCGCTGCAAACCGGCCTGACCCGCCCGGACCACGCCTTCCTCGCCGAAGAAGGTCGCCTGCTGGTGGGTTGGCCGACGAAACTGGCGCTGGCGCCAGACTTCGCCGATCGGGTGATCGCCTCTCTGCAACGCGATGGCATCCAGCCGCACGCCAACGAACCGTTGCCGACCCTGCCGAAACCACCGCTGGGTGTTCCAGCCTGGGAGCAACTGCTGCCATGAGCATCGCCAACCTGCATGACTTGCATCGTCCGCTGGGCAGCACTGGCCTCACGGTTTCGCCATTGGGCTTGGGCACGGTGAAACTGGGCCGCGACCAAGGCGTGAAATACCCCAACGGTTTCCAGATTCCCGGTGATGAGGAAGCGCGGATGCTGCTGCGGCAGGCGCGCGAACTGGGCATCAACCTGATCGACACTGCCCCGGCTTACGGTCGCAGCGAAGAACGCCTTGGCCCACTGTTGCGCGGCCAGCGTCAGGACTGGGTCATCGTCAGCAAGGTCGGCGAAGAGTTTGCTGATGGCTTGTCGCATCACGACTTCAGCGCGGCGCACACGCGGATGTCGGTTGAACGCAGCCTGAAACGTCTGGAAACGGATTTCATCGATCTGGTTTTGGTGCATTCCGACGGTAACGACATGGCGATTCTTGAGTACGAAGAGGTCTACGCCACCCTTGCGGCGCTCAAGGCCGAAGGCAAGATTCGTGGCTTCGGCTTCTCCGGCAAAACAGTCGAAGGTGGCCTAAGAGCACTGGAGCAAGGGGACTGCGCGATGGTCACCTACAATCTGAACGAACAAAACGAGAAAGCGGTCATTGACTATGCTGCTGCCCATGGCAAAGCCATTCTGGTGAAAAAAGCCTTGGCCAGCGGTCATGTTTGTTTGAGTCCGGGTGTGGATCCGGTGCGCGCCAGTTTCGAATTGCTGTTCGCGCAGCCTGGCGTTGCCAGTGCTATTGTCGGCACGATCAATCCGCTGCACCTCGCCCACAACGTTGCGACCGTTGCCCAGGTCCTACGTGGTCACTGACGCCGCCTCGCGGCCTTAAGCAGGAGCTGGTATGCCGCGCACGCTCATCAGAAAGAATCCGAGCAACTTCAAGACCCTGCCGCTATTCGTCGAAGCCACGCCCGAGGGCCTGACCTATCAGAGCGTTGGCATGCCGCTGAACTTCACCCAGACCCTGCAACGGCGCAAACCGGTCAGCGTCGCGGACGCCGAACGCTTTGCATTGGAGTTGGCCAACCTTGGGGTTTCGGTGCGCCTGACCCTGCACTGGCAGAATCGCGATTACTGGGTACTGGTCCGCCAGCGCCGGCAGGATCGCGGCGACGTGGTGCTCAAGCTGATTTCCGGTTACGTGCCGGCCCACGAATTGAACATTCCCCTGCACACAGCCATTCAGGAAATTGCCGAAGAGTGTCTGATGGAAACCCCGGAAGGCTGGCTCGGCGGACGCTTCAATGACACCTGGCTGCCGGCGCCCTATGCGACAGCCCTGCATTATCGCGAGGCCCTGCCCTTTCGCCTGACGCCCTTGTCCGGTTCAGCGCGCCCGGTGCGCTGCGCCAATCTGCAACTGCAGGAACGCCCTCGGGCTTACGTGCATTTGCCCACCGCCTCGCTGCAATTGATTTACGACCTGCGACTGGAAGTGCCCAAGGAGGCGAAATCCTTGAGTCTGTTTCATGTCGATGAGCGTCTGGAGGGGGATCAACTGGTGGCGCGGCTGGATCGCAAGCGACCGGATTTGTACCTGATGCCGCTCAAGGATGGCGCGCCAGTGGCGGAACTCTATACGCTCAAACGCGACAAGCTCCTGCCCGCCAGCACGCGAGGCCTGTATCTGGCCGAAAGCTTTGCCACCCAGACCGGCTGGACCGTTCGGGAGGAGCGCATACGCTGGAAGGACTGGGTGACGCAGCAAGGGCTGCAACCGGCGAAGGCGCCGCGCCCGGGACTCAAACAATTGAGTATCAAGGCATTGCAACTGGTCGGTCTGGGCAAAGGCCGAACCAGCAAATAGCCGGTTAGCGCCGGCGGTCCATCCACGTGCGTAACGTGGCGAAGAGATGGAAGTAGCGGTTTTCGCGCTTGCCCATGCCGCGCTTGGGCGAAAACGACTCTTCGGCAAAGGCACCGTTGATACGCACTCGGGACGCCTGAGTCGGCAGCGTGCAAATCTTCGCCTCGACCTGTTGCAGCGCATATTTGAGCAGGCGTTCGGAATGCAGCTTGCGGCCCGTCGCCGAGCAAAAATCGAAAATGCGCTCGATGCGTTTGCCGTAGGCCACATAGGTATCGCGACCGCACACGGCAAACCGGTCATTCAATCCGCCCCACCACTGCCAGTCCGGAATATACGCATGGTGACGCCGCGCCTGCGCATGCTCGAATACATAGCCGGGAAGCGCGGTGTGGAAGAAGTTATCCGGCCGCACGAACACGACGAAATCCGGCGCGAAGGATTCGATCATCGTCGTCACGGTGTACAACGAATTGAGCTGATAAATCAGATTGCGCAACGAGGCATAGTCGTCGGCCCAGGTGTCCCCCTGCGCCTTGACCCGCTCGAAATCCCAACGTTCCAGCACACCGTCAGTCGAGGTCAGGGAGCCGGTCATGGATTCGAAGGGCTGGTAATTGTCAGCCTTCAGTTCGCCTTTTTCACCGGAGCGCGTGTTCTGCACTTCACCGACCTGATACAGGTGATAAAAGCACCGTACGTCGCTACCCGCCGGTAGCTGTGCGAGGACATTTTGCTCGATGGAAGGGAAACAGATCTGGGAGTTTCTCGGGATACCGAAAAAAGCCACTGCGATTTTCAACACTCACCAGCACCTTTTGAAAGTGGTTCGGCACCGCTTGTAAACGGAAGGTCGGCGCCGGTCATTTTTGGCGAAACAGTTTTTGCCACCAGCGCTTCGGCTGCAGCGGCACGACGATAACGGTGGAGTTCTGCAGCCATGCCCGCTCATAGTCCCAGGCGTGTCCACTCCACAGCTTCCCGGCTTCGTTGGAAAACCCGAGGGTCAGCAACTGATAGGTGTAACCCGCGTGATCGCGCAGCCAGTCGAGCAACACGAGGGTGTTGAACCCGGTGGAGGGACCGACATAGCGCTTGCCTCCTGGCCGGTCGACCGGGTAATTCCACAGCGGCGGCAACGGGATGCGATCCCAATACATAGCCACCTGCGGCAACGGGCACATCGGGGCCGCGCAGCCGACCAGCATGCTGAAGCAGCGGCTCTGCGCCTGATCGATCAGGCGTTGTACGTCCGGCCCGTAAGGCAGACCGAAAAAGTAGGCATCCGGCGCGTTGTAGCCATGGACGAAGAGATTGACGCTTCGCGCAGAGAGGAGCGCAGCCTTGATGCAATGATTGAAGCTGACGACAACGTCATCGGCGCCCAGATCAAGTGCTTGCAAGTCGGCCGCCGTGATCGCGGGATTGTTGGCCACCAGTACAACACGCGTGGCTCGACTCAGGCATTCGCGCAACGCCACGGGCAGCGCCTGCAGCACTGACTGGTCACCACCGGGCAGCGCATCCAGCGCCATGTACTCACCCGGCGGCGACGCATCATGCTGTTTCATTCAGACCGGCACCTGCATCCCGTAGCGCAATTTGACCCAGAACCGCGTGAACGCCGACGGCGGCTGCCATGGGCGCATTTCGCGCTGGATCTCCGCCGCCAGATCCTGGCCAACGCGGGAGAAACAATAACGACTCTGCGCAAAGGCCTGCCCGTTACTGGCGATACGTTGCGCCAGCTCGGGGTCGCTCTGCAGCAAATTGATCTTCTCCACCGCCTCGTCTTCGCTGCGATAAAACACCGTGTTGTGCATATCCTCGAAGCCGAGCAGTTGATCTTCTTCGCCCTGGCTCCAGGCCAGCAGCACGCAACCGCAGGCCATCGCTTCGAAATTCTTGATCATGAACTCGTTCATGCCGATATCGGCACTGACGAAAATCTTGATGCGGTTGAGCGTTTCCAGGTATTCGGTGCCCGAACGGGTGCGGGTCACCAGCATATCGGTACGCCGTGCCAGCGATTCCAGCAAGGCCTTGCGTTGGGCGTACTCGGTGCTTTTCAGGCTGCCGAGGAAGCCGACGGGAATGTCTCGTTCGACGCCGGTATTGTGCAGCATCTGCTCGTCATAGCCCTTGGACACGAATACCGCATCTATGCCCTCGTCGTGCATGCGTCGCGCGACAACCGCGCCGGATATCAAGGCGCGACTGCTTGGCAGACGCTTGTAGAGACGCGAGTACACATTGCGGTACTTACTGGTCGGCATGTAGTTCTGGTAGGCGTCGTGCTCGAGAAAGATCAACCCGGGAATGCACTTGAGCACCCGCACCTGGCGAACCAGACGCTTGACCCGGGAGAAAATCACCACACGGTCGAAGGTCTGGTAATCGACGGACGTCAGGAAGGGTCCCAGGTTCATCTGTTGATGCTTGCTCAAACGATAGATGACGCACTCATCGCAGCTCTGCTGCACGATGTCGTAGAGCCGGTCAAGAATGACCCGCTGCTCGTTCATCACCAGGAGCATGACTTTCATAGGGTAAGGTCCGTGCAACGTAAGCAGGCAAGCGCACCGAACTCAAACCTGCCGACTTCGGGACCCCCAAGGCAAAATCCGTTCGCACGCAACGCATAACAGTAAAATATCATCTGATCATCGACTACGGATTTTCTCGACAATCGCGGTTGTCGAGCTGTTTTCCACTAGTCCAAGCACCTTAACGGTGCCGCCATAGGCCGTCACGATGTCCGCGCCGACAACCTGATCAATACCATAGTCGCCGCCCTTGACCAGTACGTCCGGCTTGACCTCTCGCAACAGGTTTTCCGGAGTGCCCTCCGGGAAGCTGATGACCCAGTCTACCGCGCCCAGTCCAGCCAGAACGGCCATGCGCCGGTCTACGCTGTTGATCGGCCGACCCGGCCCCTTCAGACGACTGACCGATGCATCATCATTGACGGCAACGATCAAACGATCACCCTGCGCCCGCGCCTGTTCCAGATAGGTCACATGCCCGGCGTGGAGAATGTCGAAGCAACCGTTAGTGAAGACGATCCGCTCGTTGTGCGCACGGGCATCGGCCACCGCCAGCAGCAGTTGCTCCAGACCGAGCACACCGCGTTCGGAACCCTCTTCGCGCTGAATGGCACGACGCAGCTCCGGCGCGCTGATTGCGGCGGTACCCAGCTTGCCGACGACAATGCCCGCCGCCAGGTTGGCCAGCGCCACCGCGTGCGGCAGTTCTTCGCCCGCGGCGATCGCCGCCGCCAGCGTGGAAATCACCGTATCACCGGCACCGGTCACATCGAAGACTTCACGGGCACGCGCCGGCAGGTGCAGCGCCGGATGATCGGGACGCAGCAGGGTCATGCCGTGTTCACCACGGGTCACCAACAAGGCACCGAGTGCGAGGTCGTGCATCAGCGTCGCGCCCTTGCTCACCAGCTCGTGCTCGTCGACGCAACCGCCAACGATGGCTTCGAACTCGCTGAGGTTAGGAGTGATCAGGCTCGCGCCACGGTAGATCGAGAAGTCCTTGCCCTTGGGGTCGGCCAGCACCGGAATGCCTTTGGCCCGAGCCGCCTGGATCAGCGCCTGATGGTTTTTCAGAGCACCTTTGCCGTAGTCCGACAGCACCAGCACCTTGATGCCTTCCAGCAATTCGTCGACCTGCGCGCCAAGCGCCAATGCGTCGGTCGCGAACGGTTCTTCAAAGTCGATACGCAGCAACTGCTGGTGCCGACTCATGACCCGCAACTTGACGATGGTGGGTTGATGCGCGATGCGCTGGAACAAGGCTCGAACGCCGGCGCCCTTGAGACTGTTGCTCAGGCTGTCGGCAGCTTCGTCATCACCGGTCACACCGACCAGCGATGCCGGCGCACCCAGCGCGGCAATGTTCAAGGCAACGTTGGCAGCGCCACCCGGACGATCTTCGATTTGCTCGACTTTAACGACCGGAACCGGCGCCTCAGGGGAAATCCGTGAGGTACCACCATGCCAGTAACGGTCGAGCATGACATCGCCGACCACCAAGACAGGGGCTTGATCGAATCGCGGCATGGACAACTTCATGGAGCAACCCACATACAAAATGAACAGGGGCGCGATATTAACACAGGGTTGGCGCCAGCTAGCGCGCCGCTGGCAAGAGGATGAAACAGTCGGCTTTTTTGCGCATTTTTTGCACAAAAAAGCCGCCCATCACGGCCAAGCGTCGCCATTATGGGAAAGAGGCTCGCAGGGCGGAGATCGGGTTCAGGCGATGTCCTCAGCCGGCGCATCGAGGCCCATGGCATTCAGCCGCGCGTAGTAGCCATTTTGCGCCAGCAACTCATCGTGGGTGCCGCGCTCGACGATCCGGCCCTGATCCATGACCAGAATCAGATCGGCCTTCTCGATGGTCGATAGACGGTGCGCGATCACCAGCGTGGTGCGGCCCTTCATGACCTGATCCAGTGCCGCCTGAATGTGCCGCTCGGACTCGGTGTCGAGGGCCGATGTGGCCTCGTCGAGAATCAGCAGCGGCGCGTTCTTGAGCAGTGCACGGGCAATTGCCAGACGCTGACGCTGACCACCGGACAGCAGCACGCCGTTCTCGCCGACCTGAGTGTCGAGGCCCTCTGGCAGTTGCGCAATGAAATCCATTGCGTAGGCATCACGGGCTGCTTTCTCGATGTCTTCTCGCGGCGCGCCGGCCAGATCGCCGTAAGCGATGTTATTGGCCACGGTGTCGCTGAACAGGGTCACGTGCTGCGTCACCTGCGCGATATGCCGACGCAGGTTGAGCAGTTTGTAGCTTTCGACTTCCACACCGTCAATCAGGATCTCGCCCTTGTTGTGGTGATAGAAACGCGGAATCAGGTTGGCCAGCGTCGACTTGCCGCTGCCCGAGCGCCCGACCAGCGCCACCATCTGCCCTGGCTCGACCGAGAAGCTGATGTTGTCGAGGACCTGACGCTCAGTGTCCGGGTAGGTGAAGCTCAGGTTGCGCACATCCAGACGACCGGTGACTGCGTCACGTTCGATCGTGCCGGTGTCGACTTCAGGCGTCACGTCCAACTGTTCGAAGATGCTTTCCGCACCGGCCACGCCTTTCTGGATGGTCGAGCTGACTTCGGACAACTGGCGAATCGGTTTCGGCAGCAGGCCGGCCAACGTGATGTAGGCGACCATGTCACCCGCCGAGGCGTCACCGCGAAGATACAGCACGAGGAACATCAGCACGGCCATGGCGCTGTAGATCACCAGTTGCAGCATCGGTGTGTAGATCGCGCCAGTGCGGGTCATGCGCAGTTGTTTGTCGGTGTTGCTCTGGCTGGCCTTGAGGAAGCGCTTCTCTTCGTAGACTTCGCCGCCGAAGCTGCGCACGACGCGATAGCCCTGGATGGTTTCCGAAGCCACGTGCGTGACGTCGCCCATTGCCAGCTGGATTTTCTTGCTCTGCTTGCGGAATTTCTTGCTCGCGGTGCGCACCATCACGGCAATCAGCGGCAGGATCGCGACCATCACCAAGGTCAGTTTCCAGTTCATGAACAACAGCGAGACGAACAGGAAGATCACCGTCATGCCTTCACGGATTACGACCTTGATCGCATCTGTTGCCGCCCCCGTGACCATGGTCACGTTAAAGGTGATGCGGGAAATCAGATGACCGGAGTTATGCTTGTCGAAATAGCGGTTCGGCAGCACCAGCAGGTTATTGAACAATTGCACCCGCAAGTCATGCACCAGACCCAGAGAAACCTTGGCCAGGAAATAGTTGCCCAGATAAGATCCCAACCCCTGCCACGCGGCGATCAGGATGATCAGCAACGGCACGGCCTGTAACAATTGCAGGTCACGCAGATAAGGCACGCTCGGAAACAGCACGGCTTCAGGGTTGGACAGGCCGTCGACGAAGTACTTGAGAATGTAACCAAGCATCGGCTGGGTCGAGGCAAAAATCAGGAAACCGACGATGCTGATCAGGAACAGACTGATGTACGGCCGGACATAGCCGAGCAGGCGGAAGTAGATTTTCAAGCTCGAAGGGCTTGCGGCAGGACTGGAGTCGGTCATATCACGCGAGAGTCGATAAAAAGGACGCTGACTTTAGCACAGCTTCTCCGGGGTTCTGGCAATCGGCGAAAGGCTGTTATTGTTAGGCATGTTTTTCAGTATCAAATAGCCATCACGGAATGGCCGACCAACTTCAGGATTGAATCTCTCAGCATGCAACTTCGTGGCTTCAGCAATACGTCCAATCGAGTTTTCGATTTCATCTGCCTGTGGATGCTTCCCATTGGCTATTTTTTGCTCTTGTGCGCGATGTTTTTTCTGCCGGGTCGCAGCCTTCTGCACAAGCTGTTTTATGGCTTGTTCAGCATCCCGACGCTGATTGCCCTGTGCCTGCGTCCGCGTGAACTGAAAGAGCTGGTGCGCGAACCGATCTTCGTCGCACTGCTGGCGTTTGTCGGCTGGGCATTGCTGAGTCTGATCTGGGGCCCTCCCGAAGAATCGCTCGACGGCATGTTCAAGCCGCCGCTGCACACGGTAATGCTGTTTGCTGGCACTTACCTGCTGGTGCGTTATCGCAACGACATTCTGCAACCCTTGCTGTTCGCCGCGGGTATCGTCGCGCTGATTGCCACGATCGTCTATCTGTTCACTTTTGCCCGCACCTATGAACCGGGCCTGCGCCTGATCGGTGGGGGGGCCTTCGACAATCCTTTGCTGAGCTCGCACCTGTTCGGTTTTTTCTGTGCCTACTGGCTGAGCGTGACCATGATCTGCAAGCGTCGCCAGATGATGTGGCTGAGCGTGCCGGCGATGGCCATCATGTTCATTGCCGTGATCGGCACCGGTTCAAGAACGCCGCTGGTCGCGCTCACCATGGTAGCCCTGTGGCTGTGCTTCATCTGCTGGAACCGGCGCTCGCTCGGTCTTCTGCTCGCTCTGGTACTGAGCGGCGCCGCAGTCATCACGGTGTTCGCGCAATTGATCATCGAACGCGGTGACTCGTATCGCCTGGAGATCTGGAAGCTGGCCTTGCAAAAGATCGCCGAACACCCTTGGCTGGGTCACGGTTACAACGCCAGCCTGTCGATAGATCCGGGCGTCGGTTACAGCTTCCAGGAGCCCCACAGTTTTATCCTTGGCGTGCTGTATTACGTCGGCATCATCGGCTTGCTGCCATGGCTGTTCTTTCACGCCTGGGCACTGCTGAGCAGTTGGCGCCAGCGCGTGCAACCGCTGCTGATCGTGGCGTCGACCTGGCTGGTCTTCGGCTTGGGCGCCGGCCTGACCGAAGGCGGCGGTATCATTTCCCGCCCCAAAGAACACTGGTTCCTGTTGTGGATTCCGCTGGCACTGATCGCTGCCCTGAGCGTCAACCAGCGTGCACGACGTCTGCTGACAATGCCGATGCAGCCGCTCTCGACTACCGGATTCGCGCAAATGAGCAGCGCCGCCCAAGTGATCGAAGAAGATGGCCTTGGCCCGAAAGTCCTGCGATTGGCCGATGGCAGCTTCCTTAAGCTGTTCCGCCGTCGTCGCTGGTACACCTCGGGCAGTTTCAACCCTTATTCCGAGCGTTTCGCGGTCAACAGCGAACAAGTGCGCCAGGCGGGCATCCCCACGCCACAAGTGCTGGCGCTGTATCGGCTGGACGATGGCAGCAGCGCGGTGCATTACGCCCCGCTACCGGGTCACACCTTGCGCCAGGTGTTGCAAGGCATCACCGCGCCGGCGGTGCGCCAGGCGCTGGTGGAACGATTTGGCAAATTCATGGCGCAACTGCATGAGCAGGGGGTGTATTTCCGCTCGCTGCATCTGGGTAACGTGCTGGTACTTGAAGATGGCGAGTTCGGTCTGATCGATCTGGCCGATCTGCGCGTCTATCCTTCGCCGCTGCGCATTGCCCTGCGCCAGCGCAACTTGCGCCACATGCAACGCTACACCGTCGACAAGCGCTGGCTGTTCGAGGAGCACTTTGACGCGCTGTTGCAGGGTTATGCGGTGACCGCATCGAAGTCCGCCGTCGACAAGCTGCAGCAGCAAGTGCTCGCGAGCAATGCCCAGGCCCAAGCTCGAGTGCATTGACACCCAAGCCGTTGCGCACTCGCAGCAAGCAGGTCGTCCGCTAAACGCGAACGACCTGCTTGGTTTCAGTCCTTTTCCAGCGGCAGGAAAAGCAGACGGCCGACGCCGCGCCAGGTTTTCTTGTTCCACGCCTTGAACGGGATCTGTGCCAGCAGTTCGCGCGCCAACTTGCGGTCGCGGTTGGACGCCTTGAGGAACATCGAACTGAGAAACTTGTAGCGGACTTCGTTGTACAACGGATGGTCGCTGAACAAGGCGTACGTGTTCAGGATACTTTCGATCATGAAACGATGATTCTTGTACGAGTTGGTGGCGTGTTTGCGATAGCGCGCCATCACTGCGTTCAAGCCATCAATAAAGTAACCGGCACGCGTCACCTTCAACTCGATGTACAGGTCTTCGAGGCGAATCGACGGATCGAACCCGCCGACCTTGTCGAGTGCTTCGCGACGAATCATCAGGGTCGGCGCCGGCGGATAGGGCTTGCGCTCGAGAAACATGTCATCGAAATCGAGACGCCGGAACGGCACGTCGCGGCGCTGGCGCTTTTCCGGGTAAAGCTTGCCGTCAGCGTCCATCAACTCGATGTTGCCTGCACAGATTCCGACTTCAGGCTTGCCGGCCATGTAAGCCACCTGGGTCGCAATGCGGTCCAGGTACATGACGTCGTCTGAGCCGAATGGCACGATCAGGCTGCCCTTGGCGCGAGCGATGGCGCCGTTGAGCGTATTGGTCAGGCCCTGATTCTCCTGGACACGGAAATCGAAGCCATGCTGCGCCTGCAAAATCTTGATGCGCTCGACGCTGTCATCCTGCGAGCCGTCATCGATGACCAGCAGTTCGATGTTTTTGTACGTCTGGTTGAGGACGCTGAGGATGCTCTCCTCGATGTACGGGCCGTGGTTGTACGAGGCGATGATGACGGTGACGAGCGCGTTTGCTTCGTTCGAGACTGCGTCTTCGCTCACGGCTCTTTCTTGGCTCATGGCTGTTCCTTGCGCGCCTGTTCCAGGCCATCGTCGATCAGATCAAGGTATTCCTGACGGAACACCTCGATGTCATGTTGTTCCTGCAGATAGCGATAGGCCTGTGCGCCCTTGGCTTTGAGTTCGTCATCGGACAGCGCGAGATACTGATCCAGCGCGGCAACGAGGCTCGGCACATCCTTCGGCGTGATTGCCAAGCCGCCAGCGCCCTCGATCAGTGGCAACATGGCCGGCACGTTCGAGGCGATGACCGGCAGGTGCCCGCTCATGCCTTCCAACAGCGCCAGGCCAAGACCTTCGGCCAGCGACGGCATGGTCCAGATATCAAAGGCACGCACGTATTGCAGAGCATTTTCCTTGAAACCCAGCAGGTGCGCGCGACCGCTCAGGCCCAGCTGCTCAATCTCGGCAGCCAGCGGCGCTTGCAGGCGACCGGCGCCGATGATTGCCAATTGCGTTTTCGGGTATTTGTCTTTCAGTGCGGCAAAGGCTTGCAACAGATAGGTGTGGCCCTTGACCGACACCAATCGTCCCAACGCGCCGATCAGGCGCACATCCGGATCGATACCCAGTAACTCCCGCGCCTTTTCACGGCTGTGCTGCAAGCCTTCGGCTTGTTCGATGTCGATGGCGTTGGTGATGGCGTAAGTGTTCTGGTCGGTGAAACCGCAGTCGCAGTCCAGCAAGTACTGTTTCACCGCTGGCGAGACACCGACAAAACGCCAGTGCCGATCAATCAGGCGCTGAGTCTGACGACGTCGGTAAAAGCGATCGTACTCACCAAAACCGTGGGAGATGCCAATGCACAGTGGCACCTTCAACCAGCGGTTGAGCGTGAGCATCATGTTCACCGGTTTGAAGCGGTTGCAGATCACCACGTCAAACTTTTCCCGGCGGCAGAACTTGTACAGCTGCCACATCGCGCGCAGGCGCATGCCCTTGAGCGACTTGTCGGAAAACTCGAAATACACCGAGCGGTCGGCACGACTCACCGGCTCACCGGGCGCGGGTTTGCCGCGCAGAAATGCAGCGGTCAGCTCATAGCGATCCGACGGCAACGCCTTGACGATCTGCTCGGCAAGGTCGGCGAAATCATGGGCTTTGACGTTGTAGTCAGGCTGCAGCTGCAGCACCTTCGAGCGTTGACTCATAGCTCTCCCCGGTTCGCGCCTGACTCGCCCGGCTTCAGCAGCCAAAGCAATTCCTGGCGCCTGACCGCTTTTCGAAAAAATTCGTTTTCGCCATACACCGACGGCGCGCGACCGGCCAGCAAGCGCTGAATCAAGCGGCGCAAACGGCGCTTGAACGGCGCCGGTGGCTGCAAGTCGTGCATCATGCCCAGCGCCATGGCTTTGTCGCGTTGCTGTTCAAGAGACAGCGGCAGACACAGTGGCTGCATCGGTACGGCCGCATCAAACGCCGGCGGCAGCGCGATGCCTTCACCGGCATTGCCCATCGGCCAGCGATCGTTGTCGTGCAAATGGTTGGCGTAGCCGAGCAGGGTCGGTTGCCAGTCGAGGCTGCTCAGCACCTGCAACACCGCTTGCTGGCTGCAGAGATGGTCGGGATGCGGATCAAGCGTCGGGTGCGGCAGTACGATCACATCCGGACGTGCGCGCAGCAGCACTTCACGCAGGTCGGCCAGCAGGTTGTTCCAGGTCGGCGCGCCGTCGATGTCACTCGGCAAGGTGAACGGATTCAACTGGCGGAACAGCCGGGTATCGCTCAAATCGGCTTCACGCGAAGCAATGGGTTGATTCGGCGCTGCCTGCATCGCTTGCAGTTGCAGACAGAAATAGCCCAACTGCACACAGTTTTGCGCCGGCACCCCGGCCCAACGCGGCACAGCGAGGCTGTCCCAGGCGCGCAGTCGGCCCTTGAGTCGCGCGGCTTCAACCTTGTTCAGGCCCATCTGCTGATAATGTTCGGCTTCGATTTCGCCGGCAGTAAGGGTGACGACCCAGGCTTCGTCGGCCTGGCTGTACAGACCGTAGGCGGCCAGTTCCGCGTCATCGGCGTGCGGGGCAATCACCATGACCCGCGAGCGGCGATAATCCGCTTGCTCCGGCGCCCACAACACTGGCTCCCCGGAGACGCGGCAGAAACGCCCGCGCAAACGCAGCACACCTTGCGACAAGGCCTGGGCCTGACCGCTGAGGTTCAGATAACGCAGGCCATTGACGCCGCGCTCGAAAGTTTGCGCGTCAGGGTTCGTACCGCCCGCCAGTTCAATGCGTGGATCGAAGAATCGCCCCAGCCAGGAGCTTCTGACCTGCACGGCGAGAATCAGCGTGGCGTCATCCACCAGCATCACGCCTTCATCCAGATGCAATTGTTCGCCGTGCAGATGCACTTTTGGCTGTGGCGTGAAGGGTGGGAAGCTGTACTGGTAATCGTCTTTCGGCGAATAGAACAGGTGATCGGCGAACCACGCTTCGTGGGCGATCCAGCCAATCACCGCAAGCACAAGCGGCAACCACCAGGCGACCAGTACGCCAATCGCGATCAACACGATCAGCGCAATCAACAGACCGACGCGTTTGTTGCGCCGGTGGCGCTTGAGCAGTTGCTGTTTGCGGCTCATGGGCTGACTCATACGGTGAACACCGGCACAGGATTGCACCAGCGATCCTTGTATTCACGGTCGGCGCGACCGAAGGAAAAGCGCAGTGGCTTATCCAGTGCCCGCGCGTGCTCCCAGGCGCTTTGCGTATTGAGGAAGCTCAACACGCTGCCCGGGCTGAATTCGCGGGTTTCGGGGTCGACGCCGCCATTGATATATTCGACGCTGATCCACTCGAGGGCTTCGACGCGGTACACCAGCTGGATCGCAATCGGCGCATCGTTGAGAAAGATCACCGAGCCGATCAACAGCTCGCGCAGCAGCTCAATCACTTCGGCCATGCGGGCAGCGCCGGTGGCCGGAAAACCCCAGCGCCGCTGGAACAGATCGCAATAGATAGCAGCCAGTTCGGCGCTGGAAAACTCGCCAACCGGACGCACCACACCGCCCGCCTCTTCCAGCAAGCGCAGTTCGCGGCGCTGGTTGTAGCGAAACTTCTTCGACAGTTCTTCAGGAGTGCGGGCCATGGCCAGCTGCTCGGTCTGCAACCTCATGCCGCTGAAACGGCTTTCGTTGAGCGCCGACAGATAGCGCGCGCGGTGGCGCAGCGGGGCCTGGGCATCGACGGCGGCCGGCAGGATCAGCTCGGCGTTGCCGAGGTCGAACAGGCCTTTTTTGCCGTGGCGCTTGAGCACGTCCTTGGACAACGCCAAATCGCGCCCCCAGGTCGGGATCGCCGCTTTGATTTCGCCTTGTTCTTCCCAGGCCAGGTAACGCACCGGGATGCCGGCGAGAGCCGCCAGACGTTCGACCACCAACGGGTGAGTCGCGACGCTGCCGCCAAAACGCTGCCAGGCTGTTGCATAGGTGGAGGCGTCAACGTGCGACCAGCCACGTTCGCGCCAGCCTTGAAATCGGTTGAGCATCAGCCCCTCGGTGCCAGATCGATAACTTGCGGCAGACGCCAGAAGGTGTCACGCACCGCACGGTCGGAGAAACGCTCACGCAGACGATCAAGCATCATCTCGGCGCACTGAAGGCGCTGTTGATCATCCATTCCGGCCAGATGTTGCAGGCCTTGCGCCAAGTGTTCGGCATCTCCCAACGGGAACAGAATGCCGACACCTTCGACCACTTCCTTCGCCCCGCCACACGCTGAGGACAGCAATGGCACGCCAGCGGCCATGGCCTCCAGCAACACCATGCCGAACGGTTCGTGATCGGAACTCAGGGCAAACACATCAAAAGCACGGAAATAATTGCGTGCGTCCGGCACCTGACCGAGAAACAGCACGCGGTCGCCGATACCCAGCTCGCGAGCCAGCTCCTTGAGATCCTGCTCCAGGCGGCCCTGGCCGAGAATCACCAACTGGCTGTTGCTCGGCAAACCCTGCAACGCCGCAGCAAAACCGTGCAGAAGCGTGGCCTGATCTTTATCCGGGTGCAGGCGGCCGACGTTGCCGACAATCCACGCATCCGCCGCCAGTCCCAAGGTCTCGCGGGCTTCGCGTGCGGACACCTGACTGAATTGCAGCGCAGACACATCGATGCGGTTGTACAGCGTCTGAATCCGCTCCTGCGGCCACTTGGGCAGGGAACGACGCATGTCGTCGCGCACCGCGTCGGACACGCCTAGCAGGCTCAGGCGTTTGCGGAAAATACCGGCAAACAACTTGCGGGTGGCGCGCTTGTAATCGTCATACGCGTGGTGCACGCCAATCACCGGCAGCGAAGTGCCGAGCAAGGCGATGTAGATCGGCTTGAAGCGATGGGCGATGCAGAAACTGAAATTGCGTGAAGCGGCGATCTTGCGCAGATCATTGATGGCGCCCAGCTTCAGGCCACGAATGGCCTTTGAGCTGTACTCCATGAACAACACTTCATCGGAAGCACACGCTGCGGCCACCTCGCTATCGGCGGCCCCGGTCAGAAAGACCGTGGTCACCCGATAACCGGTGCCCGCGAACAGGCTGGCATACTGCCGTGCGCAGTCGAGGAACGGCCCGTCATAGCCGTGACAGAACTGCAGCACATGGCGTTCAGCCGAGCGAGTCATAAGCGTTTGCGCCCTCTTTGACCACCAGAATGTCTTCCATGATCAGATACTGAAGGTCCGAACCGAAGAACATGTTCAGCGCATCGGTCGGCGAGCAGATCATCGGTTCGCCACGACGGTTGAGCGAGGTGTTCAGCGAAACGCCGTTACCGGTCAACACTTCCAGCGCTTTCATCATGTCGTAGTAACGCGGGTTGTATTCGCGCTTGAGCACCTGGGCACGGGACGTGCCGTCCTCGTGAACGACTTCCGGCACGCGGGTTTTCCACTCGTCAGACACTTCGAAGGTGAAGGTCATGAACGGTGCCGGATGATCGATCTTGATCATCTGTGGCGCAACGGTGTCGAGCATCGACGGGCAGAAAGGCCTCCAGCGCTCGCGGAACTTGATCTGGTGGTTGATACGATCCGCGACGCCGGCAATGCTCGGGCAACCGATGATCGAGCGGCCACCCAAGGCACGCGGACCGAATTCCATGCGGCCCTGGAACCAGGCCACCGGGTTGCCATCGACCATGATTTTGGCGATCTGCTCCGGCATGTTGTCGAGCTTGCGCCAGGTCGGCTTGTTCTCGTGACGCGCGCAGGCGGCGATGACGTCTTCGTTGCTGTACGACGGGCCGAGGTAGACGTGTTCCATCTTCTCGACCGGGACGCCACGGGCATGCGACACGTAAGCAGCCGCGCCGACGGCGGTGCCGGCATCGCCGGACGCCGGTTGGACGAACAGCTCCTTGACGTCATCGCGGGCGATGATTTTCTGGTTCAGTTTGACGTTCAACGCACAGCCGCCGGCGAATGCCAGTTTGCCGGTTTCCTTGAGCACGTCGCCCAGATAGTGGTCGATCATCTGCAACGCCAGTTTCTCGAACAGCGCTTGCATGCTCGCGGCGTAGTGGATGTACGGCTCGTCAGCGATGTCGCCTTCGCGCTTCGGACCCAGCCATTCGATCAGCTTCGGCGAGAAGTAGAAGCCTTTGCCCTTCTCTTTGTAGCGGCGCAGGCCGATGACGTTGGCGTAGTCGGTGTTGATCACCAGTTCGCCGTTCTCGAACGAGGCCAGACGCGAAAAGTCGTATTTGCTGGCGTCGCCGTACGGCGCCATGCCCATGACCTTGAACTCACCGTCGAGCATCTCGAAACCGAGGAATTCGGTGATCGCGCCGTACAGGCCACCGAGGGAGTCCGGATCGAAGAATTCCTTGATCTTGTGGATCTTGCCGTTTTCGCCGTAACCGAAGAAGGTCGTGGCGTACTCGCCCTTGCCGTCGATGCCGAGGATCGCGGTTTTTTCTTTGAAACCGGAGCAGTGGTAGGCGCTGGAGGCGTGAGCCAGGTGGTGCTCGACCGGCTCGATCTTGATCTTTTTCGGATCAAAACCCAGTTGCTCGAGGCACCAGACGATCTTGTTGCGATAGCGCTTGTAACGACGGTTGCCCATCAAAATCGCATCGAGGGCGCGATCCGGCGCGTACCAGTAGCGCTTGGCGTAGTGCCAGCGGGCCTTGCCGAACAGGCTGATCGGGGCGAATGGAATCGCCACCACGTCAACGTCCGACGGCTTGATACCGGCCTGCTCAAGGCAGAACTTTGCCGATTCGTAAGGCATGCGGTTCTTTGCATGTTTATCGCGTACGAAGCGCTCTTCTTCAGCCGCCGCAACCAGCTTGCCGTCAATGTACAAGGCTGCTGAAGGATCATGGCTAAGGGCGCCGGACAGGCCAAGAATCGTCAATGCCACAGGGGTCTAGCCTCTTTAGTCTGCATGCAGGCGCAGTGCGCCTTGAAAATTGAAGTGCCTCCGCACCGGGCGAGAGACAGCTAAAGGGCGGGATTATAGCGTAAAAGCGCCGACAAACCTCTAGCCGAACTGCCGTGCCTGCGCGTTGACACCCTGCACCTCTCGTCATATCCTCACTCGCAAATGGACTGGGGGATCCCGGTCGGCGCTAATGCCTCGGTGAGATCACCGGGGCTTTTCGCTTTCTGAGGGCGGGAAAAATTTCAGTCCCCAGTTCTCGAAGCCCTCTCCGGCATTGCTCCGCCCTACACTGCAATAGAACTTGCGTTTGAGCACGTCGAAAGCACGATTCTTCTGACCGGACCTCAAAACACTCATTCCAATGGGTCTCGCCACGAGATCCGCCAGTTGCAAACCCGTGGAATTGACTTGTTTGGTCGCGAATACGATTTCAAACGGCAATTGAATACCCAATCGGTTCGCACCGCCGCACATCCTGCGAAACTCCAGCTCAAGCTCGTCATCCTCTCGCCTCCCTCGGCGCTCGAAAATCACATGTGTGATTGCGCCTTGCTGATTCTTTTCCTGCAAGAACTCATAGAGTGTTTCCAGACAAAAGCCGAGAGCGAGGTAATAAGGGTTGTGACATTGGCCTTGCTTTTCGCGCAGAGCAGCCTTGTCGATGACGCAACTGATGAGAACGAAGTTGCTGGTGTCGATGATGCACGTCAGCTCATCAAGAAAAGCATTTTTGTGCTCCCTGGAAATGAAAAGCCCTGAAAACGCACCCTTTTCTTTGCGGATTTCAAGTTCATGCAGACCAATCAGGTCATGCCCCATATGAGTGAACTTGAACTTCTGCAGGGCAGGAATGACTTTCTCGCAGTAATGCTTCTTATCGAAGGCACAGAACGCGAGCACGAAGACTGGATATTTGGAATCCAGTGTTTGCATCCCATGATCACCGCTCTCATCGACATAGACGATGACATCGCTGTACGCGGCTATTGGAGGCAAATCAATCACCCGCCGCCTGTACGCCAGTAAATATTGAGATTGCCATCTTCGATCTGCCGATAAATCGTGTACGGCAGAGAAACCGTGTCGAGTACCCCGGACAGCGGCAGGTCCAGCAACACGAACGGCACCAGCACGCCGGTGGGATCGGGCGGCGCGTTCAATACGCAGAAGTCGAACGCCAGACCGCTGTAGATCCGCGGAATGGATTGGCAGTAGGTTTTCTGTTTGCGCATGTCGCGGGCGACGTCGGCGTCGTCCTGCAGCACGGTCAGGGCGCTGCCGCAGCCTGATAAAACCCATGAAAAAGCACTCAGTGTCACAGCCTTTTTGATACTCAAGCGTTGCCCTCCGTAGTCGTCAGGCAAACTAGCATCGCGGCTGCACACCGCACAGTTCATGGCTTCTGTAGAAGCTGTAGGAGAAGTCAGTGGGGTTTGTGCACCGTTTCTTCCGGAGGGATTGGCGGTGCTGGCGGATGGAGTCAGGCAGCGCTGGAAATGTCTTTGGGCAACCGCTGATCGATGACTTGATACAGCGCGCTGCTCTCCGGCCAGTTACGCATGAACCGCGCACGATCTCGGGCGTAGGCCGGGGCGAAGCTGCCCACGGAGGCATGCTGACACATCGAATCGAGATCGATCAGCGCCCAGCGATCTTCCTGCCAGAACAGGTTGTGGCCCTTGAAATCGCCATGACTGATGCGCTCGGCGATCAGTCGCGCGAACAACTGATCCAGCGCCAACAACTCGGATTCCGGCGCGTCACCGCTCTCTACATAGGGCGCAAAGCGCTCGATGATGTCCGGCCCTGGCAGAAACTCGGTGACCAGGTAAGCCTGTCGACGCAGCCACAGAAAGCGTTTTTCCAGCACTGCCAGCGGTTTCGGCGTGGCGATACCGAGAAACGCCAGGCGATTGCCTTCGCGCCACGAATGCCACGCGCGGCTCGGGCGCCAGAAACGCTTGAGCCAATGCGCAAAATTCTTGATGTTGTAGCGCTTGATCACCAGCGTGCGCCCGGCCACGTTGACCTTGCCGACACTCGCCGCGCCGCCGGTCTTGTACAAGTGGCCCTGATCGAGCAGCGCATCGGCCTGCTCCAGCACGGGCACCATCGCGACTTCTTCCTCGCGACGAATGGCGCGCAAGGCAAATGCACCGCGCTGCACCGCAAACAGCGTGCATTCACGACCGACCTTGATCAGGTAGTCGCGCAGACGCCAGGCGCGCACCTTGTCGATCTGCTTCTGCAACGCTTCCAGCGGCAGCGCGTGCTCGGCGTTGCTCAGCAGGTAATACACCAGCAATTCTTCGGTAAACGGCTCCAGCGACTTTGGTAACTGGGCGAAAAATACACCGAGGTTTTCCAGCACTTTTTGCCGTGACAACGGCTGACCGGCGGTTTCCGCGCAGATCCCGGCGCCGTCGATCAAATACAGTTGTCCGTTGTGGCGCAGGAGATTGTCGAGGTGCAAGTCCTCCTGCCACAGGCCTTTGCTGTGAAGTTGGGCGATCGCGCCGAGCGCTTCGGCCAGCACCGCCGATTGCTCATCCGCCAGCGCTGGCAAAGACTCTACCTGATGCCAGGCATCGCCAAGGCTTTCGGCGTCCTCGAGGAATTCGAACAGCAGCCAGCCGCCCTCGCCTTCTTTCAAGCCATCGGCCAACAGCAGCGGCGTGGTCAAGCCTTGCGATGCCAGCAGTTTCACGCCATTGAGTTCACGCTGAAAATGCCGCGCAGCCTTGCTCCCGACCAGCAATTTCGCCAGCACTGGCCGGCCGCGCCAGACACCGGCGCCGACATAACGCTGGCCAGGCAACACGCGCAGCAGGCTCAGCAACTGCAAATCAGCCGGACCTGCGGCATCTGCCAAGGTAATCGTCAGCGGCAGACTCGGCGTACGCCCGGCGTTTTTCAGGTCGGACAGCTGCATCAACGAGCCCTCTTGTGGCTGCGCCGGGCCGTCAGACGCGTGACCCAACTGTCGATCAGCGAGCTGTCAGCCGGTTGATCGAGGTAGGCCGCGAGCAACTCACGCAACTGCTCTGTGCTCCACATCGGCGCACGGCGCAACAGCGGCTCAAGGTCCTTGACCCGATCACGCATGCCAAACAGCAACGGCCGGGTTTTCTCGAGATCGATCAACTGCGCCCGATACCCACCGCCATCGGCCTGCATAAAGATGTGCTTGGGATAAAAACAACCGTGCACCTGGCGCAAGCCGTGCAGGCGTCGCGCCAGTTGCCCGCAGGCCTTGAGGATCGCCGATTGCTGCACGGCAGTCAGTTCGGACCAACGCTGCAGCAACGAATCGAGATCGTCCCAGCCATCGAGGGCGCGGGTGAGCAGAATCGCGCGGACTTCGCCGTCGACCTTGCGCTGCCCGAAGAACGCCGCTTCCAGCGCCGGAATCCCCAGCGTGTTGTAGCGGCTGATGTTGCGAAATTCGCGGGCAAAGCTTGGCTCGCCGAACGGCGCATGCAAGGTACGGGTCAGGTAATTGCTCTGGCGCTTGAGGTAGTAGGCGTGGCCTTCCAGCTCAAGGCGGAACACACTGCTCCAGCCGCCGCCGTCGGTGTTCGGTTCGTCCACCGCTTCGAGCTGCTTGGCCCACAGGGCATCAAAAGTGCCGAGGCCATTGCGCTCGAGCAGCGCACGGTCTTCGACGGCCAGAAAATCAGTCATTCACGTCCCTCGAAAAATCTCACCACGTGGCGAATACGCTTCTTGTCAGCGGCATTCAGGCGATCACGCCCACGGTATTGCAGGTAAAAGCGCAGGCGCTGGGTGTTCGACAGGTGATATTTGGCGACCTTGTCGAGGCAGGCCAGATCCTTGGTGATGCGGTATTTGAGCCAGAAGCCGCGCCAGAAATCACCGTTCGGGCAGTCGATCAAAAACAGCTGCGCCTGATCATCGATCAGCAGGTTGCGCCATTTCAGATCGTTATGCGTAAAGCGGTGATCGTGCATCGTCCGCGTATAAACGGCCAACTGCCGACTGACGCCATCAACCCAGGCGTGATCCTTGAGTTTCGGATCGTTGCGCTCGGCCAGCGCCGACAGGTCTTCGGTATTGGGCAATTCACGGGTGATCATCGCGCCACGAGCGTAGGACGCGCCGCGCCGTTCCAGCCCCCAGGCCACCACCTCAGCCGTGGGAATGCCCCACTTGGCGAAGCGCTTGAGGTTTTGCCACTCCATCTTCACCCGTGGCTTGCCGAGGTAACGGCGCAAGCCTTTACCGGCGCCGACGTAGCGTTTGACGTAATAGTTGACGCCATTGCGTTGCACGCGGATGACTTCGGACAACGGATCCCAGGTCAGCCTTTCGCCCTGCAGGGCGAACACCGCTTCGAGGCTGCCAAAGTCGTCGGCGAGATCGGTGTATTCCGCTTCAAGGTTCCAACCCGCCATCAGAGCGCATCCCCATAGCGCTGTTTACGCGCATAGAGCTTGTTGGCCTTGCCTTCGAGCCAGCTCAGTAACGGCGCTTCTTCCGCGAGGATCTGGCGCAGCGGTTGCTGGAAGTAGCCTTTGAGAAAACGCAGTTTGTCGCGGCGGGTCAGGCCGATGTCCAGCGCGGAAAAGTACAGCGCGGCCAGATCCTTGTTGCGCCAGCGCTGAGTAATTCTCGCGCGGGTCTGGGCACGGTGCAGATCGATCACCGAGAGTTTGAAATCGTGCGGCGTCACCGGTTTATCGGTGTGCAGCAGGAAGTGGCAGATGTAGCAGTCGCGATGATTGACGCCGGCGCGGTGCATCATCCCGGTCATGCGCGCGACTTCGGCAATCAACGCGCGCTTGAGCGGTGGCTCTGGCGGCTGCTTGACCCAGTCGATGCTGAAGTCTTCGAGGCTGATGGTCGGCGCCAGTTCTTCGGTGACGATGAACGAGTGCTGATCCGCCGGGTTGCTGCCCTTCTCGCCATAGGCGACGGCGGTCATGGTCGGCACGCCGACTTCCTGCAAACGCTGGATAGCCTTCCACTCCTGACCCGCGCCGAGTACCGGCAGCTTGGCGGTCAGCAGGTTTTTGAAGATTTCGCCCCAGCCGATGCCACGGTGGATCTTCACGAAAAATCCGTTGCCGTCGACTTCCGTGCGCAGTGTCCGGCGTGCTTCCAGCTCGCGGTATACCTCGCCCTGCAAGCCTTCGACTTCGGCGAACGGATCGCGTCCGGCCCAAAGGCTTTTGAACGGTTCAGCCAGCATCAACTTCATTAAGCGTGCTCCGCCAGAATCACATCGGCCGCGTGCTGCGGCATGCTGTAGAGGTCGGCCGTCTCGGCGAAGGCCAGACCATTGCGGCTCCAGGCCGCGCGTGCAGCGTCGTCATGCAACATTTCAGTCAGGTATTGCGTCAGCTGCGTTTGATCGAACGGTTCGTCCAGCACTCGCCCGGCGTCGGCCTCGGCGATGTAATGGGCGTAACCGCAAACCGCGCTGACCAGCACCGGCAAACCGGCGACCAGCGCTTCAAGCAGCACGGTACCGGTGTTTTCGTTGTACGCCGGGTGGATCAACAGATCAGCGCCAAGCAGGAAACGCGGGATATCGCTGCGTCCCTTGAGAAACGTCACGTTATCGCCCAGACCCAGAGTCGCGCTCTGCATCTGGAACAATTTGGGGTCATCCTGGCCAATTACAAACAGCCGGGTGCGTTTCTTCAGCTCAGCGGGCAATGCCGCCAGCGCTTTCAGGCTGCGATCAACGCCCTTGGTTTTGAAGCCGGAGCCGATCTGCACCAGCAGCAGCTCGTCGTCTTTCAGATTGAATTCGGCGCGGAAACCGGCGCGAATTTCGTCAGCATCCGCTGGACGGCGACGATCCTGAGCAATGCCCGGCGGCAGCAGGTGGAAGCGCTCAAGCGGCGTGTCGTAATGCTTGATGAACAGCGGCTGCTGCACTTCGGAAATCATCAGCACTTCGGTCTTCGCGTCTTTGGCGAACACCGCGCGCTCGTAGTCGGCGAAGTGGCGATAGCGGCCCCAGCGGCGGTACAGCGAATTGCGCAGGTTTTGCGCCTTGTCTTCGAAGCAACCGTCGGCAGCGTAGTAAACGTCCAGACCCGGCATCTTGTTGAAGCCAATCAGGCGATCGACCGGGCGCTTGGCCAGATCCGCTTCCATCCACGCGCTGAGCTTTTCGTTGCGGCGATGATTGAAGAACGCCTTGACCGGCGCCACCAGCACTTCGAAACCGGGCGGCACGTCGCCTTCCCAGATCAATGTGTAGACGCGTATCTGGTGACCACGTTTCTGGCATTCGAGGGCGATGCGCATGAAGTCGCGCTGCAAACCACCGAACGGGAAATATTTGTACAGGACGAATGCCAATTGCATCAGCGCAGCTCCTCAGCCATTAACAACGTGCTCAGTCGGCTGGCGACACGCTCGGGGTTCAGACGCGTGAAGCACAGCGGCTGTTCACGCTTCAGGTCAAACTGACGGGCATCCTGCGCGGTCGGTTGATAGGTACATTTCTTTTGCAGGCACGGCGCGCACGGGAAGTCGCTGGCCAGGTGAATCTGCAATTTGCCGTAGGCGCCGGTCAGGCCCGGGTTAGTCGGGCCGAACAGCGAGATGGTCGGCACATCCAGCGCAGCGGCCAAGTGGCCGAGACCGGTGTCTACCGCCACGCAGGCTTGGGCCCCGGCGAGGACTTTGCCGACACCGGCCAGATTGAGTTTCGGCAGCACTTCGGCGTGCTTGAAACCGGCGGCAATACGTTCTGCACGGGCCTTTTCCTGCGGGTTGCCCCACGGCAGTTTTACCCCAACGCCGAGGTAACCGACACGTTCGGTCAGCTCGCGCCAGTAGGCTTCCGGCCAGTGTTTGGTGTCCCAGGTAGTGCCGTGCAGGAACACCACGAAGGCGTTTTTGCGCGGCAGCTCGACCAGACGCTCGACGTTGAGGCCGTAGTCGCCGAGACCTTTTGGCAGGTCGTAACCGAGGGCGATGGCGAACAACTGCCGCACACGTTCGACGGCGTGTTGACCACGGGCCACGGCCAGTTTGCGATCGTAAAAACGCGCGGCCATCGGCTCCCGGGCCGAACCGTTGTCGAGTCCTGCCACTGGCGCTTTAACGTAACGGGTCAGCCAGGCACTTTTCAGCAGGCCTTGGGCGTCGATCACCAAGTCGTATTTATTCGCGCGCACGCTTTGCTTGAAGCGTTTCCATTCGCCGCTGGTGATGGTTTTCCAGATGTTTTTGCGCCAGCGGCGGATCGCCACCGGAATCACCTTGCCAACGGCCGGGTGCCAGGTCGGAATCTCGGCGAAGCCTTCTTCCACGACCCAGTCGAATTTGATCCCGGGGATCGCCCGGGCGGCGTCGGTCAGCGCCGGCAACGCATGGATCACGTCGCCCAGCGATGAAGTCTTGATCAGCAGTACCCGCAACTTAATGGACCTCGACCACAGCGCCCTGCAGTTTCTGCAAAGCATCGTTGACCGCGTCCGGCATCAGCTGGCGCAGGCAGTTGTAATGGCCGAAGCGGCAAGTACGGTCGAAGCACGGGCTGCAATCGAGGCCCAAACGGACCACTTCGACGTGTTCGGCCAATGGCGGCGTGAAACCCGGTGAAGTGGAACCGTAAACGGCGACCAATGGACGGTTCAGCGCAGCGGCAACGTGCATCAGGCCAGAGTCGTTAGAGACCACCGAGTCGGCGCAGGACATCAAGTCGATAGCCTCGGCCAGCGAGGTACCGCCGCTGAGGTTGACCGATTCTTCACGCAGGCCCGGGATCAAGCGTGCGCGAATGTCTTCGCCCACCGCGTGATCATTTTTCGAACCGAACAGCCAGACCTGCCAGCCTTCGCGGATCCGCGCCTCGGCGACTTTGGCGTAGTGCTCGGACGGCCAGCGCTTGGATTCGCCGAACTCGGCGCCGGGGCATAGGGCCAACACCGGGCGGTCGAGGCTCAGGCCAAACTTGGCCAGCGCGGCTTCGCGGGTCACCGGGTCGATCTGCAGACTCGGGCGCGGGTACGGTTTTGGCAGGTCGGCGTTCGCTTCATAGGCCAGGGCCATGAAACGCTCGATCATCAGCGGATAGCGTTCTTTGTCGAGGGTGCGCACGTCGTTGAGCAAGCCGTAACGGAATTCGCCACGCCACCCGGTGCGTTTCGGGATGCCGGCGAAGAACGGCACCAGCGCCGATTTCAGCGAGTTGGGCAGCAGGATCGCCTGATCGTACTGACCGCGCAGGGATTTGCCGATGCGCCGACGCGTCGCCAATTCCAGCGCGCCGTGGCCGAGCGGGAAGCTCAAGGCCTTGCGCACTTCGGGCATACGCTCAAGGATCGGCCGGCTCCACTCGGGGGCCAGCACGTCGATTTCGCATTGCGGGTGGCGCTGCTTGAGACACTGAAAGAGTGTCTGCGCCATCACCATGTCACCGACCCAGCTGGGCCCAACGATCAGAATATTCATGTGGTTTCCAAAAACGAACCGGGGAGGCATTTACGCCTCCCCGTCTCGAGAATCACTGAGGGAGCGTCGCTGCTTGCGATGGGTCATTACCTTCAACATGACTGTCGACTGTCACTCCGCTATCGCGAGCAGGCTCGCTCCCACATGGTTTTGCGTCTGTTCACACATCTACGTTTCACCGCAGATCACTGTGGGAGCGAGCCTGCTCGCGAAGGGGCCGACACATTCAACATTGATGTTGACTGACACTGCGCATTCGCGAGCAGGCTCGCTCCCACCTTTTGAATCTCATCAGCCTTGCGTTTGTGTTTCAGCTTAGCCCCATCTCTTTCCAGATCCGCAAGACCTGCCGCCGTTCTTCGACGAACTGGTCTCCCGCGATCACTCCGGCATCCTTCTGCAGGGCCTGCCGGTGAGCGGCCGAGCGGTAGGCTTTGTAGGCCTCACGCAACAGGCTGGCGTCTTCGGCAGGCATCAGCCCTTCGTGTTCCAGCTCTTCCGTGATGCGGATGTTATCGGTCCAGCGCAACAATGGCGGGTGGCTGTGCGACCACGCCAGGGCCGCGTATTGCACCATAAATTCAATATCGACGATACCTCCGGCGTCCTGCTTGAGGTCAAAGGGCGCCGTGGCGTCGAAGGCATTTGCCGCCGTACCGGCCGCGGTGCTCTTGGTGCCGAGGTTGTCGCGCATCTTCGCGCGCATCTCGCTTACTTCCTGTTGCAACTTCGCCAGATCGCGGGATTTGCCCAACACCTGGGCGCGGACTTTCTCGAACGCCTGCCCGACATCCTGACTGCCGACCAGCACCCGCGCTCGCACCAGAGCCTGATGCTCCCAGGTCCAGGCTTCATTTTCCTGATAGCGGGCAAACGCGCCGAGCGAACTCACCAACAGCCCGGACGCACCGGAGGGCCGCAGACGCATGTCCACTTCATACAACTGGCCCGAGTTGGTCTGCGCCGTCAGCAAGTGAATGATCCGCTGGCCCAGTCGGGTAAAGAACTGCGCGCCATCGATAGGCTTGGCCCCGTCGGTTTCCGCTTGCGGATCGCCGTCGTGGATAAACACCAGATCCAGATCGGAACCATGCCCCAGTTCCAGCCCGCCGACTTTGCCGTAACCGACAATGATGAAGCCGGGATCGCACAAAGTACCGTCGGTGCGCAGCGGCGTGCCGTGTTTGGCCACGGTCTGGCGCCAGGCGAGGGCCAGCACTTGTTCCAGGATCGCTTCGGCCAGCCAGGTCAAATAATCGCTGACTTTCATCAACGGCAGGCTGCCGGCGATTTCCGAGGCGGCGACGCGCAAGCGGTGCGCCAGTTTGAAATGGCGCAGGGCTTCCATTTGTTGTTCGAGGTCGTCTTCGGGGATTCGCGTCAGACGCTCGCGCAACTCCGCAGCCAATTCCGGCGCCAACGGCGGTTTGAACAAACGCCCTTCGTTTAGCAATTCATCCATCAGTAGCGGAAAACGAGTGATCTGCTCAGCGATCCACGGACTCGCCGCGCACAACGTCAGCAAGCGGCGCAGCGCACCGGGGTTTTCCGTGAGCAAGACCAGATAAGCCGAACGCCGCGCGACTGCTTCCACCAGCGGCAACACGCGTTCAAGCACCAGATCCGGATTGGCATGTTCGACGGCTTGCGCCAACAGACGCGGAATAAACGCATCGAGACGCTCGCGCCCCAAACGCTGCATCGCGCGCAACTGCGGGCTGCCGCGCAAACCGGCCAGCGCCTTCAGGGCTTTGCTGGCATCGGCAAAACCGCCTTCTTGTAACTGACGGCAAGCCGCTTCTTCGTCTTGCTCTTCTTCCCACAGCGGCAGCCATTCACCGCCGACCACCACTTCACTTTCAGCGCCTTCTTCCTCGTCGGGATCAGCGATCACCTGAGCAAAGTGCCAAGCGACGCGGCCACGCCAGAACATCAGTTTTTCGTGGAAAGCCTCCCAATCGGCAAACCCGAGCATAAAGGCAATGCGCGCCTGATCCTGCGCGCCGTCCGGCAGCATCTGCGTTTGACGGTCGGCTATCGCCTGTATCGCGTGTTCGGTGTAACGGAGGAATTCGTAGCCTTCGCGCAATTCGCTGATCACCGTTGGCGGCAGATAACCCTGCCCCTCCAGCGTGCTCAACACCTTTAATAGAGGACGCTGCTGCAGGCTCAAGTCGCGGCCACCGTGGATCAACTGGAAGGCCTGAGCAATGAACTCGACCTCACGAATCCCGCCGGAGCCGAGCTTGATATTGTCGGCCATGCCTTTGCGCCGGACTTCCTGCTGAATCAGCTGCTTCATGGTGCGCAGCGCTTCGATCGCCGAAAAGTCCAGATAACGCCGATAAACAAATGGCCGAAGCATGTCGAGCAACTGCGCGCCGGCGACCTGATCGCCGGCCACCACCCGCGCCTTGATCATCGCGTAGCGTTCCCAGTCGCGGCCCTGATCCTGGTAATACTGCTCCAGCGCATTGAAGCTCAGCACCAGCGCGCCGGACGAACCGTACGGACGCAGACGCATGTCGACGCGGAACACGAAACCGTCGACGGTCATCGGATCCAGCGCCTTGATCAGGCGCTGGCCGAGACGAATGAAAAATTCCTGATTATCCAGCGAGCGCTTCACGCCCACCGTTTCGCCACCTTCGGGGTAGGCGAAGATCAGATCGATGTCGGAAGACAGGTTCAACTCGACCGCGCCGAGCTTGCCCATGCCGAGGATGACCATGGGCTGTGGCAGACCGCTGCGGCGGCCGGTTGGCGTGCCGAATTGTTCGCAATGGCGGCTGTACAACCATTGATAAGCCTGATCGATGGTGGCGTCGGCCATGTCCGAGAGATCGCGGCAGGTCTGCACCAGATCGGCCTGACGGTTGAGGTCACGCCAGATGATCCGCACTTGATGGCGGGCACGCTGGCGGCGCAGAGCACGACCGAGTTCGTCTTCGGTTTGCGCTGCCTCTACCGCCGCGGCAATCTGCGCACAGAGTTCGCCCGGAGCGAAGGGTCGATCGAGTTCGCCGGACTGCACCAGCGCCAACAACATCAAAGGGTCACGAACGCTCTGTTCAATGACAAACTCGCTGGCGGCGGTGACGCGGGCGAATTGCGCCCAGCGCTCTGGTGTCCAGTTGGCGAAGCCGTGATCGTCTTCCAGTTCGGCGACGGCCGTACGGAACGACTGCTCCGATCGAGTGACCAACGGCTGGAGAATGGCAGGCAGTTCGGCAAGCACGGGCAGGGTCATGGTCTATCCTTGATCGGCGTGTAAATGGCCGCTTGTAGTGAATGGTGAAAACCCGCTACGCGAAGGACTGTCGAACAAAAGTTAGAAATAGCTGAAATTTCTTCTTCTTTAGCATCCAGCATCAAAGTTTCACCTTTTACGGATGGTAATCGACCAACCTTAACGATTATTCTCACAACGCAGTCGGAGGCCACAAGCCTTTCATCTGTAGTTTTACTACTCGTCTATACATCCGAAAGGCTGAAATGCCGGAAGATTTGTAGTAAAACTACACGCCGCCGGAACAACCTGACGGCAATCCAAGAATTTTAAATCGTCTGCCCACAAGGCCAGTCGCAAACTCAGGCAACCGATTCTGGAAGCCTTTCCGCCCTGGAGCAAGCCATGCAAGACCTCGATCCCGTCGAAACCCAGGAATGGCTGGACGCCCTGGAATCGGTTCTCGACAAAGAAGGCGAAGACCGTGCTCACTATCTGATGACCCGTATGGGTGAACTGGCAACCCGCAGCGGTTCGCAGCTCCCTTACGCCATCACCACGCCTTACCGCAACACCATCCCGGTAACCCACGAAGCACGCATGCCTGGCGACCTGTTCATGGAACGCCGCATTCGCTCGCTGGTGCGCTGGAACGCGATGGCCATGGTAATGCGTACGAACCTGAAAGATTCTGACCTGGGTGGTCACATCTCCAGCTTCGCTTCCAGTGCGACCCTGTATGACATCGGCTTCAACTACTTCTTCCAGGCCCCGACCGACGAACACGGCGGCGACCTGATCTACTTCCAGGGCCACACCTCGCCAGGCGTTTACGCCCGTGCGTTCATGGAAGGCCGCATCACCGAAGACCAGATGAACAACTTCCGCCAGGAAGTCGACGGTCAGGGCCTGTCGTCCTACCCGCACCCTTGGCTGATGCCTGACTTCTGGCAGTTCCCGACCGTATCGATGGGTCTGGGTCCGATTCAAGCGATCTACCAGGCTCGCTTCATGAAGTACCTGGAACACCGCGGTTTCATCCAGCCGGGCAAACAGAAAGTCTGGTGCTTCCTGGGCGACGGCGAGTGCGACGAGCCGGAATCCCTGGGCGCGATCTCCCTGGCCGGCCGCGAGAAGCTGGACAACCTGATCTTCGTCATCAACTGCAACCTGCAGCGCCTCGACGGCCCGGTTCGCGGCAACGGCAAGATCATCCAGGAACTCGAAGGCGTGTTCCGCGGTGCTCAGTGGAACGTGACCAAAGTCATCTGGGGCCGTTTCTGGGACCCACTGCTGGCCAAAGACGTCGACGGCATCCTGCAACGTCGCATGGACGAAGTCATCGACGGCGAGTACCAGAACTACAAAGCCAAAGACGGCGCGTTCGTTCGCGAGCACTTCTTCAACACGCCTGAACTGAAGGCGATGGTTGCTGATCTGTCCGACGACGAGATCTGGAAACTCAACCGTGGCGGCCACGACCCGTACAAGGTCTATGCGGCGTACCACGAAGCGGTCAACCACAAAGAACAACCAACCGTCATCCTCGCCAAGACCATCAAAGGTTATGGCACCGGTGCCGGCGAAGCGAAAAACACTGCGCACAACACCAAGAAAGTCGACGTCGACAGCCTGAAGTTGTTCCGCGATCGTTTCGACATCCCGGTCAAGGACGAAGAGCTGGAGAACCTGCCGTTCTTCAAGCCAGAGCCAAACAGCGCCGAAGCCCGCTACCTCAGCGAGCGTCGCACTGCACTGGGCGGTTTCGTGCCTCAGCGCCGCGCACAAAGCTTCAGCGTGCCGACGCCGGATCTGGACACCCTCAAGGCAATCCTTGATGGCTCCGGCGACCGTGAAATTTCCACCACCATGGCCTTCGTGCGAATCCTCGCGCAACTGGTCAAGGACAAGGAAATCGGCCCGCGCATCGTTCCGATCATCCCGGACGAAGCCCGTACCTTCGGTATGGAAGGCATGTTCCGTCAGCTCGGCATCTACTCGTCCGTCGGCCAGCTCTACGAGCCAGTCGATAAAGACCAGGTGATGTTCTACAAGGAAGACCAGAAAGGTCAGATCCTTGAAGAAGGCATCAACGAAGCAGGCGCCATGAGTTCCTTCATCGCCGCCGGTACTTCGTACTCCAGCCACAACCAGCCGATGCTGCCGTTCTACATCTTCTACTCGATGTTCGGCTTCCAGCGTATCGGCGACCTGGCCTGGGCTGCAGGCGACAGCCGTACCCGTGGCTTCCTGATCGGCGGCACCGCCGGCCGTACCACCCTGAACGGTGAAGGTCTGCAACACGAAGACGGTCACAGCCACCTGCTGGCCGCGACCATCCCGAACTGCCGCACCTACGATCCAACCTACGGCTACGAGCTGGCGGTGATCATTCAGGACGGCATGAAGAAGATGACCGAAGAGCAACAGGACATCTTCTACTACATCACCGTGATGAACGAGTCGTACCAGCAGCCAGCCATGCCGGCCGGTGCCGAAGAAGGCATCAAGAAAGGCATGTACCTGCTTGAAGAAGACACCCGTGATGCGGCGCACCACGTACAGCTGATGGGCTCCGGCACCATCCTGCGTGAAGTCCGTGAAGCGGCGAAGATTCTGCGTGAAGAGTTCAACGTTGGCGCTGACGTGTGGAGCGTTACCAGCTTCAACGAACTGCGTCGCGACGGCCTCGCTGTAGAGCGCAGCAACCGTCTTAAGCCAGGCCAGAAGCCTAAGCTGAGCTACGTCGAAGAGTGCCTGAACGGCCGTAAAGGTCCGGTCATCGCCTCTACCGACTACATGAAACTGTTCGCCGAGCAGATCCGCCAGTGGGTACCCTCGAAGGAATTCAAAGTCCTCGGCACCGACGGTTTCGGCCGCAGCGACAGCCGCAAGAAACTGCGTCATTTCTTCGAAGTTGACCGTCATTTCGTGGTGTTGGCAGCCCTGGAAGCACTGGCTGACCGTGGTGATATCGAACCTAAGGTGGTGGCTGAGGCTATCGTCAAGTTCGGCATCGACCCGGAAAAACGCAACCCACTGGACTGCTGAGGAGACATTTTGTGAGCGAACTCATTCGCGTACCTGACATCGGCAGCGGTGAAGGTGAAGTAATTGAACTGTTTGTGAAGGTCGGCGACCGTATCGAAGCCGACCAGAGCATCCTGACCCTGGAATCGGACAAGGCCAGCATGGAAGTGCCGGCCCCGAAAGCCGGCGTCATCAAAAGCCTGAAAGTGAAGCTGGGCGACCGCCTGAAAGAAGGCGACGAACTGCTTGAGCTGGAAGTCGAGGGCGCCGCTGAAGCGGCCCCTGCTCCTGCCGCTGCGCCGGCTGCGAAGGCTGAAGAAAAACCGGCTGCCGCTCCTGCTGCTGCCGCGCCTGCCGCTGCCCCTGCTGCCGCTTCGGTTCAGCAAGTGCACGTGCCGGACATCGGTTCGTCGGGCAAGGCACAGATCATCGAGATCCAGGTCAAGGTCGGCGACACCGTCGAGGCTGATCAGTCGTTGATCACTCTGGAGTCCGACAAGGCGAGCATGGAAATTCCGTCGCCTGCCGCTGGCGTGGTCAAGGCCATCAGCGTCAAGCTCAACGACGAAGTTGGCACCGGCGACCTGATTCTGGATCTGGAAGTGGCGGGTGCTGCGGCCCCTGCTGCGGCCGCTCCGGCTCAGGCTGCTGCTCCGGCCGCTGCCGCTGCGCCTGCTCCGGCAGCCGCGCCAGCAGCTCCGGTTGCCGACAGCGTTCAGGACATTCACGTTCCGGACATCGGCTCGGCTGGCAAAGCCAAGATCATCGAAGTGTTGGTCAAGGCTGGCGACAGCGTTGAAGCCGATCAGTCGCTGATCACTCTGGAATCCGACAAGGCGAGCATGGAAATTCCATCGCCTGCCGCTGGCGTGGTGGAAAGTGTTTCCATCAAGCTGGATGACGAAGTCGGTACCGGCGACCTGATTCTGAAGCTGAAAGTCAAAGGCGCGGCGCCTGCTACTGCCCCGGCGCCAGCTGCCGCCGCTGCACCAAGTGCTCCTGCCGCTGCTGCTCCGGCTGCCGCTGCACCTGCTGCCGCTCCAGCCGCCGCACCGGCTGCTACGCCAGCGAAACCGGGCGCCAAAGTTCACGCCGGTCCAGCCGTGCGTCAACTGGCTCGCGAGTTCGGCGTCGAGCTCAATGCTGTCGGCGCCAGCGGCCCGCACGGTCGTATTCTGAAAGAAGACGTGCAGACCTACGTCAAAGCGATGATGCAGAAGGCCAAGGACGCACCGGCCGCTGCTGCTGGCGCAACCGGTGGCGCGGGCATCCCGCCGATTCCGGTCGTCGACTTCAGCCGTTTCGGCGAAATCGAAGAAGTGCCGATGACTCGCCTGATGCAAATCGGCGCGTCGAGCCTGCACCGCAGCTGGCTGAACATCCCGCACGTGACTCAGTTCGATTCGGCTGATATCACCGAGCTGGAAGCGTTCCGCGTGGCGCAGAAAGCCGTTGCAGAGAAGGCTGGCGTCAAGCTGACCATCCTGCCGCTGCTGCTCAAGTCGTGCGCGCACATGCTCAAGGAACTGCCGGACTTCAACAGTTCGCTGGCGCCAAGCGGCAAAGCGATCATTCGCAAGAAGTACGTCAACATCGGCTTCGCCGTCGACACTCCGGATGGCCTGTTGGTACCGGTCATCAAGAACGTCGACCAGAAGAGCCTGTTGCAACTGGCAGCCGAAGCCGCTGCGCTGGCCGCCAAAGCCCGCGACAAGAAGCTCACCGCTGACGACATGCAAGGCGCCTGCTTCACCATTTCCAGCCTCGGCCACATTGGCGGCACCGGCTTCACGCCGATCGTCAACGCGCCGGAAGTGGCGATCCTCGGTGTTTCGAAGGCAACCATCCAGCCAGTCTGGGACGGCAAAGCCTTCCAGCCGAAACTGATGCTGCCACTGTCGTTGTCCTACGATCACCGTGTGATCAACGGCGCCGCTGCCGCACGCTTCACCCAGCGTCTGGGCAGCCTGCTGGCGGACATCCGTACCATCCTGCTGTAATCCCAAGCGGCCCTCCGGCAACGGAGGGCCACTTGTGCTTCACGTTTTCGAGCGCCACACGCTCGTACCTCAACCCCGTCAGTTTGGCGGGGCTTTTTTTTGCCTGAAGAAAACCGATTAGCGATTTATCCCACAAGTTGCGCTGATATCGGCCACAAGCCGAGTCCACTTCGTGCCGATCTTTTTTTCCGCCACACAACTAATCTTTGCCAGGCAAAGTTAAACAAAGACAACTTGCCCGTTAATTTTATTTAATTATTCATTCGAATGGATTCGAACATGCTCAAGCCCACTGTCGGCCCGATTACAGGTCACACAACAACTAATGATGTACGCATATTTATCCGCGGCGACAATCAGGACCATAAACGCGTATTTGCCGGAGTACGTTGCCGCAAGGCGGGAATAGAGAAATGGTCAAACAGTCAATTCATGCTGTTACAGCCTCAACATGATATGTCTGGCGTATTGACACTCTCTGACCTGGAGCCTGATTGTGAATATGAATACCAAGCCGGCTGGTTGAGCCCGATGAACCCGGTCCACACCGTCGACACCGTCGTCGAACTCCCGCTGCAATGGCCGAAGGCGATGTATCGCTTTCGTACCCGCACTGGCGCGCCCGCGCAGCCCCGCGCGTTCATTGTCGGCTCTTGTCGCTACTTGCGCGTGACTGCCGGGATACCTTCGCTGCCGCTACTGGGCGACAGGATTTTTGCCACCATCAACCGTGTGAGCGATGACGCCAGCGTGTCCATCAGCGCAATGGTCATGACCGGCGACCAGATCTATGTCGATGATCTGAATGTCATTGCGCCGGATCGTGAATACAAAGATATCCTCAAAAAGTATCGTATTGCCTTCTCGCAACCGAGTATCCAACAGCTGATGTCCAATACCAGCACTTACATGATTCTCGATGATCATGAGATCGAAGATAACTGGCCAGCCAAGGCTGCAAAGTCTGATGACGCGCTATACCGAAATGCATTGGACGCTTACAACCTTTACCAGGCCAGCCATAGTCCGGTTTATTCATTGACCGCCAATGGACTAGTTGATCGGCAATCACGACTACATTATTGGTATCAGTTCAGCGACAGCGATATCGAATGGTTTGTCACTGATAGTCGTACCCGTCGCAACTTGTCGGCTGAGGACCGATGCATCCTCGACCAAGAACAGGAACAGGCACTCCTCGACTGGCTGGTGAATAGCACGGCGCGGGTGAAATTCGTGGTGACCAGCGTGATGTTCTACCCGGATCGCAAACTCCACGGCGACGACGCGTGGAAGGCCTTCCCGGAACAGCGTCTGCGCTTGCTTGAAACCATTCGCACCCGGCGGATCAAGAACGTCGTGTTCATTTCAGGCGATGTGCATGGCTCGCTGACCGCGCGCCTGAGCCATAGCGAGGACCCTGACTTCGAAGTGCACACCATCGTTTCGTCGCCGCTGTGCAACAGCAAGCTGCTCCCGTACGCGAAGGCGTCGACGTTCATCCTCGATCAGCCGCTGGTACGCACTGCAGCGGGAGATTATCGACATGAACTGACCAGTGCGGTCATCAGTCAGGACAACTTCGCTCATCTGGTGGTCGAGGCTGATCAGGTTCGGGTCAACTACCACGATCGTGATGGCAAACCGCTGCAATCGATCACAATCCCTTTGCGTTAACCGCCCACATAAAAAGCCGTTTCAGTGGCAAACCGCTCTGGAACGGCACTTTTCCACGGCAGCGGTATTACTTTTCGCCGTTAGCTGGAGAAATGTTCACTGCAGCCGACATATTCTTATAGCACTTGGCCTTCATCTCTCTTGTCAGTCAGTGCCGCAATGATGCAACCTTGCCGCAGGCAACGTTTAAGAGGGCGAGAGCCCGGCGCGTTCAGCATTTTTCCAAGCGAGTTCCCTTCATGAAGAGCCAACCCGATGCCGCCAGCCGTATGGCGGCCGAGGTAGTGACGCAGTTGCCTGTGCCCTCGCGGCTCGGCATGCTACGTTTCGAGCGCTTGAATGAAGCCAGTTGGGCGATGTTGTTTCTCGATCCCAACTGCGAACGCCAGTTTGGCCAACCGGCCGTCGAGCTTTGCGCGCTGGTCGGCTCGCCCTACGCCAGCCTGATGGAGCCGGAAGCGCGCTATCAACTGCACGACGCGATCCAGCAACAACTGACCGCCAGCCCGCATTACCTGGTGCGCTATACCCTGCACACGCCGGCCGGCCCGCTGAACATCCTCGAACTCGGCGAAGCCTACAAACAACACAATCGTCATCTGTTGCGCGGCTATTTGCTGGCGGTCGATGACGTGTTCGCCGAGGCGCCGCTGCCGCCCTCGGTCGATCTGGAAACCCAGAACTCGCGCCTGCAAATCGCCCTCGAACTGAACCAGCGCGCCCAGCAGGAACAACTGCAGCATCTGGAACGCGTGCGCGCTCAGCAAGACTTGATTCTGCTGCTCGCCCGTCAGCGCTACAGCACGCACAATTCATTGCAGGAAGCGGCCGAGCTGATCACCCGCTGCGCCTGCGACATCTATGAAATCGACTGTGCCAGCCTGTGGAACCTCGAAGGCCAGCAACTGCTGCCGATTTCGGCGTACCACCGCGCAACGCAGGAATACATCCTGCCGGACGTCATCGACGTCAGCACTTTCCCCGACTACATGGAAGCGCTGCACAGCAGCCGCGCGATCGACGCGCACAACGCGATGCGCGACCCACGCACCCGCGAGATGGCTGAGGCCCTGCGCCCGCGCGACGTAAACGCCATGCTCGATGCCAGCATCCGCGTCGACGGCCAAGTGGTTGGCGTGCTGTGTCTTGAACAAACCGGCGTCACCCGCGCGTGGCAGTCCGACGAAATCGCTTTCGCTGGCGAGCTGGCCGACCAGTTCGCGCAAGTCATCAACAACCACAACCGCCGCACCGCCACCAGCGCCCTGCACCTGTTCCAGCGTGCGGTCGAGCAAAGCGCCAACGCGTTTTTGCTGGTCAATTGCGACGGCGTGGTCGAGTACGTCAACCCGAGCTTCACCGCGATCACCCAGTACACCACCGAGGAAGTCCACGGTCAGCGCCTGTCCGAGCTGCCGGCGCTGGAGAACCTCAGCGAACTGCTGTTCGACGCGCCTTCCGCGCTGGCCAAGAGCAACAGTTGGCAGGGCGAATTCAAGAGCCGCCGCAAAAACCTCGAACCGTACTGGGGCCAGTTGTCGATCTCCAAGGTCTACGGTGACAACCGTGAGCTGACCCATTACATCGGCATCTACGAAGACATCACCCAGACCAAGCTTGCGCAACAGCGCATCGAGCGCCTGGCCTACACCGACAACCTGACCAACCTCGGTAACCGTCCGGCGTTTATCCGCAATCTGGACGAACGCTTTGCCCGGGATAGCGATACCCCGATCAGCCTGTTGCTGGTGGACATCGACAACTTCAAGCGGATCAACGACAGCCTCGGCCACCAGACCGGCGACAAACTGCTGATCAGTCTGGCCCGGCGTCTGCGCAACAGCCTGAGCCCGAGCGGCAGCCTGGCGCGGTTCGCCAGCAACGAATTCGCCGTGCTGCTGGACGAGACCGACCTTGCGACTGGCCAGCAGATCGCCAACCAATTGCTGGCGACCCTCGACAAGCCGATGTTCGTCGACAACCAGTTGATCAGCGTCACTGGCTCCGTGGGCCTGGCCTGCGCGCCGCTGCATGGTCGTGACCCGCAAACACTGATGCGTAACGCCGGGCTCGCGCTGCACAAGGCCAAGGCCAACGGCAAACATCAGGTGCAAGTCTTTACCGAAGCGCTGAACGCCGAGGCCAGTTACAAACTGTTCGTCGAGAACAACCTGCGCCGCGCCCTGACCCAGAACGAACTGGACGTGTTCTATCAGCCCAAGCTGTGTCTGCGCAGCGGTCGTCTGCTGGGCATGGAAGCGCTGTTGCGCTGGAACCACCCGGAACGCGGCATGATCCGCCCGGATCAGTTCATCAGTGTTGCCGAAGAAACCGGGTTGATCATTCCGATCGGCAAGTGGATTGCGCGTCAGGCCTGCCGCATGAGCAAAGCGCTGACCGCTGCCGGCATGGGCAATCTGCAAGTGGCGATCAACCTGTCGCCGAAACAGTTCTCCGACCCGGACCTGGTCGCTTCCATCGCCAACATCCTCAAGGAAGAAGCGCTGCCGGCCAATCTGCTCGAACTGGAACTGACCGAAGGCCTGCTGCTGGAAGCCACCGAAGACACGCACTTGCAGCTCGACCAGCTCAAGCGCCTGGGCCTGACGCTGGCCATGGACGACTTCGGCACCGGTTATTCATCGCTGAGCTATTTGAAGAAATTCCCGATCGACATCATCAAGATCGATCGCAGCTTCATCCACGAAATCCCCGACAACCAGGACGACATGGAAATCACCTCAGCGGTGATCGCCATGGCGCACAACCTCAAGCTCAAGGTTGTGGCGGAAGGCATCGAGACCGCCGAGCAATTGGCGTTCCTGCGTCGCCATCGTTGCGACGTCGGCCAAGGCTACCTGTTCGACCGACCAATCCCCGGCGGCGAACTGATCCAGGCCCTCAAGCGCTACCCACGCGGCCCGCTTTGCCTCTGATCACCCCGATCCCACCGGTAAATGAATTCACCCTGTGGCAGCTAGCCCTGCTAGCGATTGCGCCAGACCAGCCAGCCTCTCTGTGCCTGACACCCCGCTAGCGCCCACAAGGCATCATTCCCACATTTTTTGGGTAGTGATTAACTCGGCATCATTGGGCACACTGGCGGTCTGACTTTTTACATCCCATCCTGACTGAGAGGAACGATCATGGTTCTGCGCTCGGAAATTCTGGTGAACAAAAACGTGCTCCCGACTAAAGAACAAGCTCTGCCCGGCCGCGAAACCGCGATGACCCTGCCTGAAAAGCACTTCGTCTTCGAAGAAACCCCGCTGCTAGGCCCGTTTTTCCAGGACGTCGATTTTGCGATTTTCGGGCTGGGCTGCTTCTGGGGCGCCGAGCGCCGCTTCTGGCAGCGTGAAGGCGTGGTCAGCACGGTCGTCGGTTATGCCGGCGGTTTCACGCCGAACCCGACGTACGAAGAAGTCTGCTCGGGCCTGACCGGCCACGCGGAAGTGGTGCTGGTGGTGTATGACAAAGCCAAAGTCAGCTACGAAGAACTGCTGGCGATGTTCTGGGAACTGCACAACCCGACGCAGGGCATGCGTCAGGGCAACGACATCGGCACGCAGTACCGCTCGGTGATCTACGCGACCTCGCCGGAGCATCTGGACGCGGCGCTGAAGAGCAAAGCGACCTATCAGGCTGAGCTGTCTAAAGCGGGTCTGGGTGAAATCAGCACCGAGATCGAACAGGCACCGACCGTGTACTTTGCCGAGACCTATCACCAGCAATATCTGGCGAAAAATCCTGAGGGTTACTGCGGGATTGGCGGCACCGGCGTGTGCATGCCAGCGAGTTTGGCAGGTAACTGATCCAGCCGCCGATCGTTCCCACGCTCTGCGTGGGAATGTCTCAATGGACGCTCTGCGTCCGCTGTTGGGACGCGGAGCGTCTCAGGCTGCATTCCCACGCGGAGCGTGGGAACGATCAGTCAGTGATCAGCTCTCGGCAATCAGCCAATCCATCTGCCAGCCACCCTGGGTCTGTCCGAGCTTCTTCGACAACCACGGCAGCAGCTCACGCAATTCTTCCTCCAGCCCCCACGGCGGATTGGCAATCGCCATGCCCGAGCCGTTCAGGCTGTTCGGCGTATCCAGCGGATGCACCAGCAGTTCCACACGCAGCAACTTCGGCGCACCGGTGCCGGCCAAGTCCTGATAGAAACGCCGCAGCGCACGCTGGTCCTTGACCGGATACCAGATCGCCGCCACGGTTTGGCGCATCCGGCCAATCGCCTCTTTCAACGACGCCGCGCAACGCTGCATCTCGTCGAGCTGTTCGAACGGCGGATCAATCAACATCACCGCGCGCTTCTCCTGGACCGGCAACATCGCCCGCGCGACGTGCCAGCCCTCGCCCAGATGCACCTTGACCCGACGATCGCCGGCCATGTTGTCCTTGAGCAGCACGCCGTCTTCCGGGTGCTTCTCATTGAGCATCACCCGATCCTGCGGCCGGGTCAGACGCCGCGCCAGCTCCGGCGAACCCGGGTAGTAGCGCAACTGACCGTCCGGGTTCATGTCGTGCAGCACCTTCATGTAGTCGGCGGTCAGCACCGGCAGATCCGGCTGATCCCACAAGCGCGCAATGCCTTCCAGGTATTCGCCGGTGCGATTTGCCTGATCGCCCTGCAAGTCATACAGACCGATGCCGGCGTGCGTGTCGAGATAGGCAAACGGCTGCTCCTTGCGCGACATCAGGGCGATGAGGCGGGTCAAGGTCAGGTGTTTGAACACATCGGCGTGATTGCCGGCATGGAAGGCGTGACGATAATTCATGGCTGCTCCTGCGAAGGGCGCAAAGTTTACCTTTTACCGCGCGGCAAGTCAGGGGTTGGCGGCTGAGCGGACAAAAGCCTGCCCTGAGGGGCTTTGCTTTTAGGGCATGCTGCTCAGGCGCCTGCCGATGACATCAAGCACATCACAGCCGTCGCGCAAGGGGATCACACAGAGCTGGGCGAAGTCGCTGAGGATGACGGAGTCGCATTCGACCGAGCCGCGCATGCACATGTTTTCCAGCACCTGAATCACGGCGCGCAGATGGTGGTTAAATGCGATGTCTCGTAACGCCCGAGCAACATCAAGAAACATCTTGCGGCAGGATAACCGTCGTCGCACAAGCGAAGGGAATGCGAATATCCGTATCACTTAAAACCTGTAAAGAGGGAAATTTACATGGGAAGAAAGGTGATCGGTATCGGCGCCCCTACATCAACCGGGGGCGCGGTTCTGGAAGGAAACATCGGAATCAACATTGATTGCGCGGTGAGCACTTCATCTCTCGGCCATATGGCCAGCTGTCCCGTATGCCCTCCGGGTAAAGGCCCGATTGTCGCGGTAGGCCCGCGAACTATCACTCTGCCTGCAGGACTGGTTGCGCTTGAGGGTGATTATGTAGCGTGTGGCTGTCCGCCGAAATCCAACACTGTTCTCTTTGCTCAATCCTCCGTCTTTGGTGGAGGCGAACATAGCGCTGCAAGCTTCTCTCCCATCATTCCTTTGGTCCCCAAACCGAAAAGTATTCAACGCATAACGTTTTCATACGGAGCCAACCAAACGCCGGTTGACTCGGTGTCGCGCTTTTATACCGACTTGAATATTCATGTGAAAACTTCCGGCTATTCACCCGGCGAGACCGTTACCGTGACGATCAGCGGTGCAACCGAAAAAGCGCTTTCTGGCACCGTGGGCCCGAAAGGTATAGCGATCATTCCAAATGCTTTTGAGGCTGAAGCCTTTGACATGGAGGGAGAAATTTAATGGCTCAGCTCAATATCAGTGCCGGTGGAGTCACCTCCAACATCCTCGTAAAAAGGCCAAAATTCAGCACCTTGTGGACAGCCTACGCAGAAGTTGGTCTTAAAAGCTCGATTGATGTGTACGCGCTCGTAGGAGGCAATGTCGAAGCTGCCAGAGCAGAGAAACCTGATGCTTACGCAAACGCATGCGCTCTGAGGATAAGTAGAGGGTTTAACTATGGTGGATACAAAATACCGAAAGGAACGATCATTCCAAGCAAATCCATCTATCGTCTTGCTGGTGCGGATCAACTCCCCTATATCATGAAAGTCGCAGATTTTCTGGCTTTCCTGAAACACAATTGGGGTGCTCCGGATCGTGAGTTGAAAATGAGCGAGGCAAATTACATCAATGGTAAGAAAGGCGTGATTATCATGGAGATCAATGGCTGGAGCGATGCGACGGGTCATGCAACTTTGTGGAACGGTAGCGCGACCGGCGATAACAGTGACTACCACCGCTCAGACAGTCACACTTACGATAGGCCAGACGTAAAGCTGGAAAAAATCAATTTCTGGGAGTTAAAGGGATGAAATTCCAGCTGCTTATCGCAATAGGCATTCTTGGCCTGTCCGCTAACGCCATTTCAAGTGAAGCAGATCTCAATAGTGCGAGAACCTCACTGAAGAATTACGGCCTAGCTAACTGCATATCGAATCAATTCAAGAGTGCATCAGACATCAAGTCAGACCTCGGACTTGCGATTGGCGCTTACTCAGTTATGGGCAAAGGTGAACACGCCATATTGCAGAATGAGGACACACTGGAAGTCACCCACGACCCCTACCTCGAAACCGAAAAATTCGTGACAGAGGCGTACACGACGACATCTTCAATCAGCAAACAGTCGGGCAAAAATATCGTGTTCTATTCTTGCCTCGAAATTTACAACTCTCCTGCGTTCGACGCTTTTATCAAGTCACAGGATCAGTACCTACAGAATTAAAATTCTCACAGGTGGTTAGTGATCCTTCCATATACCGAGGCAGGAAGGATCTGTCACAACACCGGCGTTAAGGCATGCTGCTCAGGCGCCTGCCGATGACATCAAGCACATCACAGCCGTCACGCAATGGGATCACGCAGAGCTGGGCGAAATCGCTGAGGATGATGGAGTCGCATTCGACCGAGCCGCGCATGCACATGTTTTCCAGCACCTGAATCACGGCGCGCAGACGATGGTTGGCGGCGTCCATGAGGATGTCGAGAGGCACGTGGGTGTCGATGAACAGGGTCGGCATGTCGCTGCAATTGCCGGTAAGTGCCATAAAGCGATTGTCGGGATGGGGGATGATCTTTTCGTAGGGTGGAGCCGGTTCAAGCGTTGTCATATTTTGCACCTCAACTGATTAAATGAGGCTACCAATGACCTTCCTACAGGTTTGGGTGGCAGCCGTACGCGAGAGTAGGAAACTGAGGAACCAGCCAAAAACTCAGCTACGCCGAAGCGTTCCCGCGCACAGCCGCCGCTAAAGAAGTCACGGACACACGTTAGGTGCCGCAATCAGACAACAGGGCTGGTGCACGGTAAATTCCAAGGGTTCCTACACCCTGTCACCGCTCTCGCAGTGACAACGAAAAGACTATCCCCGCAACCCATCGCCCACCAGTTCATGGAAACCGCCGCGACTCGAAGGAATCGTCCGAGACCTTCGCCCCGAAAACTCACGCTGACTCTGCCAGCAAAAACGCCAACAACGCCGATCGCGACGATTCTTCCGACATTGAATCCTGAAAAAAACGCCTGACCTTGCAGCGCAAAACCGCTTCGGCAAACGCCTCGTACACATCCGGAGACTCTTCGCTTAGCCACTGCATCGCATTGGCCGTTCGAACCTCATCGCCCTGCTGCGCCAGCAGCGATTCCGATACTTGCCACCACGGGAAGGTCCGTGCAGAAACCTGCGCCCTGCCGCCAATCTTCAAGGCCTGACCATTGATCAGGCAACGCGCGACCACCGGAAATATCTGCGCCGCATCCACTTCATCGGACTGCAGAATCGACAACATAAACCGCCCGTCCCAGAAGCGGAAAAACACCGTTTTACCATCCGGCATCAGCACTTGGGTCAGGCTGCGAAAGTGCGCAACCACCTCTTCAAGCGGTGCCGTCGAGACCGCCATCCAGCCCCAGTTTCGAGAATCAGTGGCCGCCACCCAACCCAGAAACTCACTGTCGACAGCGACAATTCCCACAAAGGGCATCACCGCGTCCCACTCGGCGTAGATCGTGTCCGCCCAGATCGGGCTCGGCGAAACAAGCGGAGGGTTGGCGTCGCTGGCATGACTGAACACCGCGAACAATTGCTCCGAGGCTTTCAACGGTTCGCGCGCCAACCAATCCAGCGGCGAAAGCGACTCAGGCTGCACAAACACCATCCTTGCAACGCTCACACTCTTCGCAGAACGGCGCATCGCCTTTCAAGCTCATGATTTGCGCGGCGGTGAGGATGGCCGCCGGAGCAGCGACCAGCTTCTCCGGCAACCCCGGCACCACCGGCGCCGCACTCATTGCCGCCATCGGCGCGCCACCCACAACAATCGGCACGCTGCTGAAAATACCTCCGGGGCCGATGTTGATCCACTGCCCGCCCGCCTGAATAGTCGCGCTCGCGCCGCCATCGATCACCACTTGCTGGCCTGCGCTGATGTGGATTTGCGCACTGGCGTTAAGCGCCTGACTGCTCACACGAATATGCTGGTCGCCGGTCACCGTCAGGTGATCATCCTGCTTCACTTCGGTCTGCCGCTGGCCGTGAGTGATGCGTTGTTCATCGGCTTTCAATTCGTGCCGCGCGGTGCCGGTCACGACGATGCTGCGCTGGTTGTCGACCTGCACCTGTTGGTCATTCAACACGTGCTGAGTCCAGTTGCGCTGGGCGCGCAGGTAGATTTCCTCGGCGCCTTTCTTGTCCTCGATGCGCAACTCGTTGTAGCCGTCTCCGCCGGGGCTGCTCTGACTGCGGAAAATGCTGCGGGTTTTGTCCGCCGGCAGATCCAGCGGGACCGGCGTCGCGGCGTTGGGCAGACAACCCATGACCAGCGGTTTGTCGGCGTCGGCATCGATGAAACCTACCAAGACTTCCATGCCAACCCGTGGAATCAACACGCTGCCGTAACGATCGTGAGCCCAACCACTGGCCACGCGCAGCCAGCAACTGGAATGTTCGTTCAACTCGCCGTCGCGATCCCAGGCCAGCTGTACCTTGACCCGACCGTACTCGTCGCAGTGGATTTCCGTATCGTTCGGCCCGGTCACCACGGCGGGTTGGTAGCCGAGCATCCGTGGTTTCTCCGGGCCCAGGGCCGGGCGGAAGAACACCTCCCACGGCGTGGCGAGAAAGGTATTACGGTAGCCCTGGAATCCTTCCCCGTCGCTGGTTACCGATTCCTCCAGCACTTGCGGCTGTCGGCCCTGATGTTCGACCGAAGTCAGCAACCACAGGTCGTTCCAGTCGTTACGCGGATGGTCGATCAGTTGCAGAAAATGTCCGCAAACCAGTGCGGATTCGTCGCTGACGCCCTCGGCCTGACGGTAGTCGGCGACATGGCGCTCAAGCGCTCTTTGGGCGAGGTGCTTGCCGGTTTCACGATCGTTGAATTGGCCGGGGAAGTGATAGTCCTCGAGCACCGGGCGCTGCTCGCCGTCGACCCGACTTTCCAACTGCAGGCGCGGCTTGATGAAGTTGTAGTCGCGCCGAGTCACTACGCTGGTACGGGTTTCCACGCGAACGTTGAAACGATTGATCGCCGGCGCGCCACCGGCCATGCCGCTGCCGGGCAGATACAGCGTCGGTTCGGCCAGCCGGGGAAACACAGTCTGGTCATCACCGAACACCAATAGGTGACCTTGCGGACCGTGCTGAAAGTGGTAATGAATGCCGACTTCGGCGCACAGACGCTGGATAAACGCGAGGTCACTTTCGGCGTATTGCACGCAGTACTCTCGCTCCGGGTACTCGCTGCCCAGGCGAAATTCGAAGGCATCGCGCAGAATCGAGTGATCCTTGAGCACCTGCACGACGATTTGCGGCACCGTCAGATGCTGGAAAATCCGCTGATTGATTCGGTGCGCGAGGTAGGTCAGACGCGGGACAAGGCTGAGGTGATAACGCGTCAGACGTTTCCCGGAATCGCCCTGCCCGACCTGATAGATCTGACCGTGAACGCCGGCACCGCTGGCGTCAAAACTCAGAAACGCCTGACAGTGCAGCAGGCTTTCGAGGTCCAGATCGGGCCGCTCACTGACCAGTTCCAGCTCGAAACGAAACGGTTGGCTGATGGCTTCCTTGCCCGTGAACTCAAGGACCTTGAGGTCATGTTGGGCGCCTTCGAGGGTCAACGTGAAACGCGGTTGATTGGCAGGCGCGAGCATCCGATGTCTCTCTGCAGTGTGAGGGCGGGCGATTCTGCATGAGGGGCAAGGGGTGATGAATGGGTGACGGAAAAATCAGATTTGCCCTACTTCCACTGTCGAAAAAACCTCGGAAAATTGGCTCATTCGACTACAGACAAATCCCCCAAAACCTCCGCCGAACCCTGTGGGAGCGAGCCTGCTCGCGAAGGCGGCACACCAGTCAACATATTCAGTACATGAACAACCGCATTCGCGAGCAGGCTCGTTCCCACATAGGGTCTCCACAGGATTCGAGAAATCACAGCCACAAAAAAACGGCCCGTCTCCTGTAGGAAACGGGCCGTTTTCAGGTGAGCCTCAGCTCAGAACAATCACTTGTTCAGGTGGAAATCTTTTTCCGCTGCTTCGAAGCGCTGCACCATGCCGGCAGTCGGCGCGCCGAGCTTGCTGACGATCAGGATGGCCAGGCTGGCGAAGATGAAGCCCGGGATGATTTCGTACAGCCCCAGCAGTTCGAAATGCTTCCAGACCACCACGGTGATCGCGCCGACCAGAATACCGGCCAGTGCGCCGTCGCGGGTCATGCCTTTCCAGATGACCGAGATCAGTACAACCGGACCGAACGCAGCACCGAAACCAGCCCACGCGTAGGACACCAGGCCCAGTACGCGGTTTTCCGGATTGGCCGCCATCGCGATAGCGATCAGCGCAACCAGCAGCACCATGGCGCGACCGACCCATACCAACTCAACCTGAGAAGCGGATTTACGCAGGAAGGTTTTGTAGAAGTCTTCGGTCAGGGCGCTCGAGCACACCAGCAACTGGCAGCTCAAAGTGCTCATCACAGCCGCCAGAATGGCCGACAGCAACACACCGGCAATCCATGGGTTGAAAAGGATCTTGGCCAGTTCGATGAACACACGCTCGTGGTTCTCGGTCACCGGGCCGGCGACTTCCGGGTGTGCCGAGAAGTAGGCGATACCGAAGAAGCCCACGGCCACGGTGCCGCCGAGGCACAGAATCATCCAGGTCATGGAGATGCGGCGGGCGTTGGCAATCGATTTCACCGAATCCGCTGCCATGAAACGCGCGAGGATGTGCGGCTGACCGAAGTAGCCCAGACCCCAGCCCATCAGCGAGATGATGCCGATGAAAGTGGTGCCTTTAAGCATGTCGAAGTTGCTTGGATCGTTGGCTTCGATAGCCAGGAACGTGGTGTCGACGCCGCCGGTGGCCAGCAGGACGATGATCGGCGTGAGGATCAGCGCGAAAATCATCAGCGTGGCTTGTACGGTGTCAGTCCAGCTCACGGCGAGGAAACCGCCGACGAAGGTGTAGGCAATCGTCGCTGCAGCACCGGCCCACAGCGCTGTCTCGTAGGACATGCCGAAGGTGCTTTCGAACAGGCGCGCGCCAGCCACAATGCCGGAGGCGCAATAAATGGTGAAGAACACCAGAATCACGATCGCCGAGATGATACGCAGCAAGCCGCTTTTGTCTTCGAAACGGCTGGAGAAGTAGTCCGGCAGGGTCAGCGCATCGCCATTGTGCTCGGTCTGCACACGCAGACGGCCGGCGACGAACAGCCAGTTCAGGTAGGCACCGACGATCAAGCCGATGGCGATCCAGCTTTCAGACAGACCGGACATGTAGATGGCGCCCGGCAGGCCCATCAGCAACCAGCCGCTCATGTCGGAAGCACCGGCAGACAGTGCAGTAACCACGCTGCCAAGGCTGCGGCCGCCAAGAATATAGTCAGAAAGGTTGTTGGTGGAGCGATAGGCCATGAAGCCGATCAGCACCATTGCTGCGATGTAGATCACAAACGTGATCAGTGTTGGATTGCTTACGCTCATTAAGTTACGCCCTGGCTTTGTTTTTATGTAGCAGCGGTGATGAACCGTGCGCAAACGACGACGTTTGGCAGACGATTTGGCATCCCGCGCATTTAGGACTGATGTTTCCCCAGGAAAGCCACCAGCCGATGCACCGGTTTTTGCCGGTTGCACCTTGGGCGCGAATGCTATGCAACAAAGCAAAAAAGGTGCAACCAGTTTCTTGAGAATTAGTTGCACCCAGTCGGATATATCGGGAAATAAGGAGTTTTTGCTCCCTTTTAGCGCAGTTCAAGCGCTTTGCTAGAAGCAAAAGCACCAAGCAAGTGCGGCACTTCAGTACCAGAAAATAATTCCTGACGAAGCGTTTATTTTTCCGACAAAAAAAGGGTTGCACCCGGTTGCACCTCTTTCGGCGCACGGCTAATCTTGCGGCCAGCTGATGCCACGCAACTGTGGCAACCATGAGGATAAAAATATGGCTACCACCACCCTTGGGGTCAAACTCGATGACCCGACGCGCGAGCGCCTGAAGGCTGCCGCGACCTCGATTGATCGCACGCCGCACTGGCTGATCAAGCAGGCAATTTTCAATTACCTGGAAAAACTCGAGGGTGGTGCAACCCTGACCGAGCTGAACGGTTTGACCGCCAAGGACGCCGATGAGGCGGGCGAAGTCCATACCGATCACGCCCACCAGTGCTTCCTCGAATTCGCCGAAAGCATCTTGCCGCAGTCCGTTCTGCGCGCCTCGATCACCGCCGCTTACCGTCGCCCTGAGCCGGAAGTGGTGCCGATGCTGATCGAGCAGGCTCGCCTGCCGGTCGCCATGGCCGAAGCCACGAACAAACTCGCCGCCTCCATCGCGGAAAAACTGCGTAACCAGAAAAGTGCCGGCGGCCGTGCAGGCATTGTTCAGGGTCTGTTGCAGGAATTTTCCCTGTCGTCCCAGGAAGGCGTGGCGCTGATGTGCCTGGCCGAAGCGCTGCTGCGTATCCCGGACAAGGGCACTCGCGATGCGCTGATCCGCGACAAGATCAGCACCGGCAACTGGCATCCACATTTGGGCAACAGCCCGTCGCTGTTCGTCAACGCCGCCACTTGGGGCCTGCTGCTGACCGGCAAACTGGTCTCGACCCACAACGAAGCCGGCCTGACTTCTTCGCTGAGCCGCATCATCGGCAAGAGCGGCGAGCCGATGATCCGCAAGGGCGTCGACATGGCCATGCGCCTGATGGGCGAGCAGTTCGTCACCGGCGAAACCATCGCCGAAGCGCTGGCCAACGCGAGCAAGTTCGAAGCCAAGGGCTTCCGTTATTCCTACGACATGCTCGGTGAAGCGGCGCTGACCGAGCACGACGCGCAGAAATACCTGGCGTCGTACGAACAAGCGATTCACTCGATCGGCAAAGCCTCCCACGGTCGTGGGATTTATGAAGGCCCGGGCATCTCCATCAAACTGTCGGCACTGCACCCGCGTTACAGCCGTGCGCAGTACGAACGGGTGATGGACGAGTTGTACCCGCGCTTGCTGTCGCTGACCCTGCTGGCCAAGCAATACGACATCGGCCTGAACATCGACGCCGAAGAAGCCGACCGCCTCGAACTGTCGCTGGATCTGCTTGAGCGCCTGTGCTTCGAGCCGCAACTGACCGGCTGGAACGGCATCGGTTTCGTCATCCAGGCTTACCAGAAGCGTTGCCCGTACGTGATCGATTACGTGATCGATCTGGCTCGCCGCAGCCGTCATCGCCTGATGATCCGTCTGGTGAAGGGCGCGTACTGGGACAGCGAAATCAAGCGCGCCCAGGTCGAGGGCTTGGAAGGCTATCCGGTCTACACCCGCAAGGTGTACACCGACGTTTCCTACATCGCTTGCGCACGCAAACTGCTGTCGGTGCCGGAAGTCATCTACCCGCAGTTCGCCACGCACAACGCCCACACCCTGTCGGCCATTTACCACATCGCCGGTCAGAACTATTACCCGGGCCAGTACGAATTCCAGTGCCTGCACGGCATGGGCGAACCGCTTTACGAACAAGTTGTAGGCAAAGTTTCCGACGGCAAGCTGAACCGTCCGTGCCGCGTGTACGCACCGGTCGGCACTCACGAAACCCTGTTGGCGTATCTGGTACGTCGACTGCTGGAAAACGGCGCGAACACTTCGTTCGTCAACCGCATCGCCGACCAGTCGATTTCGATTCAGGAGCTGGTGGCCGATCCAGTGGCGCAGATCGAGCAGATGGCGACCGTGGAAGGTGGCTTCGGCCTGCCGCACCCGCGTATTCCGCTGCCGCGTGATCTGTACGGTTCCGAACGCGCCAACTCCAGCGGCATCGACATGGCCAACGAACATCGTTTGGCTTCGCTGTCCTGCGCCCTGCTCGCCACTGCGCACAACGACTGGAAAGCCGCGCCGATGCTCGGTTGCGCTTCCAGCACTGAAACGCCGGCAGCGGTGCTTAACCCGTCCGATCACCGCGACGTGGTCGGTCACGTTCAGGAAGCCACGGTTGAAGACGTCGACAACGCCATTCAATGCGCGCTGAACGCTGCACCGATCTGGCAGGCCACTCCGCCGGCCGAGCGCGCGGCGATTCTGGAACGTGCAGCTGATTTGATGGAGGGCGAGATCCAGCCGCTGATGGGCCTGTTGGCTCGCGAAGCCGGCAAGACTTTCGCCAACGCTATCGCCGAAGTCCGCGAAGCCGTCGACTTCCTGCGTTATTACGCGGTGCAGGCGCGCAACGATTTCAGCAACGACGCCCACCGTCCATTGGGCCCGGTGGTGTGCATCAGCCCTTGGAACTTCCCACTGGCAATCTTCAGCGGTCAAGTCGCTGCGGCACTGGCTGCCGGTAACCCGGTATTGGCCAAGCCTGCCGAGCAAACTCCGCTGGTTGCCGCGCAAGCCGTGCGCTTGCTGCTTGAAGCCGGCATCCCGGAAGGCGTGCTGCAACTGCTGCCGGGGCGCGGTGAAACGGTCGGCGCCGGTCTGGTCGGTGATGAGCGCGTCAAAGGCGTGATGTTCACCGGTTCCACCGAAGTCGCGCGTCTGCTGCAACGCAACATCGCTGGCCGTCTCGACAGCCAGGGCCGTCCGATTCCACTGATCGCCGAAACCGGTGGCCAGAACGCAATGATCGTCGACTCCTCGGCACTGACCGAACAAGTCGTGATCGACGTGGTGTCCTCGGCCTTCGACAGCGCTGGTCAGCGTTGCTCGGCGCTGCGGGTCCTGTGCCTGCAGGAAGATTCCGCTGATCGTGTCATCGAAATGCTCAAAGGTGCCATGGCCGAAAGCCGTCTCGGCAACCCTGAGCGCCTGTCTGTGGACATCGGCCCGGTGATCGACGCCGAAGCCAAGGCTGGCATCGACAAGCATATCCAGGGCATGCGCGACAAAGGTCGCAACGTTTACCAAGTGGCGATCGCTGACACTGAAGAAGTAAAACGCGGCACCTTCGTCATGCCGACCCTGATCGAACTGGAAAGCTTCGACGAACTGCAACGCGAGATCTTCGGCCCGGTGCTGCACGTGGTGCGCTACAAGCGCAAAGAGATTGACCAATTGATCGGCCAGATCAACGCGTCCGGTTATGGCCTGACCTTGGGCGTGCACACCCGCATCGACGAGACCATTGCCAAGGTGATCGACAACGTTAACGCGGGTAACGTCTACGTTAACCGCAACATCGTTGGCGCTGTGGTCGGCGTGCAGCCATTCGGCGGCGAAGGCCTGTCGGGTACTGGCCCGAAAGCCGGTGGCCCGCTGTACCTGTACCGTTTGCTGGCGACCCGTCCTACGGATGCCATCGAACAATCCTTCGCTCGCGGTGATGCCGTTATCGCCCCGGACGTTCGTTTGCGCGACGCCATGAGCAAACCGCTGAATGCTCTGAAAGCCTGGGCTGAGAGCAACAAGTTCGCAGATCTGAGCACCCTGTGCGTGCAGTACGCTGCGCAATCGCAGAGCGGCATCACCCGTGTACTGGCCGGCCCGACCGGCGAGAAAAACAGCTACGCCATTCTGCCGCGCGAGCACGTGTTGTGCCTGGCCGAAGTTGAAGGCGATCTGCTGACGCAACTGGCGGCGGTGCTGGCGGTAGGCGGTTCAGCAGTGTGGCCGGAGTCCGACATCAGCAAGGCATTGTTCGCACGTCTGCCGAAGGAAATTCAGGCGCGGATCAAGCTGGTTGCCGACTGGAATAAAGACGAAGTGGTGTTCGATGCGGTTCTGCATCACGGCCATTCCGACCAGTTGCGCGGCGTTTGCCAGCAGATTGCCAAGCGTGCCGGCGCCATCGTTGGGGTTCAGGGCTTGTCTCAGGGCGAGACCAACATTGCGCTGGAGCGCCTGGTGATTGAGCGGGCGTTGAGTGTTAACACTGCGGCGGCGGGTGGTAATGCGAGCTTGATGACCATCGGCTAAACCGCTTTAAACCCAGGCGCCCGCAACGGTCGCCTGGAATGCAATTCCCCTGTGGGAGCGAGCCTGCTCGCGAAGACGGACTGTCAGTCGACATCAATGTTGCCTGACCCACCGCTTTCGCGAGCAGGCTCGCTCCCACAATTGTTTGGGTGTTTGTTAAGTCGGCGCTCTGGCCCAACATCACGCTTATCAATCATCCTATTCAGCCTTTATCAGCAAGCCTAGACTCGGCCCAACCCCAATTTCAGGTAGGCCGCCATGTCCGAGACGCTGCTCAGTTCCCGCAATCTGGCTTTCGAGCTGTATGAAGTCCTCGATGCCGAGGGCCTGACCCGGCGTGAGCGCTTTGCCGAGCACAACCGCGAGACCTTCGACGCCGCCATCGGCACCGCGCGCAACATCGCCGAGAAGTACTTCGCCCCGCACAACCGCAAGGGCGACGAGAACGAACCGCGCTACGAAGACGGTCAGGCGATTCTGATTCCTGAAGTGAAACCGGCAGTGGATGCCTTCCTTGAGGCCGGATTCCTCAACGCCGCGAGAAGTTTCGACGCCGGCGGCATGCAACTTCCTACACTGCTGTCGCAAGCCTGCTTCGCGCACTTCCAGTCGGCCAACGCGGCTTCGACGTCGTACCCGTTCCTGACCATGGGCGCGGCGAATCTGATCGAGAGCTTCGGCACTGAAGAGCAGAAACAGCGCTTTCTGCAGCCAATGATCGATGGGCGCTTCTTCGGCACCATGGCGCTGACCGAACCGCATGCCGGTTCATCGCTGTCGGATATTCGTACGCGCGCCGAGCCGGCGTCCGACGGCACTTATCGCCTGAAGGGCAACAAGATCTTCATTTCCGGCGGCGATCACCCGCTCTCGGAAAACATCGTGCACATGGTCCTGGCCAAACTGCCGGACGCGCCTGCGGGCGTAAAAGGCATTTCGCTGTTTATCGTGCCGAAGTTTCTGGTCAACGATGACGGCAGCCTTGGCGAACGCAACGACGTGCTGCTCGCCGGGCTGTTTCACAAGATGGGCTGGCGCGGGACCACCTCCACGGCGCTGAACTTTGGCGATAACGGCGAGTGCGTCGGCTATCTGGTCGGCGAGCCGCATCGCGGTCTGAGCTATATGTTTCAGATGATGAACGAGGCGCGGATCGGCGTCGGCATGGGTGCGGTGATGCTCGGCTATGCCGGTTATCTGTACTCGCTGGAATACGCTCGCGAGCGTCCGCAAGGACGCGTGCCAGACAGCAAGGATCCGAGCACCGCGCCGGTGGCGATCATTCAACATGCGGACGTCAGACGCATGCTGTTGACGCAGAAATCCTACGTCGAAGGTGCATTTGACCTCGGCCTGTACGCGGCGCGCTTGTTCGATGACACCACAACACTTGAGACCGAAGCCGAGCGCAAACAGGCCCATGAGTTACTGGATCTGCTGACCCCGATCGTCAAATCCTGGCCATCGGAGTTCTGCCTCAAAGCCAACGAACTGGCGATCCAGATTCTTGGCGGCCACGGTTACACCCGCGAATACCCGGTGGAGCAGTATTACCGCGATAACCGCTTGAACCCGATCCACGAAGGCACCCACGGCATTCAGTCGCTGGACTTGCTCGGGCGCAAACTGGCGCAGAACGGCGGCGCAGGGTTGAAGCAACTGATTCGCCTGATCGCCAATACGGCCGAACGCTCGACTGCGCACGATTCGCTGACCGCACTGCGCGAGCCACTGGAGAAACTGGTCGCGCGCCTGCAAACGGTTACCATCGGCCTGCTGACCGATCTGGCACAAGGCAAGGTCAACAGCAGCCTGGCGAATTCGGCGTTGTACCTCAAGGTGTTTGGGCACACGGTGATTGGCTGGCGCTGGCTGGAGCAGGCGATTCGTGCTGAGGAAGGGTTGCTGAAAGGTAATGCGGCGGATATCGACTTCTATAGGGGCAAGTTGCAGGCCGCGCGGTATTTTCTGACGTGGGAAGTGCCGGGTTGCCACCATGAGTTGGCGTTGCTGGAGGCTCGGGACGATACGTGTCTGGCGATGCAGGATGCTTGGTTCTGATTCGGAAGCTTTTTGGGCGGCTGAAACCATTCGCGAGCAGGCTCGCTCCCACGTGGGATTCGGAGTGTTCACAAATTCTGTGAACACTCCCCTATCCTGTGGGAGCGAGCCTGCTCGCGAAGGCGTCAGCTCAGGCAATACATCTCTCAACTCAGCTTAAACCCACCCATCTGCCTTGCCAGATCATCCGCCAATTTCTGCAACATCTGACAATCCTCACGACAGGCCCGAACCTCCCCTGCCGTAGCCCGCGCCAAATCAGAAATCCCCTGCACGTTACGGTTGATCTCTTCAGTCACTGCCGACTGTTCTTCCGTCGCAGTCGCCACCTGATGGTTCATGTCGCTGATCCGCTCGACCTGCCCGGTAATCGCCGTCAACGACGCCCCGGTGCGCTGGCTCGACTCAACCCCGGTGCCCGTCGCGGCTTGCCCGGTGCGCATCGACGACACGGCGTTTTCCGCGCCTTGCTTGAGGCTGCCGATCATCTGCTGGATTTCGTCGGTCGAAGCTTGGGTGCGGCGTGCCAAGGTGCGCACTTCATCAGCAACAACCGCGAAACCTCGGCCCATGTCGCCGGCCCGCGCCGCTTCGATCGCCGCGTTGAGCGCCAGCAAATTCGTTTGCTCGGAGACCCCGCGAATCACCGCCAGCACCGAGTCGATCGACGCCACTTGGTGCGCCAGCTCACCCACCGCGCCCGCCGCCAAGCCAATTTCATCGGACATGCTTTCAATATGCCGGATCGAGCCGCCAACGACTTCCCGCGCCTGCATCGCCTCGTCCCGCGCGGTTTGCGAGGCGAGCGCGGCGTTGCCGGCGTTCTGCGCAATTTCCTGCACGGTCAGGCCCATCTCGTGGACGGCCGTGGCGACCATATCGGTCATTTCCTGCTGCCGACCGGAACGCTCTGCGGTGTTCTCGACAACCTTCGCCACTTGGCCCACCGCCGTGCGCAGGCGTTCGCTGGTGGTCAGCACTTCGCCGATCATCCCGCGTTGACTGTCGAGGAAACGGTTGAAGCCACGCGCGAGGTCGCCCAGCTCATCGGCCCGAGTGGAATCTAACCGGTGGGTCAAATCTCCACCACCGCTACCGATTGCTACCAGCGCCGCTGTTACTTGGCGAATCGGCCGCACCAGCCCTTGCGCCAGCCACACTACCAACGCGAGGCACACCAGTGCCACCGCCAGACCGATACCGCCGCTCATCCACATCGCTTTGCGCGCTTCGGCGTAGATCTGCGACTGCGGCACTTCGGCCACCAGGGTCCAGCCTAAATCGCGCAACGGCAGGCTGAAGGCGAGGAAGTCTTCGCCATCTCGCTGGAAGTTGCTGCTGACGGCAGTTTTTTGACCGAGGACATTCTGCGCAGCCGAGGCACCAATCTGCTCCGTAAGCGTGCGTTTGCCGCTGAACTGCGCCTCCGGGTGCACCTGAATCAAACCATCGGAACGGACGAGATAGACCTTGCCGCGCTCGCCGAAGCTGAAGTTGTGAATCAGCTCCGACAGCTCTTTCATGCTCAGCCCGAGACCGGCCACGCCGACCACTTTGCCGGCCTGCTCGACCTTCAAGTCGATGAACAGCGCCAACTCTCCGGTGGCCCCGTCGTTGTCGATATTCAAGGTGCGCGGCTGATTGCTGTCGAGGAAAGAATAGAACCAGGCATCCGCCGGTTTGGTTCGACTGAGGGTGCGATCCAGGCCTTTTTCGGTGATGTAATGATTGGATTCGGTGCCGATGATCAACGCAGTAAAAGCTTTATGTTCGGCGCGGATGCCTTCCAGATACTGCGCGAAACCAGCCGTTTTGCTGGCGTCTTCACCTGAGGCGAGCCAGTCGCGGACCATGGTGTTGCTGGCAATGTCTTTGGCGGCGGTGAGCGGCTGGACGAGGATCCGTTCGATGTCGTTGCGCGTCGCTTCGATGCTCGACGGCAGGGCTTGTTCGACCAGATAGCTCTGGGCGAGGCGGTTGACTACCAGGGTATAAATGCCAACCACGATCAGGATGCTGACCAGCAGGGCGGTGCCCATGCTGAGAATCAGCTGCCATTGAATACTGCGTCGCCACAACTGCATGGAGCACCCCCAAAGAATAAGTGGCCGAAACAATGCAACAGCCGTGCCGATTGTATACAAACCAATCGACAATCTATTCTTTGGTTGTGCGCAACCCCATCAGCCTTGATTGATGGTCTTGGCGATGGTGTCGACCGTGGCGCTGACTTGCTCTTGGTAACGGTCGAGTTCTTCCTGATGCTGCTTCTTCATTTCGATCTGCTGCGAGCACAGATTCATCGCGGCGAGCACCAGCAAGCGGTCACCGATCAGCGTCGGGTATTTGCGTTTGGTGTCGGCCAAAGCGGCTTTGAGCATCAGTGCCGCGTCCAGCAGGGTCTGTTCTTCCCCGGCCGGTGCCTTGATCGAATAGTCCTCCCCGAGAATGGAGATGACTTTTACCCCTGCTGTCTGGTGGTTCATGCGCTGACCGGACCTGCGTTGACGCGATCAACCAGGGCTTGAATGCGTGCTGCGGTGGCGCCGTGCTTTTCTTCCTGCTCCATCAGGTTCAGTTGCAGGCTTTCGTTTTCATCCTTGGCCTGAGCCAGCTCCGTGGACAGGTTCTGGTTGGTTTGCGCGAGGGTCTGGTTCTGCTGCACCAGGTCGCTGACGAGCTGTTCCAATTGGCTGAGGGATGCTTCCAACATTTTGATCTTCCAAGCGTTTTTCAAAGGGCGCGTACGATAAAGAAAAGTCACCACAGATGCCAGGGTTAAACCGGCGCAAGGCCTTGATTTTCCTGGTGGGCGACCGTTCTCGCGAGTTTAAAAGACTGTGATTTGCCGATCTTGTTCCTGCACTTCGTCGCCGGGCGCCCGCTGCGACAAATGCGCACATGAACTAAAGAGTTCATCGGCCCGACCGATAAGTCATCCAACAGCAGTTTCAGCCCGCATGGACGCGGCCCTTCTCGGTATCCAGTCCATGTCCCTTCGCAATATGAATATCGCCCCTCGGGCGTTCACCGGTTTCGCCCTGATCGGCGGCCTGATGTTGATCCTCGGCGTCTTCGCCCTGAACCAGATGAGCAAAATCCGCGCGGCCGGTGAAGACATCGCTGTCGCCAGCGTGCCGTCGATCAAAGCCCTCGATGAGTTCACCCAACTGACCCTGCGTCTGCGCGTGCTGTCCTATCGTTTGCTGATCAACCGCGAAGCGGACGTGCAGCAGAAAACCATGGACCTGTTCGACATGCGCAACCGGCAGATCGCCGAGGCTCAACGTGTCTACGAGCCGCTGATTGATGGCCCGCAGGAACGCGCGGCGTACGAGCAATACGTGCAGTTGCTGGCGCAATACCGTCAGCTCGAAGACCGCATGAAGACCCTGTCGCGCAACAATCAGGTCGACGAGTTGCGGCAGATGCTCAACACCGATCTGCTGTCCAACTCCGAGGCGGTGAACACCGCGCTCGCGCGTTTGCTGGAAATCAATACTCAGCAAATCGCCGAGACCAATCAGGGCGCCACTGATCAGTATTCGATGTCCTTCAATCTGGTCGTGACCCTGTTGATCATCGCCACAGGCCTGACTTTGCTGTTTGCCTGGCTGCTCACCAGCAGCATCACCCAGCCAATCTCCAAAGCACTGGACGCTGCGGAAACGATTGCTGAAGGCAACCTGACTCAGCCGATCCACGTTGATGGCAGCGACGAAGCCGGACGCCTGCTGGCGGCCATGGCCAAGATGCAATCGAAACTGCGCGACACCTTGCAGCGTATTTCCGGTTCGGCCACGCAGCTGGCTTCGGCGGCTGAGGAGTTGAACAGCGTCACCGACGAAAGCGCGCGGGGCCTGACGCAGCAGAACAACGAAATCGAACAAGCGGCCACGGCGGTCAATGAAATGACCAGTGCCGTGGAAGAAGTTGCGCGCAATGCGGTGAGCACTTCGGAAGCCTCGAAGAACGCCACCACGTCGGCGGGCGACGGTCGTGATCTGGTTCAGGAAACCGTCAGCGCCATCGAACGCATGAGTGCCGATGTGCAGAGCACTGCATCGTTGATCGGTGATCTGGCCAATGAATCCCGCGACATCGGCAAAGTGCTGGACGTGATTCGTGGCTTGGCTGACCAGACCAACCTGTTGGCCCTGAACGCAGCCATTGAAGCGGCCCGTGCCGGTGAAGCCGGTCGTGGTTTTGCTGTGGTAGCTGATGAAGTGCGTGCCCTGGCCCATCGTACCCAGCAGTCGACCAGCGAAATCGAGCGGATGATCGGCAGCATTCAGAGCGGCACCGAACACGCCGTGGATTCGATGCGCAACAGCACCGAGCGTGCCGAATCGACGCTGAACATCGCCCGCGGTGCCGGCATGTCGCTGGATACCATCAACACCGCCATCGTCGAGATCAACGAGCGCAACCTGGTGATCGCCAGCGCCGCCGAAGAACAGGCACAAGTGGCGCGGGAGGTGGATCGCAACCTGGTGAACATTCGTGATCTGTCGGTGCAATCGGCGACCGGGGCGAATCAGACCAGTGCGGCGAGCAACGAGCTGTCGCGTCTGGCGCTGGACCTGAACAACATGGTTGGGCGGTTTAGCCTCTAAACCTGCCTGCTCTGCTGTCGATCGTTCCCATGCTCTGCGTGGGAATGCTGCCCGGGACGCTCCGCGTCCCAAGCGGACGCAGAGCGTCCATTGAGGCATTCCCACACAGAGCGTGGGAACGATCAACGGCCCCAGCGCAAAAACCTTTTTGACAGCATCACATTTCAACAGGTTAGAATCGCTGGCACGCAGACTGCATGGTCAGTTTGCGCCCGTCTTTAGGTCTCTGGAGTACTGCCTTTGAATGCGACGACCATCAACAGCCTGTTCTTGATCGGCGCGTTGCTGGTGGGTGCAAGCATTCTCGTCAGTTCCCTCTCCTCCCGTCTCGGCATCCCGATTCTGGTCATCATCCTCGCGGTCGGCATGACGGCCGGTGTCGATGGTGGCGGCATTATTTTTGATAACTACCCGACAGCCTATCTGGTCGGCAACCTCGCACTCGCAGTGATCCTCCTCGACGGTGGTTTGCGCACGCGGGTCTCGAGTTTCCGCGTGGCGCTGTGGCCGGCGTTGTCGCTGGCGACGGTCGGCGTGTTGATCACCACCGGGCTGACCGGCATGGCGGCGGCGTGGTTGTTCGACCTGAACCTGATTCAGGGCCTGCTGATCGGCGCCATCGTCGGCTCGACGGACGCCGCCGCAGTGTTCTCGCTGCTCGGCGGCAAAGGCCTGAACGAACGGGTCACCGCCAGCCTGGAAATCGAATCCGGCAGCAACGACCCAATGGCGGTGTTTCTCACCGTGACCCTGATCGACATGCTCGCCAGCGGTGAGACCGGTCTGCACTGGAGCCTTTTGACCCATTTGATCCGCGAGTTCGGCATCGGCGGTGTGATCGGCCTCGGCGGCGGCTGGCTGATGTTGCAAATGGTCAACCGCATCAACCTCGCGGCGGGCCTGTATCCGATTCTGGTGATCGCTGGCGGTCTGGTGGTGTTCGCCCTGACCAACGCCCTCCACGGCAGCGGCTTCCTCGCCGTTTATCTGTGCGGCCTGGTGATCGGCAACCGCCCGGTGCGCAGCCGTCACGGCATTCTGCACATGCTCGACGGCATGGCGTGGCTGGCGCAGATCGGCATGTTCCTCGTGCTCGGCCTGCTGGTGACGCCGCACGATTTGCTGCCGATCGCCCTGCCCGCGCTGGGTCTGGCGCTGTGGATGATTCTGTTCGCGCGGCCACTCTCGGTGATGGTCGGCCTGCTGCCATTCAAGGCCTTCCATGGTCGCGAAAAAGCCTTTATTTCCTGGGTCGGCCTGCGCGGCGCGGTACCGATCATTCTCGCGGTGTTCCCGCTGATGGCCGGGTTGCCGAATGCGCAGCTGTACTTCAACCTGGCGTTCTTCATCGTGCTGGTGTCGCTGCTGGTGCAGGGCACGAGCCTGCCGTGGGTCGCCAAGCTGCTGAAAGTGACCGTTCCGCCAGAGCCCGCGCCGATTTCCCGGGCGGCTCTGGAAGTGCACGTCACCAGCGAGTGGGAGCTGTTCGTTTACAAGCTCGGCGCAGAGAAATGGTGCATCGGTTCGCCCCTGCGCGAACTGAAAATGCCCGAAGGCACACGTATCGCCGCACTGTTTCGTGGCCAGCAACTGCTCCATCCGTCGGGTAGTACGGTGCTGGAAGTCGATGATTTGCTGTGTGTTATCGGCCATGAACACAACCTCGGCGCGCTCGGAAAACTGTTCAGCCAGGCGCCGCAACGGGGTCTCGATCTGCGTTTCTTCGGCGATTTCGTCCTCGAAGGAGACGCCCAGCTTAAAGCGGTTGCGGCGCTCTATGGCCTACCGGCTGAAGGCATTGATCCGAACATGACCCTGGGCGCGTTCATTGCCCACAAGGTCGGTGGTGCGCCGATCGTGGGTGACCAGGTGGAGTGGAACAACACCCACTGGACAGTCGCGGTCATGGACGGGAACAAGATCGGCAAAGTGGGCGTCAGATTCCCCGAAGGAAGTCGCCCGGGCCCCGGGCTCTTCCTCTAAACTGCGTCCACTATCACTTGCTCGACCGGTCTCTATGCCTACCCTGCGCTCCTTTTTCGCCGCGGCCCTGCTGGGCCTGAGTCTTACTGTCGGCCCGATTTACGCCGCCGAACCGCCGTCCAGCGAAGCCGTGCAGGCCAATCTGGACAAACTCGCCGACAGCAAACTGCCGGATGCCGACAAAAAGACCCTGCAAACCGTCCTGCAGAACACCCTCAATCAGCTGAACAACCAGCGTGATTACGAACAGAAGCTGATCGATCTCAAGCAGCAACTGGCGACCGCGCCCAAGCAGACCATCGAAAACGCCCGCGAGCTGAGCCGTCTTAAGGCCACGGCAATCGTGCCGGTGGCGCAGCGCTTTCCCAAGGAATCGATCCAGCAGCTGGAGCAGATCCTCACTGATCGCTCCACTCAGCAAAGTGATCTGCAAAAAGCCCTGGCCGACGCCAACAGCCTGATCATCACCGCGCAGACGCGCCCGGAGCGCGCTCAGGCAGAAATCTCCGCCAGCCAGACGCGCATTCAGCAGATCACCAACATCCTCAAGTCCGGCAAAGACGCGGGCAAAACTGTCAGCGCCGAGCAGCGCGATCAGTTGAATGCCGAACTCGCCGCATTGAACGCGCTGATCCCGTTGCGCCGCCAGGAACTGGCCGGCAACAGCCAGTTGCAGGATCTGGGCAACGCTCAACATGACCTGCTCTCGGAGAAATCCGACCGCCTCGACCGCGAAATTCAGGAACTGCAAACGCTGATCAACCAGAAGCGTCTGGCGCAGTCCCAGGAAACCGTGACTCAGCAATCCATCGAAGCGCAGAAGGCCGGCGGCAGCAGCCTGCTCGCCAGCGAAAGCACGGCCAACCTCAAGCTCTCCGACTACCTGCTGAAAAGCACCGACCGCCTCAACGAAGTCACCCAGCAGAACCTGCAGACCAAACAGCAACTCGACAGCCTGACCCAGAGCGATTCGGCCCTCGACGAGCAGATCAACGTGCTCAAGGGCAGCCTGCTGCTGTCGAAGATTCTCTATAAGCAGAAACAGGCGCTGCCACGTTTGAAGGTCGATCGCGACCTCGCGGACCAGATCGCCGACATACGCCTGTATCAATTCGAAGTCAGCCAGCAACGTGAACTGCTGAGCAACCCGGCAACCTATGTCGACAATCTGCTTGCCACCCAGCCGCCAGAACAAGTCACCCCGCAACTGCGCAAAAGCCTGCTGGATCTGGCCAACACCCGCGCCGACCTGCTGGAGCGGCTGAACCGCGAACTGAGCGCGGTGCTCAACGAATCGATCACCCTGCAACTCAATCAGAAACAACTGTTAAGCACCGCGCAGAGCCTGCGCGCGACCCTCGACGAGCAGATGTTCTGGATTCCGAGCAACAAGCCGCTGGATATCGAGTGGATGCGCAGCGTGCCGGAGCGCCTGAAGCGTCAGATCGATACGCTGCCGTGGGCTTCGAGCCTGAGCGAACTGACCGACGGGCTGATCCAGCGACCGCTGCTGTTCCTGCCGTTGGCGCTGCTGATCGGCGCACTGCTGTGGCGGCGCAAGAATCTCTACGCGCGGCTGAACAAGGTTCACCAGGACATCGGTCACTTCAAACGCGACAGCCAATGGCACACGCCGCAGGCGATCCTGATCAACATTCTGCTGGCGATGCCGGTGGCATTGGGTCTGGCGCTGTGCGGTCTGGCCCTGCAGATCGACGCCCGTGGACAGAACGCCAACATGGGCGCGGCGCTGCTGCAAATGGGTCAGGCGTGGCTGGTGTTCTACACCGCTTACCGGATTCTCGCGCCGGGCGGCGTGGCTGAATTGCACTTCCGTTGGGAAAAGCCGCAGGTCGAATTCCTCCAGGGCTGGATCCGCCGACTCGGTCTGGTGGTGATGGCGTTGGTGACCATCGTGGCCGTCGCCGAACTGCAACCGGCGGCGCTGGCCGACGACGTCCTCGGCATGCCAGTGGTGCTGACCTGCTACGCCCTGATGGCGTGGCTGCTCAGCCGCCTGTTGATCAGCAGCCCGGCCCACGAGAACACCTCACTGTTCCGCAAAGCCGTCGGGGTGATGTTCACGTTGCTGCCGATCGCGCTGTTTGTCGCGGTGTGCTTCGGCTACTACTACACCGCGCTGAAACTCAGCGACCGTTTAATCAACACTCTCTACTTGCTGATGTTCTGGCTGGTGATCGAAGCCACTTTCGTTCGCGGCCTGAGCGTTGCTGCACGGCGCCTGGCTTACCAGCGCGCCCTGGCCAAACGTCAGGCGGCGAAAGAGGCCGGCGACGGCGAAGCGGTGATCGAAGAGCCGACGCTGGACATCGAAAAGGTTAACGAACAGTCCCTGCGTCTGATCCGTCTGGCCCTGCTCGGCGGCTTTATCGCGGCCCTGTACTGGGTCTGGTCGGACCTGATTTCGGTGTTCTCGTACCTCGACAACATCACCCTCTACGAATACACCAGCGGCACCGGCGCCAACATGAGCATGGTGCCGATCAGCATCGGCGACATGCTCGGCGCGCTGATCATCATCGGCATCACCTTCGCCCTCGCGCGCAACTTGCCGGGTCTGCTTGAAGTGTTCGTGTTGTCCAAGCTGAACCTGGCGCAGGGCAGTGCCTACGCGACCACGACGTTGCTGTCGTATGTGATCGCCGGTGTCGGTTTCGTCTCGACCCTGTCGACCCTCGGCGTGAGCTGGGACAAGTTGCAATGGCTGGTAGCGGCGCTGTCGGTTGGCCTCGGTTTCGGTATGCAGGAGATCTTCGCCAACTTCATCTCCGGCATCATGATCCTCTTCGAACGCCCGGTGCGCATTGGTGACACCATCACCATCGGCAACCTCTCGGGCACGGTGAGCAAGATCCGCATCCGCGCCACGACCATCACCGACTTCGACCGCAAGGACATCATTGTCCCGAACAAGACGTTCATCACCGGACAACTGATCAACTGGTCGCTGACCGACACCATCACTCGGGTCACGCTGAAACTCGGCGTCGATTACGGCTCGGATCTGGATCTGGTCAAGGAGCTGCTGCTCAAGGCTGCCCGCGAGAACCCGCGCGTGCTGAAAGAACCCGAGCCGCACGTGTACTTCCTCAACTTCGGCGAAAGCACCCTCGACCACGAATTGCGCATGCACGTGCGTGATCTTGGCGACCGTAACCCGGTGCTCGATGAGGTCAATCGCTTCATCAATCGCGAGTTCAAGAAGCAGCACATCAACATCTCGTTCCGCCAGATGGAGGTTTACCTGAAGAACCTTCACGGCCAGGAATACAAGATGGTGCCGATCGAGCCGGAGACGAAAACCATCGTGCCGGTGGCCGACGATCAGAAACCGCTGCAAGAGCCGCCGCCGGCCAAACTCGACTAACCGGCCTATTCCCAGCAGAATGCTCGGACATTCTGCTGGAGCAGGCCCTTGAAAGCCCTCGACGAACTGACCTTCGACAATCGCTTCGCCCGCCTCGGCGATGCGTTCTCCGCCCATGTGCTGCCCGAGCCGATCGACAACCCGCGCCTGGTCGTCGCCAGCCCGGCGGCTCTGGCCCTGCTGGATCTCGATCCAGCCACCGCAGAAACCCAGGAATTTGCCGAACTGTTCGGCGGCCACAAGCTGTGGGCCGATGCCGAGCCGCGCGCGATGGTCTATTCCGGGCATCAGTTCGGGGGCTACACGCCGCAACTGGGTGACGGTCGCGGGCTACTGCTCGGCGATGTCTACAATGCGGCCGGCGAGCACTGGGACTTGCACCTCAAGGGCGCCGGGCAGACGCCGTTTTCGCGCATGGGCGACGGTCGCGCGGTGCTGCGTTCGTCGATCCGCGAATTCCTCGCCTCTGAAGCACTTTACGCGTTGAACATTCCGTCCTCACGGGCAGCTTGCGTGATCGGCTCCGACACGCCGGTCTGGCGCGAAAAGCAGGAACGCGCGGCCATGGTGCTGCGTCTGGCGCCGAGCCACATCCGCTTCGGCCACTTCGAATATTTCTACTACACCAAGCGTCCCGAGCAGCAAAAGCAACTCGGCGAACACGTTATGGCGATGCACTTCCCCGAATGCCTGGAACAGCCGGAACCGTACTTGGCGATGTTCCGCGAGATCGTCGAGCGCAATGCCGAACTGATCGCCAAATGGCAGGCATACGGCTTCTGCCACGGCGTGATGAACACCGACAACATGTCGATCCTCGGCATCACCTTCGACTTCGGCCCGTTTGCCTTCCTCGATGACTTCGATGCGAACTTCATCTGCAACCACTCGGATGATCAGGGCCGCTACTCGTTCAGCAATCAGGTGCCGGTCGGCCAATGGAACCTCAGCGCACTGGCTCAGGCGTTGACGCCATTCATCAGCGTCGAAGCCCTGCGCGAAACCCTCGGCTTGTACCTGCCGCTGTTTCAGGCCCACTACCTCGACCTGATGCGCCGCCGCTTCGGCTTCACAACGGCGGAAGACGACGACCAGAATCTGCTGGAGGACCTGCTACAACTGATGCAGAACAGCGGCGTCGATTACACGTTGTTCTTCCGCCGACTCGGCGAGGAATCAGCTCCGCAGGCTGTCGGCCAGTTGCGTGACGACTTCGTCGACATCAAAGGCTTCGACGCCTGGGGCGAACGCTACGTCGCCCGGGTTGCGCGCGATGGCGTTCCTGATCAAGAACAGCGCCGCGCGCGGATGCACGCGGTTAACCCGCTGTACATCCTGCGTAATTATTTGGCGCAAAAAGCTATCGACGCGGCGGAGCAAGGGGATTACTCAGAGGTACGCCGGCTGCACGCGGTGCTGAGCAAACCGTTTGAAGAACAGCCGGGGATGGATGGTTTTGCCGAGCGCCCTCCGGAGTGGGGCAAGCATTTGGAGATCAGTTGTTCTTCGTGAGGCAAGCTAGATAAATACGTCTACAGGCAGCTTGAAGTACTCAGCCAACCATCGAACCTGTCGCAGGTTTAGTTGCCGCTTGCCGCTCAGGATCTCAGAGACGACTGACTGAGTGCCCACTCCAGGCAAGTCGCTCTGGGTCAAACCATGCTCACGCATCAGATATCCCAATACTTCAAAACCCGGAGGTTTTGGGACCGGGTGATGCGTTTGATCCCATTCTTCAATCCAGTCACCAATGATATCCACCAAGCTCATCAACGGATGAGACTCGTCATCACCGGTAATTTCCAGCAGTTTGTCGACCGCCAACACCAAGGCATCGTAGTCGTCTTCGTTTTCTGGCAACTGCAGAAAACGAGTAAAGCGACCCGGACCTTGGTCCGCACCGGAATCAAGGCAAACACTTTCAAAGCCAACAGAGTCCCCGGTGAGCGAACAACTCGTCCGGGCATTTAAGGTTTTTAGATATTCAGAGCCCTTCAAAAGCTCCGAGAGTGGAAGGCGTTTAACGGTCTTGGCGGTCATAGGAACGTATTTCGCTCAGTTCTGCACAAGATGACCGATTAGATAAAATACAGATAGTCAGCCTCCGCGCAGACGTGCGTAGGCCCTTTCCTCAACTGAGGAAGGTAAGGACCTACAGATCAATTCCTTGATAATCGTGACTTTGCCTCCAGATCAGTCTCATAGACGTCCTGCCTGAGAGCCCATCATGTCCGAACCACTCCTCATCCCCTGCCCCTCCTGCAACGGCCTCAACCGCATCCCGTCGGAGCGTCTCACCGATCAGCCCAAATGCGGTCGTTGTAAATCCCCGGTGCTGCTAAGCAAACCCTTCGAACTCAAGCAAGGCGATTACGCCAGTCAGATCAAGGGCGATCTGCCGTTGCTGGTGGATGTCTGGGCGGAGTGGTGTGGGCCGTGCAAGTCGTTTGCACCGGTATTCGAGCAGGCGGCAGCGCAACTGGCGGGCAAGTGCCGGCTGGCCAAGCTTGATAGCGAGGCGAATCAGCAGTTGTCGGCGCAGTTGGGGATTCGCTCGATCCCGAGTTTGATTCTGTTCAAGAACGGCAAAGAGGTGGCGCGGCAAAGTGGTGCGTTTCCGTTGCCGCAGTTGATGGCTTGGTTGCGCAGCCAAGGCATCTAACCCAACACAGATCGAAAGTGGGAGCGAGCCTGCTCGCGAAAGCGGTAGATCGGTCAACGAAAATGTCGACTGAACTGACGCATTCGCGAGCAGGCTCGCTCCCACAGGGGATTTCGGTGGCTCAGGAAATCAGTGACCTTCGAGCAGGTCGTGCAGCTCGACGAACTGCTGGGTGAGCTTGTGCCGTGGATCGAGGTGAATCAGCGGCATGCTGGCCTGGTGCGACTCCCGCATGCGCACCGAACTGGACAGATACACCGGCAATACCGGCAAACCCTCGGCAATCAATTCATCAAGAATCTGCTGCGGCAGGCTGGCCCGGGCCTGGAACTGGTTGACCACGATGCCTTCAACTTCCAGACCTTCGTTGTGGTCGTCCTTCAGCTCTTCGATTTCCGCGATAAGCCCGTACAAGGCCTGACGGGAAAAACTGTCGCAATCGAAGGGAATCAATACGCGATCAGCGGCAATCAGCGCTGATACCGCATAAAAATTCAGTGCCGGCGGGGTATCAAGGTAGATCCGGTCGTAATCTTCGGACAACTCATCCAGCAACTTACGCAGCTTGTTGATCTTGTGCTTGGCCTCAAGCTTGGGCTGCAGGTCGGCCAGTTCGGCTGTCGCGGTGATGATGTGCAGGTTGTCGAACGGGGTTTCATAGATGTCGGCCTGATTCTTCTTCGAGAACGGCCCGGAAGACAGGGTTTGCTTGAAGAATTCGGCGATGCCCATCGGAATGTCGTCGCCGGTGAGCCCGGTCAGATATTGAGTGGAGTTGGCCTGAGCATCGAGGTCGACCAACAGCGTGCGATACCCCTCGCTGGCGCTGACCGCCGCCAGATTGCAGGCAATGCTGGATTTGCCTACGCCACCTTTCTGATTGAACACCACGCGCCGCATGACCAAACCTCCGTGTATCAAAGAATGACCGAGTGTAGATGCGCGCAGCCTCGCTTTGCCACCTTCACGGACACGGACTACAGAGTCCGGTGCAAATATCCCCGCATGCCCGGCGTAGAAACTTGCATTGATCGCCGAGACGGCCGACAGACACGCCGCTGACAATCTGGATAATGGCCAAGTGACAGTTTTACCGCAAACCAAGCAGTACATTTCGTTGCACAAAATGTAACCAACATTTGCTACACACCCGTCTCACCGGGATAATGCGCGCCACTCGGCGCCAAGCGCCACGCCACGCCCGTCGCGGTTTTGGTGATTCAACGCGTCAACAAAAGCCCGCAGGGGCGGGATGAATGTCCGTGATCAACTTCAACATCGCCCAATGGCGCGCGTGGGCCCCGGGGCTCGACAGCGTGGACGCCTGGCAGGCCTGGAGCCGACAGCCGGTTGTGCTCCAGAGCAGTGATGCCGCGCCCGATGTGTCGTTTTTGCCGGCCATGCAGCGCCGCCGCCTCAGTCGACTGGCGCGGATGGCATTCAGCGTTGGCTGGCCACTGGCAGACGGACGGGAGAATCTGCCGCTGGTGTTTGTTTCGCGCCACGGTGAAACCCCGCGCACTTACGACATCCTCAGCGATCTGGCCACCGACCAGCCGCTGTCGCCGACCCAGTTCAGCCTCTCAGTACACAACGCGATCATTGGCCTGTGGTCGATCATGCGTGGCGAAACCAGCGAAATGACCGCCCTTGCCGCCGCGGGCGACGGCCTCGAACACGGCATGCTCGAAGCGGCTGCCCTGTTGAATGAAGGCGCCCCTGCCGTGCTGCTGGTGATCACCGAAGAACAGCCGCCCGTCGCCTACTCGAAATGGATCGACGATGTACCGTTTCCTTACGCCGTCGGCCTGCTGCTCACCCCCGGTACCGACTGGCGGCTGACCCTGAACAGCACCTCGCAAGCAGTGTCAAAACCGCACTGGCCCCACGCGCTCAATCTGCTGCGAACCCTGCTCGGCCAGCAACCCCTTTGCCAACATGCCTGGAAAAATCGTGTATGGACCTGGCAACGCAGCCTGTGACCGGGAAAAACCGCGACGCCTACTATTGGCGCCTGCTGGCCACCGCGGCGAGTTTCGCCCTGTTCGGGCTCGGCGGGCTGTGCCTGCGTCTCGTGGTGTTTCCGATACTCGGCTGTCTGGGCGGTGATGCGCTCAAGCATCGCCAGCGCGCGCGGCAGACCGTCAGTCGGCTGTTCTGGTTTTTCGTGCGGTTCATGGCCCGTACCGGGGTGCTGACCTACGACATTCAGGGCGCCGAACGCCTCGGTCGCCCTGGGCAGATGATCATCGCCAACCACCCGTCGCTGATCGACGTGGTGTTTCTCATCGGCCTGGTGCGCCAGGCCAATTGCGTAGTGAAGAAGAGCCTGTGGGAAAACCCCTTCACTCGCGGCCCCCTGCGCAGCACCGAATACATCAGCAATGACGGCAGCATGGACATGCTCGATGCTGCCGCCGAGTCGCTGCAAAACGGCCAGACCCTGATCATTTTCCCCGAAGGCACGCGCACCCAGCCGGGTCAGGCGCCGGCCTTTCATCGGGGGGCGGCGGCGATTGCCCTGCGCGGTGCGAAAATCCTCACCCCGGTGGTGATCAAGGTCAGCCCGACCACGCTGACCAAAGCCGAGCCGTGGTATCGCATCCCCAGCCGCCGCGTGCACTTCAGTTTTCGCGTCGGGGCCGATATAGACCCACAAGCCTTTGCCGCGCAGGGGCCTGCACCGCAGGCTTCGCGCAAGCTCAACGATTATTTGCACTCTTACTTTATTAAGGAGCTCGCCGAAGATGAGCGATCTGAATCGTGATATCAAACTGCTGATCATCGACGCCCTCGGCCTCGAAGACATCAGCGTCGACGACATCGGCGATGAACAAACGCTGTTCGGCGAAGGCCTGGGCCTGGATTCCGTCGACGCGCTGGAACTGGGTCTGGCGATCCAGAAAAAGTACGGCATCAAAATCGACGCCGACGCCAAAGACACCCGCAACCATTTCACCAACGTGGCGAGCCTTGCGGCGTTCGTCACGGCAAAACAGGCAGCTTGAGACCGGACCATGCAAACTCGTGACGATATTTTCAACACCCTGCGCGCTGCCCTGGTCGAGCTGTTCGAACTGGATCCGGCCCGTGTGAGCCTGGATTCCAATCTGTATCAGGACCTGGAAATCGACAGCATCGATGCGGTCGACCTGATCGATCACATCAAGCGTCAGACCGGCAAGAAGATCGCCGCTGAAGAGTTCAAATCAGTGCGCACGGTCGGTGACGTGGTCGAGGCGGTCTACCGTCTGGTTCAACCGGCCGCATGAGCCGATTGATCGGCCTCGGCCTGCTGCTGGCCGGTCTGTTGTACCCCTTTGCGGTGTATTTCGGCATGGAGCATTTTGCGCCGTGGCAGTTCGGCCTGTTGCTCGGCAGCTTGTGGCTGGCGCGGGCACTGACTGGCGAACGCAAGCCCGGCAGCCTGTGGATGGCCTGTGTGGCAATCGTGTTCTGCCTGTTGCTGGCGCTGTTCGACAGCCCGCTGTTGCTGCGCTGGTACCCGGTGCTGATCAGCGGCTTCATGCTGGTGCTGTTCAGCCTGAGCTTGAAATACGGCCCGCCGATGGTCGAGCGCATGGCGCGCTTGCGTGAGCCAGAGCTGCCGGACGTCGCGATTCGTTACACACGCAAGGTCACTGTGGCCTGGAGCGTGTTTTTCTTCTGCAACGGTTTGTGCGCCGCCCTCCTGACCCTGTGGGCGCCGCTGAATTGGTGGATGTTGTACACCGGCCTGATCTCCTATGGATTGATCGGCCTGATGTTTGCCATTGAATGGCTGATACGACAACGGGTAAGAGGCCGTACATGAATTGGATAAAACTTGAGCAGCTATTGCTCAAGGCGCTGCCGGCGCGGGCGATCAGCCACGCACCGGCACTCGATCACGCGCAATTGTGCGAGCAGGCCCTGAGCGTTGCCGCCGGCCTGCAGGCGAAGGGTGTGAAACGCTTGGCCGTGCATCTGGAAGATGCCGCTGATCTCGCCATCGCCCTGCTCGGTGCCTGGCGCGCGGGCGTCAGCGTGCTGCTGCCGGCCGATTTGCAGGCACAGACGCGCCAGCGCTGGTCGGCTGACGTCGATCTGTGGCTGACCGATCACGCCGATGACGCGCATCTGATTGACCTTTATCAGCCAGCATTGCCCGCCGCCGAACTGGACCTCGATCAATGCCGCCTGAGCCTGTGTACTTCCGGCTCCAGCGGAGAACCCAAGCGTATCGACAAGACCCTGCGGCAAATGGCCAACGAGGTCGAGGCGCTGGAGCAACTGTGGGGCGCGGATCTCGGTGCAGCCTGCATCATCGGCAGCGTCGCCACCCAGCACATCTACGGCCTGCTGTTCCGCGTGCTGTGGCCGCTCTGCGCCGGGCGTTCGTTCGTGCGGGCGCAACTGGCCTTTCCGGAAGATTTGCAGCGCGCCAGCCGCGAATATCCGGCCTTCGCCTGGGTGGCCAGCCCGGCGCTGCTCAAGCGCATGGGCGACAACCTCGACTGGCCGGCTCTGAGTGCGGTGCGCCGAGTGTTTTCCTCCGGTGGCGCGCTGCCGGCCGACGCCGCGAAAAGCCTGCAGCAACGCCTGCAGCAGTGGCCGACCGAGATCCTTGGCAGCTCGGAAACCGGCGGTATCGCCTGGCGCCAGGGCCAACCGCTGTGGCAACCGTTTGCCGGGGTCGAGCTGAGTCAGGACAACGACGGTGCACTGTTGGTTGCCTCGCCTTACCTGCCCGCCGGCCATATCGAACACACCGCCGATGCCGCGCGCATCGAGGGCGACGGTCGCTTCGAACTGCTCGGGCGCCTGGACCGGATCGTCAAACTCGAAGAGAAACGCATCTCCCTGCCCATGCTCGAACAAGCCTTGGTCGCTCACGACTGGGTCGCTGAAGCGCGTCTGGGCGTGGTGCAGGAAAACCGTGCGTCCCTTGGCGCTCTGCTGGTGCTCAGCGCGTCTGGGCTGTTTGCCTTGCGTGAACACGGCCGGCGCAGCCTGACGGAAAGCCTGCGCAAACATCTGAGCCAGCATTGCGAAGCCTTGGCCTTGCCACGGCGCTGGCGTCTGCTGCGGCAATTGCCGCTGAACAGCCAGGGCAAACTGCCTCAGGCCGACGTCGAAGCGCTGCTGCTTGCCCCACGGCCGAAAGCGCCTGAAGTGCTGGAACAGGTGGAGACGGACGGTGAATGGAGCCTGCAACTGAGCGTGCCGCCGGATCTGGTCTATTTCAGCGGGCACTTCCCCAAGGCTCCGGTTCTGCCGGGCGTCGTGCAGGTGGAGTGGGCGCTGAACCTCGGTCGCCAACTGCTGAATCTGACCGGCCCGTTCGCCGGCATGGAAGTGCTGAAATTCCAGCAACTGGTGCGTCCCGGCGATGAAATCCAGCTGCACCTGCGCTTTGATCCCGAGCGCAGCAAACTGTATTTCGCTTATCGCAATGACACGGCGACCTGCTCCAGTGGGCGCATTCTGCTGGGAGCCGCTCATGCATAACCCTTGCGCCGTGATTCCGGTTTACAACCACGAAACCGCAATCACCACCGTGGTCGACGCCCTGCTGGCGCAACGTCTGCCGTGCATTCTGGTGGACGACGCCAGCAGCCAATCCTGCGCCAAAGTGCTCGACACCTTGGCCGAACGTGAAGATGTGCATCTGGTGCGCCTCACCGCCAATCAGGGCAAGGGCGGCGCGGTGATGACCGGTCTGCGTGAGGCGTCACGACTGGGGTTCAGCCATGCCTTGCAGGTCGATGCCGACGGCCAGCACGATTTGCACGACGTCGCGCGTTTTGTTGAAGAATCCCGCGCCCATCCCGAGGCGATGATTTGCGGTTATCCGCTGTTCGATGACAGCGTGCCCAAGGGCCGCTTGTACGCGCGCTACCTGACCCATGTGATGGTGTGGATCAACACGCTGTCGCTGCAGATCCGCGATTCGATGTGCGGTTTCCGCGTTTATCCGCTGGCTCCGACGCTGGCACTGATCGACTCGGCCAAAATCGGCAAGCGCATGGATTTCGACTCCGACATTCTGGTGCGCCTGTCGTGGCGCAATCAGCCGATGCGCTGGTTGCAAACCAGCGTGCACTACCCGTTGGACGGTGTGTCGCACTTTCGCCTGTTCCATGACAACGCGCTGATTTCGAGCATGCACACTCGCCTGTTCTTCGGCATGTTGCTGCGCTTTCCACTGATCCTCTGGCGACGGTGGCGCGCATGACTGACGAAGCCGACAAGAAGCACTGGGCCGACCGCGAAGAACGCGGCAGTTTCCTGCTGATGAAATTCACCGCGTTCGCCGCCAAAGTCCTCGGCCGACGCCTGCTCAGCCCGTTGCTGTACGGCATCGTGTTGTACTTTTTCCTGTTCGGTCGCACCGCGCGACGCAGTACCTGGCAATACCAGCAACGCCTGGCCGAATGGAACCAGCGCGAGGATTTGCGTCCAAGCCACTGGCGCGTGTTCGGCCAGTTCATGGCCTTCGCCGATTCGCTGCTCGACAAGCTCGATGTGTGGAACGGCAAGCTGCGCATCGAACAGATCGAAATCATCGACCCGGCGCTGCTGCGCAATCAGTTGCGCGGCAGTCGCGGGCAACTGCTGGTCGGCGCGCACCTGGGCAACCTCGAAGTCTGCCGCGCACTGGCGGAGATCGGTGAAAAGGTCACCATGAACGTGCTGGTGCACACCAAGCACGCCGAGCAATTCAATCGTCTGCTCGGTGAGGCAGGGGCAACCAATTTGCGCCTGATTCAGGTCAGCGAGCTCGACCCGGTGATCATGCTGCAACTGCACGAACGCCTGGAGCGCGGCGAGTGGCTGGCGATTGCCGGCGACCGCGTGCCGCTGCACGGTGGGCGCAGCGTTACCGTGGACTTTCTCGGCCACCCGGCGCCCTTCCCGCAAGGCCCATGGCTGCTGGCCGGTCTACTCAAATGCCCGGTCAACTTGCTGATGTGCCTCAAGCAACCGGACGGCCACTATCGCCTGACCCTCGAACCCTTCGCCGACGCCGTGGTGTGGAAGCGCAGCGAGCGCGAGCAGGTCATTCATCAGTGGGCCACCCGCTATGCGCAGCGCCTGAGTCACTATTGCCTCGAAGCGCCGCAACAATGGTTCAACTTTTACCCTTTCTGGAAGACCGATGACGACGCCAACCCATGAGCCGGTAACCTTCGGCGAACGCCCTTTGCGCATCGAAGACGTGCTGGCCCTGGCCAACCGTCAGGCGCCCGTGCAGTTGCAGAGTGACGCCGACTATCGCGAGCGCATTGCCAAGGGCGCGCGATTCCTCGATTCGTTGCTGGACAAGGAAGGCGTGATCTACGGCGTGACCACCGGTTACGGCGACTCCTGTGTAGTCGCGGTGCCGCTGCATCACGTCGAAGCGTTGCCGCGTCACCTCTACACCTTTCACGGTTGCGGGCTGGGTAAACTGCTCGACGCGCAAGCCACCCGTGCGGTGCTGGCGGCGCGTTTGCAGTCGCTGTGCCACGGCGTCTCCGGCGTGCGCGTCGAGCTGCTGGAGCGCCTGCACGCGTTCCTCGAATACGACATCCTGCCGCTTATTCCGGAAGAAGGTTCGGTCGGCGCCAGCGGTGATCTGACGCCGCTGTCATACGTTGCCGCGACCCTCTCTGGCGAACGTGAAGTGATGTTCCGTGGCGAGCGCCGTCAGGCTGCCGACGTGCATCGCGAACTCGGCTGGATACCTTTGGTGCTGCGCCCGAAAGAAGCGCTGGCGCTGATGAACGGCACCGCCGTGATGACGGGCCTCGCCTGCCTGGCCTTCGCCCGCGCCGATTATCTGCTGCAACTGGCCACGCGCATCACCGCGCTCAACGTGGTCGCGCTGCAAGGCAATCCGGAGCACTTCGACGAACGCCTGTTCGCCGCCAAACCGCACCCGGGGCAAATGCAGGTCGCCGCGTGGCTGCGCAAAGATCTGGCGATCGACGCACCGACTGCGCCGCTGCATCGTTTGCAGGATCGCTACTCGCTGCGCTGCGCCCCGCACGTGCTCGGCGTATTGGCCGACAGCCTGAACTGGCTGCGGTCGTTCATCGAAACCGAATTGAACAGCGCCAACGACAACCCGATCATCGACGCCGAAGCCGAGCGCGTGCTGCACGGCGGGCACTTCTACGGCGGGCACATTGCGTTCGCCATGGACAGCCTGAAAAACCTCGTGGCGAACGTCGCCGACTTGTTGGATCGCCAGCTCGCTTTGCTGGTCGACGAGCGCTACAACCACGGTCTGCCGAGCAATCTGTCGGGCGCTCCGGCGGATCGCGCGATGATCAACCACGGTTTCAAAGCCGTGCAGATCGGCACCAGCGCGTGGACCGCCGAAGCGCTGAAAAACACCATGCCAGCCAGCGTGTTCTCGCGCTCCACCGAGTGCCACAACCAGGACAAAGTGAGCATGGGCACCATCGCCGCCCGCGATGCGATTCGTGTGCTGGAGCTGACCGAACAGGTCGCCGCCGCGACCCTGCTCGCCGCCAATCAAGGTGTATGGCTGCGCGCGCAGGTCGAAGACGCCCGTCCGCTGCCACCATCGCTGGCAGCCATGCACGCAGAGCTGGCCAAAGACTTCCCGCCGGTCATTGAAGACCGCGCACTGGAAGGCGAACTGCGCCTGTGCCTGCAACGCATCGCCGCGCAACACTGGAGGCTGCATGCGTAGCGCCGGAGTACTGCACGCCGACACCGAAATCCTCGTGCCGTTTTTTGACGTCGACACCATGCACGTGGTCTGGCACGGCCATTACGTCAAATACCTCGAAGTCGCGCGCTGTGCGCTGCTGGACAAGATAGGCCACAACTACACGCACATGGTCGAGTCCGGGTTCGCCTGGCCGATCATCGACCTGCAACTGCGCTACGTGCGCGGCGCGGTGTTTGGGCAGCGCCTGAATGTGCGCGCCAGTCTGGTCGAGTGGGAAAACCGTCTGAAGATCAACTATCTGATCACCGATCTGCACAGCGGCGAACGCCTGACCCGCGCCAGCTCGGTGCAGGTCGCCGTCGAAGTGAGCAGCCGCGAGATGCAGCTCGCCTCACCGAAAGTCTTCACCGACGCCGTGGAAAGGATGCTGCGATGAATATCTTTGTGAAAAGCCTGAGCGCGCTGGCGCTGCTGGCAATGTCGACACTGGCCAACGCCTTTGACCTGCAACAACTCAGCGAGCAACTGGCGAAACCGGACGTAATCCACGGCCAGTTCATCCAGGAAAAACACCTGCGCGCCCTGCCGCAACCGTTGATCAGCAAGGGCAGTTTCGTCCTCGCAAAAAATCATGGCCTGCTCTGGTTGCTGAAAACCCCGCTGAAGCAGGATTACCGGATCACCGCCAAAGGCATCGCCCGCCGCGACGACAACGGCTGGCAATTGCTGCCGAACAAGAGCGCGGGCGCCGAGCAGAACCGCTTGTTTCTCGCCGTGCTGCAAGGTGACAGCAGCGGCCTGCAACGGGATTTCGAACTGGCCTTGAGCGGCGACGCACAGCAATGGAAACTCACGCTGACCCCGCGTTCGCTGTTGCTCAAGCAAGTGTTCAACCAGATCAACATCGACGGCGGCGCGCTGGTGCAGACCATCGAACTGTTGGAAACCCAAGGCGACAGCACCGTGCTGCGCATGCAGGACAGCACTGCCAATCAACCGTTGAGCGACGCGGAGCAACATGACTTTGCCGAGTGAACGCAGGCTGCCCTGGCTGTTTCTGATCCTGCTGCTGGCTGTCGTCGCGCTGGCCGGGTGGCAGTGGCGCGACGGTGCGCCGCTGTCGGCGAACCTGATGGAGCTGGTGCCCGGCACCAATCCCGATGCGCTCGAACTGCGCGCCGAACAGCGCATGCAAGAGCCGCTCAACCGCGAAATGCTGGTATTGGTCGGCCACGCTGATCGCCAGCAAGCGGTGGCCATGGCGCAGACGCTGGGCGAGCAATGGCAGGCCAGCGGCCTGTTCGAAAAAGTGCAGTGGAATCTGCAAGCAGACCTACCCGCCCTGCGCACGCAACTGCTGCAAGGGCGTTTGGCGATGCTCTCTGCGGACGATCGGCAACTGCTCAGCGAACACCCCGACGTGTTCATTCAGCAGCGCGTGCAGGCGCTGTTCGACCCCTTCACCGGTTTCAGTCTGGTATCGAGCCAGGATGACTGGCTGGGCCTGACCGGACGTATTCAGAACAGTCAGCCGAAACACGGCGCGGTGCAACTGGACATCGGCAGCGGTGCCTTGGTCGCCGATGCCGACGGCAAGAGTTGGGTGATGCTGCGTGCGCGCACGACCGGCAATGCCTTCGACATGAATCTGCCGTTGCAAGTGGCAGACCTGCTCGAGCACAGCCGTGAACAAGCGGAGAAAGCCGACGTGCAGCTGCTGGCTGCCAGCGGTTTGCTGTACGCGGCCAACGGTCAGCAACAAGCCACTCGCGAGATGACCTGGGTCGGCGGCGGTGCCACCGTCGGCATTCTGCTGTTGCTGCTGTTGGCGTTTCGCCGCTGGCGCGTTTTGCTGGCGTTCGTGCCGGTGCTGGTCGGCATGCTGTTCGGCGCGGTGGCGTGCGTGGCGCTGTTCGGCCACATGCATGTGATGACGCTGGTACTCGGCTCCAGCCTGATCGGTGTGGCGGTGGATTACCCGCTGCACTACCTGTCGAAGAGCTGGAGCCTGAAGCCGTGGCGCAGTTGGCCGGCGTTGCGCTTGACGCTGTCCGGACTGACCTTGAGCCTGATCACCAGCGCCATCGGCTATCTGGCGCTGGCGTGGACGCCGTTTCCGGCGCTGACGCAAATTGCCGTGTTCTCCGCCGCCGGCTTGCTCGGTGCTTACCTGTCCGCCGTTTGCCTGCTGCCGGCGCTGCTGAGCAACGTCGAACTGCGCCCGGCGCAATGGCCGCTGCATCTGGCCGAGCGCCTGATCAATCTGCGCGAAAAGCTCCTCGAACGCGTGCGCACGCCAGTGCTGTTGGCGCTGCTGATCGCGTTCTGCGTGGGCGGTCTGGTGCAACTGCAAAGCAAGAACGACATTCGCCAATGGGTTGGCGCCCCGCAGCGGCTGACCGATGAGGCGCAGTCGGTCGCACGGATCACCGGCTACCAGCCGACCAGTCAATTCTTCCTCGTGCGCGGCGCCAATCAACAGCAATTGCTGGAACGACAGGCCGCGCTGAGCGACCGCCTGGAACAACTGGTCAATCTCGACAAGCTGCAAGGCTATCTGGCCCTCGATCAACTGGTCAGCCCGCCGCGCCAACAGCAGCAAGTGCGCGAAGCCCTGAACAAGCTGCCGCAATACTGGCAGCCATTGCTCGATCTCGGGGTGCCAGTCACGGCGCTGCAAAACGAGCTACAGCAATTGCAGGCGCTCCCCGCTGAAGACATCGACGCCGCACTGGCCGGTCCGCTCGGCGAGCCTTACCGCACGCTCTGGCTCGGCCCGACCGACGACGGCGTCGCGGCGATGACCAGTCTGCAAGGCTTGAACAATCCTTCGCTGTTGCGCATTCAGGCGTTGGACTTGCCGGGGGTGATGCTGGTCGATCGTCTCGGTGAGTTGAATGAAGTGTTCGCCGCCACGCAAATCAGTGCTGCCGAACTGAAGCTCGCCTCGTGCGTGTTGATCGTGCTGGTGCTGATCCTGCCGTTCGGCTTCGGCGGTGCGCTGCGCATAGTTGCCCTGCCGTTGCTCGCCGCACTGTGCAGCCTCGCCAGCCTCGGTTGGCTCGGTCAGCCGCTGACGCTGTTCAGCCTGTTCGGACTGCTGTTGGTGACGGCGATCAGCGTTGATTACGCGATTCTCATGCGCGAGCAAGTGGGCGGCGCAGCGGTAAGTCTCCTCGGCACCTTGCTGGCCGCCGTGACCACGTGGTTATCGTTTGGTTTGCTCGCGGTTTCCAGCACACCGGCGGTGAGCAACTTCGGTTTGTCGGTGAGCCTCGGTCTGGCGTTCAGCTTCATGCTCGCACCGTGGGCCGGGCGCCACGAACATGCCCCCGCAGTCGCGGAGCCCATAGCATGATGGTCGCAGGCTTTTGGCTGCTGGCCATGGCGCTGTTTGCCGTGGCAACCCGCGTGGGCCGGCATTTCGGTCTGATTCCGATCGTCAGCCAGTTGCTGCTGGCAAGCTTCGGTTTGCCGCTGGTGATGTACTTCTGGATCGAACCGGGCTGGCAGCTCAGCGGGGCCCAACTGATCGCTCCAGACTGGCTGAAAAACCTCTACAGCCTGAGTTTTGCCCTGCTGCTCGGGCACATTCTCAGCGATGTGATCGATCTGAAGCTGGATCGACAAAGCCTGAAAATCGCCGTGCCGAGTTTCCTTGTGCCCTTCGTCTGCGGTCTGGCGGCGGCCGGCTGGCTGCTGCCGGCACAACCGTGGCTCAACTCGCTGGCGATCGGCCTGGTGTTCGCAATTACCGCGATTCCGGTGCTGTATCTGTATCTGCGCCACATCGATTACCCGCCCGCCGCCACTCGGCGTCTGGTGCAAACCGCGATCCTCATCGATCTGACGTGCTGGACGCTGTTCGGCCTCGCCCAAGGCAGCCTGCATCTGAGCAGCCTGCTGCTGCCGCTGGTGCTCGCTTGTGTACCCCTGGCGCTGTACGTGTTCCGTGTGCGCCGGCCGCTGACTTACAGCCTCAGCTTCTTTGCGCTTTTGGTGATGGCCGAGCATTACAAACTCAACGCGCTGATCTTCGGCATTGGCTATCTGCTGTGCATGGCCGCGCTGAAAGTACCGCTCGTGTTGCCGTTGCCCGCGCGCTGGATGAGCCGTTTGCAGACGTGGATCGCCATTCCGCTGATTCTGACTTTCGGCATCGTGCAGATCGATGTGCACAGCGCCCTCGCCAGCCTCGGCCCGGCACAATGGGCGGCGCTGCTGCTGTTGCCGATTGCCAGTAAACTGCTCGGCAACTGGCTCGGCCTCGCCTGGGCCGGCGCCTCGTTCGAAGGCGCCAGCCGCTGGCGCGAGAGCGTGCTGCTGAACATCCGTGGCCTGAGCGAAATCGTTTTTCTCAATTTGCTGCTGCAACAACAGCTCATCACCCCGGCGCTGTATTTCGCGCTGATGCTGATGGGCCTGATCGCGACGCTGCTACCGGCCCTGATCGGCCTGCATCGCGCACCTTTGAATCTGCAACATCCTTTACCCCGGAGCTCGCGTGCCAATCGTTGAAATGGAATCCCGTCAGGTCGTGGTCATCGGTGCCGGTCCGTCCGGCGCAATCGCCGCTGCGTTGCTCAAGCGTAACGGCCACGATGTGCTGGTGATCGAGCGCCAGCACTTTCCGCGCTTTTCCATCGGTGAAAGCCTGCTCAGCCACTGCCTGGATTTTGTCGAAGAAGCCGGCATGCTCGACGCCGTCAACGCCGCTGGTTTCCAGCGCAAGACCGGTGCTGCATTCGCTTGGGGCGAGTGCTACAGCGCGTTCGATTTCAGCGACACCTTTACCGACGGCAAGCCGACCACGTTCCAGGTGCAACGCGCCGATTTCGACAAACTGCTGGCTGATCAGGCGACGCTGCAAGGCGTTGAAATTCGCTACGGCGATGCCATCGTCAGCGTTGATTTCGACCGGACAAGACCGCAGCTCGACGTGCGCCGCGAGGACGGTAGCGAATACCGCGTCGAAGCGGATTTCGTGTTGGATGCCAGCGGTTACGGTCGCGTGCTGTCGCGGCTGCTGGATCTGGAGGCACCGTCGAATTTCCCGGTGCGCCAAGCGGTGTTCACCCACGTCGAAGATCACATCGACAACCCGGCGTTCGACCGCGAAAAAATCCTCGTCACCACCCATCCGGAACATCGCGATGTCTGGTTCTGGACGATCCCGTTCAGCAACGGCCGTTGCTCGGTGGGCGTGGTCGCGGCCGCCAAACATTTTGCCGGTCGCGATGCTGACCTCGACGCCTGCCTGCGCAGCTTCATTGCCGAAACCCCAAGCCTCGCCGGCGTGCTGAACAACGCCGTCTGGGACACCCCGGCGCGCACCCTCGGTGGCTACGCGGCCAACGTGAAAACCCTGCACGGGCCGGGCTTCGCGCTGCTTGGCAACGCGGCAGAATTTCTCGATCCGGTGTTCTCTTCGGGCGTGACCATCGCCATGCGCTCGGCGAGCATGGCCGCTGCCGTGCTGCACCGACAGTTGCAGGGTGAATCGGTCGATTGGCAAACCGAGTTTGCCGAGCCGCTCAAGCGTGGTGTCGACACCTTCCGCTGCTACGTCGAGGGCTGGTACGCCGGCACTTTCCAGGACGTGATTTTCTACGAGGACAGCCAGGCGGATATCCGGCGGATGATCTGCTCGATCCTTGCCGGTTATGCCTGGGATGAGCGCAATCCGTTCGTCAGCGAAGCGCGGCGCCGTTTGAACATGATTTCCGAACTCTGTGCAAAGGACGCCACATGAATTACTTGAGCGACAACTACGTCGAGGAGACCCGCTTCGGTTTCTGGTTCCTGCGCAGCCACACCTGGCAGCACCATGTGTTGCGGGTGGCGATCAACGATTTGCGCGGGTTGTTCGGTGAGTCGCTGCCGCAAAACCCGGTGTTGCTCGATGCCGGTTGCGGCCAGGGCAAGTCGTTCGCCCACCTGCGCCAGACCTTTGCGCCGCAGCGTTTGATCGGCGTTGATGCCGATCCGCATAGCCTTGAGCTGAGTGCTGAAGAAGCGGCGCGGCTGAATCTGCACGTCGAGCTGGTCGGCAGCGATTGCGCCACGCTCAATGTGCCGGACGCCAGTGTCGATCTGCTGTTCTGCCATCAGACTTTTCATCATCTGGTCGAGCAGGAAAAAGCCCTCGCCGAGTTCTATCGCGTGCTCAAACCGGGTGGCTATCTGCTGTTCGCTGAATCCACCGAGGCTTACATTGATACCTGGGTGATTCGCTGGTTGTTTCGTCATCCGATGCATGTGCAGAAGAGTGCGGCGCAGTATCTTGAGATGATTCGCGGGCAGGGTTTCGAGTTTAGCGAGCAGAACGTTTCCTACCCGTATCTGTGGTGGAGCCGGTCGGCGGATTTTGGTTTGCTGGAGCGCTTTGGGTTGCTCAAACCCAAGCCGTTTGGGCAGCGTGAAGAGACGTTGGTGAATGTTGTCGCGCGCAAGCCGCTTGAAGGTGATCGTTAATGCGACACATAACGTGTGGGAGCGAGCCTGCTCGCGAAAGCGATGGGCGAGCCAGCCTATTTGTTGAAGGTGCCGGCGTCTTCGCGAGCAGGCTCGCTCCCACAGGGTCCGCGGTGTGGCGATTTTTTGTGCTTGGCATGGTGCTTCTGTTAAGTGCCTGCGCCAGCCAGCCGCCGCTGCCAGCGGGCAATCCAACATTGCCCCTGCCCCTGCAACTGCACATCGAACGCCTGCAAGCCGAGCAGCGCCAGGACTGGCTGCTGGTGATCCAGCGCGAAGGCCCGGGCATTCGCTGGTCGATGATGGATCCGCTGGGCATTCCCCAGGCGCGTCAGCAACTGATCGATGGGCATTGGCAGGCCGATGGCCTGTTGCCGCCGAACCCGGAAGCGCGCGAACTGTTTGCCGCGCTGTTGTTCGCCCTGACCCCGTCCGGCGAACTGTTGCGCAACTATCCAAACGCGCAACAACAGGCCGGGCAACGCTCCCTGCAAGCGCGTTGGGACATCCGTTATGCACAACCGTTGAGCTTCGAATTGAACCTGCCTCAAGGCCCGCACTATCGCGTTTCCCCCCTCGGTGAATCGACGCCATGACCGCTTACCTGAATGCCCTCGGGGTCATTTGCTCCTTGGGCCGCAACAAGTCAGAAGTCGCGCGCAATCTGTTTGCCGGTGACTGCTCGGGCATGCGCCGCGAGTCGGGCTGGGTGGCCGAGCGTGAGTTGCCTGTGGCCAGCGTCCAGGGTGAACTGGCGCCAATCCCGCCGGCACTCGCGGATCAAAGCAGCCGCAACAATCAGTTATTGCTCGAAGCGGCCCTGCAGATTGGCGATGACATCGATCAGGCGATCCACACGTATGGTCGGGAGCGCATCGGTGTAGTGCTCGGCACCAGCACCTCGGGCATCGACGAGGCCAGCCGTGGCTTGGCGCACTACATTCGCGAGCAGCAGTTCCCGGCTGAATACGATTACCGTCAGCAGGAACTTGGCGCACCGGCGAATTTCCTCGCCGACTGGCTGCAACTGAGCGGCCCGGCCTACGTGATCTCCACCGCTTGCACCTCCAGCGCCCGCGCCCTGATGAGTGCTCAGCGCCTGCTCGATCTGGGCTTGTGCGACGCGGTGCTGTGCGGCGGCGTCGACAGTTTGTGCAAGCTGACCCTCAACGGTTTTTCGTCGCTCGAAGCGGTGTCGGACGAGCGCTGCAATCCGTTTTCGGCCAATCGCAACGGCATCAATATCGGCGAGGCAGCGGTGTTGTTCCTGATGAGCAAAGAGCAAGGCGACGGCCCGGCCATCGCCCTGCTCGGCGCGGGTGCCAGCTCCGACGCGCACCATATTTCTGCCCCTGAACCGAGCGGTCGCGGCGCCCTGCAAGCGATGCACAAAGCCTTGGGCCGTGCCCATCTGCAGGCCGCGCAAATCGACTATCTGAACTTGCACGGCACCGCCACCCAACACAACGACGCCATGGAAAGTCTGGCGGTCGCGGCGTTGTTCCCCGAAGGCGTGGCGTGTTCGTCGACCAAACCGATGACCGGCCACACCCTCGGCGCTGCCGGCGCGCTGGAAGCGGCGTTCTGCTGGCTGAGCCTCAGCGCCGATAATCCCGCTCATGCCTTGCCGCCGCACGTCTGGGACGGCCAGCCCGACCCGACGCTGCCACCCCTGAAGTGGGTGACCCGCCACGAACGCCTGACGTCCATTGCACCTCGCTATCTGATGAGCAATTCGTTTGCCTTCGGCGGCAATAACGTCAGCCTGATTATCGGAGACGCCCCATGACTGACTGGCCGCTCGCCGAGCTGCTGCCCCATGCGGGCGACATGATTCTGATCGAAGGGATCACAAGCTTCGACGATGAACAGATCTACACCACGCTCACGGTCAAACCTGACGGCCTGTTCAGCCTGCCCGACGGCAGCCTGCCGGCGTGGGTCGGCATCGAATTGATGGCGCAAAGCGTCGCCGCGTTTGCCGGTTGCCATGCGCGCCAGAAAGGCAATCCGGCGGAGTTGGGCTTTCTGCTCGGCACGCGCAAGTTCGAGTGCAATGTCGAGGCGTTTCCCATCGGCAGCGAATTGACCATTCATGGCATCCGCTCGCTGGAAGACGACAACGGCATGGGCGTTTTCGAGTGCCATATCCATGGGCCCGGCATCGAAGCGAGTGCCCGGCTGAATGTGTTCCGGCCGCCTCAGGCGGCTGATTATCTTGTGCAAAAAAAGGAGTCGAACGATGACTGAGTCCGTATTGGTCACCGGCTCCAGCCGTGGCATCGGCCGCGCCATTGCCTTGCGTCTGGCCCAGGCCGGGCACGATATCGTCTTGCATTGCCGCAGCGGCATGGCTGAAGCGCAAGCCGTTCAGGTAGAAATCGAAGCGCTGGGCCGCAAGGCGCGAATTGTGCAATTCGACGTTGCCGAGCGCGAATCCTGCAAAGCCATTCTGGAAGCCGACGTCGAAACCCATGGCGCCTATTACGGCGTGGTGTTGAACGCCGGGCTGACCCGCGACGGCGCGTTTCCCGCGCTGAGCGACGACGATTGGGACGTGGTGCTGCGCACCAACCTCGACGGCTTCTACAACGTCCTGCACCCGGTGATGATGCCGATGATCCGTCGTCGCGCCGCCGGTCGCATTGTCTGCATCACCTCGGTGTCGGGGCTGATCGGCAACCGTGGCCAAGTCAACTACAGCGCCTCGAAAGCCGGGGTGATCGGCGCTGCGAAAGCATTGGCGATCGAGCTGGGCAAGCGCAAAATCACCGTGAACTGCGTCGCGCCGGGCCTGATCGACACAGCGATGCTCGACGAAAACGTGCCGGTGGAAGAATTGATGAAAATGATCCCCGCGCAACGCATGGGCACGCCTGAAGAGGTGGCCAGTGCGGTGAATTTCCTGATGTCGGCGGAAGCCTCGTACATCACCCGCCAGGTTCTGGCGGTCAACGGAGGCTTGTGCTGATGAAGCGCGTCGTCGTCACCGGCATGGCCGGCATCACCTCGCTGGGCAGTGACTGGCAGACCATCGCCGGCAACTTCGCGGCCAACCGTAGCGGCATCCGACGGATGGATGAGTGGGATCGCTTCAGCGAACTCAATACGCGTCTGGCCGGGCCTATCGATGATTTCGTCGTGCCGCCGCACTGGACGCGCAAGCAACTGCGCAGCATGGGTCGGGTCTCACGACTAGCGGTCGGCGCAGCAGAAAAAGCCTTGGCCGACGCTGGTTTGCTCGGCGATGAATCGATCAAGGATGGGCGCATGGGCGTGGCCTGCGGCTCGTCCACCGGCAGCACCGACGAGATCAAAGCGTTCGGCAACATGCTGCTCAACTCGGTAGCTGAAGGCCTCAACGCCAACTCCTACGTACGGATGATGCCGCACACCACCGCCGCCAATATCAGCATCTTCTTCGGCCTCACCGGGCGCTTGATCCCGACGTCCAGCGCCTGCACCAGCGGCAGCCAGGGCATCGGTTACGCCTACGAGGCGATCAAGTTCGGGCGCCTGCCATTGATGCTCGCCGGCGGCGCAGAAGAACTTTGTCCGACCGAAGCCATGGTCTTCGACGCTCTCTACGCCACCAGCCTGAAAAACGATGCACCGCAGACCAGCCCGCGTCCGTATGACAAGGGTCGCGACGGTCTGGTGATTGGTGAAGGCGGCGGCATGCTGGTGCTTGAGGAACTGGAACACGCCCTCGCGCGCGGTGCGCACATCCACGCCGAAATCGTCGGTTTCGGCAGCAACGCCGACGGCCAGCACACCACCCGCCCCGAGCAAGTGACCATGCGCCGCGCCATGGAACTGGCGCTGGAAGACGCCGGGTTGACGCCGGACGCCATCGGCTACGTCAACGGCCACGGCACCGCCACAGAACAAGGCGACATTGCCGAAACCCTGGCGACCAGCAGCCTGTTCGGCGAACGCATGCCGATCAGCTCGCAGAAGAGCTTCCTCGGCCACACGCTCGGCGCCTGCGGTGCGCTGGAATCGTGGTTCAGCATCGAGATGATGAATCGCGACCAGTACGTGCACACGTTCAACCTCGACGAGGTCGATCCGCACTGCGGCAAGCTCGATTACCTGCGCGGTGAATTCCGCCAGATGCACCACGACTACGTGATGAACAACAATTTCGCTTTCGGTGGCGTCAACACCTCGTTGATTTTCCGCCGCTGGCCGCAACCGAATTAATCCAGGTCAAGGAGACCTCCATGCACTGCAAAAAACTCGCTGTCGCCACCCTGCTGCTCTGCGCCCTGCCAGCGGTCAGCCAGGCCCGTGACACGGCGGTCTACCTGCCCCTCGACAAAGCCGTCGCCGAAGCCACCCGCTCCGGCAAAATCGATGGCAGCGTGAAATTCTACCTGGCCGGCAACACCCCGGCCGGCAAGGTCACCGTGGTCAGCCCCGGCGCCGTGACCAACAAGAAAACCAACGCCTTCAACAAGTCCGACGCCGAGGCCTGCGAATGGGTCGCCCAGTCGGCCATCATCAGCCTGCACCAAGCCGCGAAAAACGCCGGCGCCAATGCCGTGACCAACATCGTCAGCTTCTACAAGAGCAACGAGCGCAAGGATGCGCAGACCTACGAATGCCACGCCGGCGCGATCATGGCCGGTGTTGCGTTGAAGGGTGATCTGGCCAAGGTTCAGTAACCGCCAGAAACGACAAAGGGCGCCTTTCGGCGCCCTTTGTCGTTTTGATTCATGTGCTGGCGTGCAACTTAAGACCTAATGCTCTGATGACTTTGAGGATTGTCCCGAACTCAGGATTTCCTTCGCCTGACAATGCGCGATACAGGCTCTCGCGTGAGAGGCCCGCGTCTCTCGCGACTTGTGTCATGCCGCGTGCCCGAGCGATAGTACCAAGCGCCTTGGCGATGAACGCGGGATCATCCCCTGCCTCTTCCATGCAAGCATCCAGATAGTTAGCCATGTCCTCTTCTGTCTTGAGGTACTCGGCAGAGTCCCAGCGAGTGAATTTTTCGGTCATGGATTTTGCTCCTGCCAAGACTTCGCTAGCAGCCTGGCTTGTTTGATGTCTCGAGGTTGACTGCCTTTATCCCCACCACACAGAAGGATGATCAGTCGACGGCCCTGTTGCATGAAGTAAACCCGATAGCCCGGGCCGTAATCGATTCGGGCTTCGACTATTCCCTCTCCGATGGTTTTCACATCGCCAAGATTTCCATCGGCCATGCGGTCAATTCGTGCCTGAATTCGCATCCTGGCGCGACTATCAGTCAGCTTCAAGAGCCAGCTGGAGAATGTTGAACTTCGAAGAACCTCTGTCATGCGAGCGAATGTAGCTCATGAGCTACATTCGCTCAAACCGGATATGTTTGCAAGTGATACACCGTGTCTACACTCGCTGGTTAAGGAAAACGATCTATCCAATGTGCTAGGACGTCAAGGAGATGACCATGCAAGTGAAAGCCCTGATCGCCGCCATGTTTTTCGCTCTTCTGCCCAGTGCCAGCCATGCCACCAACCTCATGTACATGCCGTTCGAAACCGTGCTGTCGGATGCCATGCGTGCCGGGCGGCTGGATGGCAGTGTGAAGTTTTATCTGGTCGGTAATGGACCGCAGGGCACTCAACAGTTGCTGCGTCGCGGTGTGGTCAGTGACCTGAGCACCAATGGTTTCAACAAGAGTGATCACGATTCCTGCGAATGGGTGTTGCAGTCGAACCTGATCAAGTTGCAGGCCGACGCGAAGCGGGTCGGGGCGAATGCGGTGGTCAATATCGTCAGTTATTACGACCAGCATGTGCGCAAGGATCTGAATACGTACGAATGCCGGGCGGGGATTTTTGTCACGCGGGTGGCGTTGAAGGGGGATCTGGTGCGGCTGCCCTGAAAGCTGCAGTGTTCAAGCGTACGCCTTCGCGAGCAGGCTCGCTCCCACCTTGGAATGCGCTCCCCTGTGGGGGCGAGCCTGCTCGCGATTTGATTGCGCAGCAATCAGCCTTTTGAAGGCTCTACCTTGCGCGTGAGCAGCTCAACAAACGCCTTGGCCATCGGTGATTTCTGATCCTTGCGCTGAACCAGCCACACTGCAGACACTGCCTCCGGATCGAGCAACGGTCGATAGACCACGCCATCGATGCGCATCCGCTGGTAGGACGCCGGCAGCACCGACACTCCCAGCCCCGCTGCGACCAGGCCGATGATGGTCATCGCCTCCCCTGCTTCTTGGGCAAAGTGCGGGCTGAACCCGGCATCGCGGGCCAGACTCAGCAATTGCGCATACAGCCCGCTGCCGTAGCTGCGCGGAAAGAACACGAACGGCTCCAGCGCCAGCGCCGAGAGGAACAGCCCTTCTTCACTGCCCTGCGCCAGCGGATGCTTGGAGCTGAGTACGGCCACCAGCGGCTCACGCATCAACTCGACCACGCTCAACGAATCCGGCAACCCCAGCGGACGCATGATGCCCACCTCGATCGACTGGTCGACCAACGCATCCGCGACCATCGTGCTGCTCATCTCGCGCAGGTTCAGATGCACCGCCGGAAAACGCTGACGAAATGAAAAAATCGCCTGGGGAATGGTCGAGTTGAACGGCGCCGACGAGGTGAAACCAATCTTCAGCTCACCGAGTTCACCGAGCTGCGCACGCCGGGCGACGTCCGCCGCTTTGTCGACCTGCGCCAGCACCAGGCGCGCCTCCTCCAGAAACAATCTGCCCGCCTCACTCAGCTCGACCCGACGATTGGTCCGTTCGAACAGTCGCGCGCCGACTTCCTGCTCCAACGCCTGAATCTGCTGGCTCAGCGGCGGCTGGGAGATGCCCAGCATCTGTGCGGCACGGCCGAAATGCAGTTCCTCGGCGACGGCGATGAAGTAGCGCAGATGACGAAATTCCATGGATATCCCATTAGGTCGTTAAAGCTATCAAACAGGTCGAACAATATATTGGATAGAAACATTAGCCAGCTATATGATTTTTTCATTGCCTGCCTGGCCGTGCCCTCCGAGGTCTGAAGTGAAAACTGCTGTTGCGCCCCTTGCCCATGAAGTCCCGCCTGCTGCGGCGGACGATGTCGTTGCCGAGCTGCAAGAGATCTACATCGAAAAAGGCACACCGATGTTCATGCGCACAGTACTGGCGCTGTTCAGCGGCGGTTTCGCCACGTTTGCCCTGCTCTACTGCGTGCAGCCGATGATGCCGCTGCTGTCCCACGAGTACGGGATCAACGCGGCGCAGAGCAGCCTGATCCTCTCGGTGGCCACCGGCATGCTCGCCATTGGTCTACTGATCACCGGGCCGATTTCCGATCGCGTGGGGCGCAAACCGGTGATGGTTGCCGCGTTGTTTGCAGCGGCGCTGTGCACCATGGCCAGTGCGATGATGCCGAGCTGGCATGGCGTGTTGATCATGCGCGCGTTGATCGGGCTGTCGTTGAGTGGGCTGGCAGCGGTGGCGATGACCTATCTGAGTGAGGAGATTCATCCTCAGCACATTGGTCTGGCGATGGGTTTGTACATCGGTGGCAACGCAATTGGCGGGATGAGCGGTCGGTTGATTACCGGCGTGCTGATCGACTTCGTCAGCTGGCACACGGCGATGCTGGTGATTGGCGCTCTGGCGATGATTGCGGCCGCGGTGTTCTGGAAGATTCTTCCGGAGTCGCGCAACTTCCGCTCGCGCTCGCTGCATCCGCGCAGCCTGCTCGACGGCTTCACCATGCACTTTCGCGATGCCGGTCTGCCGCTGCTGTTTCTAGAAGCGTTCGTGCTGATGGGCGCGTTCGTCACGCTGTTCAACTACATCGGCTATCGCTTGCTGGCGGCGCCGTACAACCTTGATCAGGTATTCGTTGGCTTGCTCTCGGTGGTGTACCTGTCGGGGATCTACAGTTCGGCGAAGATCGGTTCGCTGGCGGACAAACTGGGGCGGCGCAAAGTGCTGTGGGCGACGATTGCGCTGATGTTTGCCGGCCTTGCATTGACGATGTTTACACCGCTGTTGCTGGTGATTGTCGGCATGCTGATTTTCACTTTTGGCTTCTTTGGAGCGCATTCGGTGGCGAGTAGCTGGATCGGCCGGCGCGCGACCAAGGCCAAGGGGCAGGCGTCGTCGTTGTACCTGTTCAGTTATTACGCCGGGTCGAGCATTGCCGGCACGGCGGGCGGGGTGTTCTGGCATCTAGGCGGCTGGAACGGGATCGGCCTGTTTATCGGTTCGTTGTTGCTGATCGCGTTGCTGGTGGCGTTGAAGCTGGCGAAGTTGCCGCCGCTCGGTGGCGTAAAGGCCTGACACAAAACCCAATGTGGGAGCGAGATTGCTCGCGAAGGCGATGGATCAGCAAGATTTGCATCAACTGACCCAATGCTTTCGCGAGCAAGCTCGCTCCCACAGTGGATCTGTGTCTGACGTTGAATCGTGGAAACAAAAACGCCCGGCATGAGCCGGGCGTTTTTTTTGTCTGGCGATCACTCGTGATACTGCGCCGACAGCTCATGCACCGCGCGCAAAAACGCACCGGCATGTTCCGGATCAACCTCAGGTGTGATGCCATGGCCGAGGTTGAACACGTGACCGCTGCCCTTGCCGTAGCTGGCCAGAATGCGCCCGACTTCAGTGCGGATCGCTTCCGGTTTTGCGTAGAGCACGGTTGGGTCCATGTTGCCTTGCAGGGCAACCTTGTCACCGACACGGGCGCGGGCGTTGCCGATGTCGCAGGTCCAGTCCAGACCCAGTGCGTCGGCGCCAGCCTCGGCGATGCTTTCCAGCCACAGGCCGCCGTTTTTGGTGAAGAGGATCACCGGCACTTTGCGACCGTCGTGTTCGCGGATCAGCCCGCTGACGATTTTCTTCATGTAGGCCAGCGAGAACTCCTGGTACGCCGCCGCCGAGAGGTTGCCGCCCCAAGTATCGAAGATCTGCACCGCTTGCGCACCGGCCTCGATCTGGCCGTTGAGGTACGAGGTCACCGACTGCGCCAGTTTATCCAGCAGCAGGTGCATGGCTTGCCGGTTATCGTAGAGCATCGCTTTGGTCTTGCGGAAGTCTTTCGACGAGCCGCCTTCGACCATATAGGTCGCCAGGGTCCACGGGCTGCCGGAGAAACCGATCAACGGCACACGACCGTTCAGCTCGCGACGGATGGTGCTGACCGCGTCCATCACATAGCCGAGGTCTTTGTGCGGATCAGGGATCGGCAAGGCTTCGATATCGGCGAGGGTGCTGACGACTTTTTTGAAGCGCGGGCCTTCACCGGTCTCGAAGTACAGGCCTTGGCCCATGGCATCGGGGATGGTGAGGATGTCGGAAAACAGGATCGCCGCGTCCAGTTGTGGATAGCGGTCGAGCGGTTGCATCGTGACTTCGCAGGCGAATTCCGGATTCATGCACAGGCTCATGAAATCACCGGCCTGGGCGCGGCTGGCGCGGTATTCCGGCAAATAGCGACCGGCCTGACGCATCATCCAGACAGGGGTGACGTCTACGGGTTGCTTGAGCAGGGCGCGGAGGAAACGGTCGTTCTTCAGGGCAGTCATGTCGGCATCCGGAAAAAAAGTGCGGGCATTTTCTCAGAGCGCGACGCAAAAGGCACGGATGCAGGTCAGCCTTTTGTCTATCGGGTCAATTTATCGCGTCGGAACGGGCTATCAGCAACACAGAGAAACAAATGTGGGAGCGAGCCTGCTCGCGAAGAGGTCGGCCCATCCAACATTTAAGTTGGCTGACAGACCGCTTTCGCGAGCAGGCTCGCTCCCACAGGTTTATTGCGCTTGGCTCAGGAGCCGGGTTTAGACGCCTAGGTAATCAAGGATCCCTTCGGCGGCATTGCGGCCTTCGAAGATTGCCGTCACCACCAGGTCGGAACCGCGCACCATGTCGCCACCGGCAAAGATTTTCGGGTTGCTGGTCTGGTGCTTGTACTGACCTTGCTCAGGTGCAACGACGCGGCCCTGGCTGTCGGTCTGGATTTCGAACTGTTCGAACCACGGCGCCGGGCTCGGGCGGAAACCGAACGCGATGACCACGGCGTCGGCCGGGATGATCTCTTCGGAACCCGGGATCGGCTCTGGGCTGCGACGGCCACGGGCATCCGGTTCGCCGAGACGGGTCTCGACCACTTTGACGCCTTCAACCTTGTCTTCACCGACGATAGCGATCGGCTGGCGGTTGTAGAGGAATTTCACGCCTTCTTCCTTGGCGTTCTTCACCTCTTTACGCGAGCCGGGCATGTTGGCTTCATCACGACGATAAGCGCAGGTCACCGATTTGGCGCCCTGACGGATCGACGTGCGGTTGCAGTCCATCGCCGTGTCGCCGCCGCCGAGTACCACGACCTTTTTGCCTTTCATGTCGACGAAATCTTCCGGCGACTTTTCAAAGCCCAGGTTGCGATTGACGTTGGCGATCAGGAAGTCCAGCGCGTCATAAACGCCCGGCAGGTCCTCACCGGCAAAGCCGCCCTTCATGTAGGTGTAAGTGCCCATGCCCATGAACACCGCATCGTACTCGGCGAGCAGTTGTTCCATGGTCACGTCTTTGCCGACTTCGGTATTCAGACGGAATTCGATGCCCATGCCGGTGAAGACTTCGCGGCGATTGCTCAGCACGGTCTTCTCAAGCTTGAACTCGGGGATGCCGAAGGTCAGCAGACCGCCGATTTCCGGGTTCTTGTCGAACACCACCGGGGTCACACCGCCACGCACCAGCACGTCTGCACAACCCAGACCCGCCGGGCCTGCACCGATGATCGCGACACGTTTGCCGGTCGGTTTGACCTTGGACATGTCCGGGCGCCAGCCCATGGCGAACGCGGTGTCGGTGATGTACTTTTCGACCGAACCGATGGTCACCGCGCCGAAACCGTCGTTAAGGGTGCAGGCACCCTCGCACAGACGATCCTGCGGACAGACCCGGCCGCAGACTTCCGGCAGGGTGTTGGTCTGGTGCGACAGCTCGGCGGCCTGAAGGATGTTGCCCTCGGCCACCAGCTTCAGCCAGTTGGGAATGAAGTTGTGCACCGGGCACTTCCATTCGCAATACGGGTTGCCGCAACCCAGGCAGCGGTGGGCCTGATCGGCCGACTGCTGGGGTTTGAACGGTTCGTAGATTTCGACGAACTCTTTCTTGCGTTGACGCAACAGTTTCTTCTTCGGATCTTTGCGCCCGACATCGATGAACTGGAAGTCGTTATTCAGACGTTCAGCCATTGTTAAAACCTCATCAAACTCTTCAGGCGCATATCACTGCGGGTTGGCACGAGTGCTGGAAAGCAACGATTTCAGGTTGGCAGCCTTCGGCTTGACCAGCCAGAAACGGCGCAGGTAGTCATCGAGGTTTTCGGCGAGTTCACGACCCCACTCGCTGTCGGTTTCCGCGACGTACTCGTTCAGCACGTTTTGCAGGTGGCTGCGATAGGCTTCCATCGCCTCGCCGCTGATCCGCTGGATTTCCACCAGTTCGTGGTTGACCCGGTCAACGAAGGTGTTGTCCTGATCGAGCACGTAGGCGAAACCACCGGTCATGCCAGAGCCGAAGTTGTAACCGGTCTTGCCCAAAACAGCGACAAAACCACCGGTCATGTACTCACAGCAGTGATCGCCGGTGCCTTCCACAACCGTGTGGGCACCGGAGTTACGCACGGCGAAACGCTCGCCTGCGGTGCCGGCGGCGAACAGCTTGCCGCCAGTCGCGCCGTACAGGCAGGTGTTGCCGATGATGGCGCTTTCCTGAGTCTTATAAACGCTGCCCTTCGGCGGCACGATGGTCAGCTTGCCACCGGTCATGCCTTTGCCGACGTAATCGTTGGCGTCGCCTTCGAGGTACATGTTCAGACCACCGGCGTTCCACACGCCGAAGCTCTGACCGGCAGTGCCCTTGAAGCGGAAGGTGATCGGCGCTTTCGCCATCCCCTGGTTGCCGTGCTTGCGGGCGATTTCGCCGGAGATCCGCGCGCCGATCGAACGGTCGCAGTTGCAGATATCCAGGTCGAACTCGGCGCCGCTCATGTCGTTGATCGCCGACGAGGCCATCTCGACCATTTTCTCGGCCAGCAAGCCTTTGTCGAACGGCGGGTTGCGCTCAACCCCGCAGAACTGCGGTTTGTCCGCCGGGATGTGATCGCTGCCCAACAGCGGCGTCAGATCGAGGTGATTCTGCTTGGCGGTCTGGCCTTCGAGGATTTCCAGCAGATCGGTGCGACCGATCAGCTCTTCGAGGGAGCGCACGCCGAGCTTGGCCAGCCATTCACGGGTTTCTTCGGCGACGTAGGTGAAGAAATTCACCACCATGTCGACGGTACCGATGTAGTGATCCTTGCGCAGCTTCTCGTTCTGCGTTGCAACGCCGGTGGCGCAGTTGTTCAGGTGGCAGATACGCAGGTATTTGCAGCCCAGCGCGATCATTGGCGCGGTACCGAAGCCGAAGCTTTCGGCGCCGAGGATCGCTGCCTTGATCACGTCGAGGCCGGTTTTCAGGCCACCGTCGGTCTGCACCCGGACTTTGCCGCGCAGGTCGTTGCCGCGCAGGGTCTGGTGGGTTTCGGCAAGGCCAAGTTCCCACGGTGCGCCAGCGTATTTGATCGAGGTCAGCGGCGAAGCACCGGTGCCACCGTCGTAGCCGGAGATGGTGATCAAGTCCGCATAGGCCTTGGCCACACCGGCGGCGATGGTGCCGACGCCGGCTTCAGCTACCAGTTTCACCGAAACCAGCGCCTTCGGGTTGACTTGTTTCAGGTCGAAAATCAGCTGCGACAAGTCTTCGATCGAGTAGATGTCGTGGTGTGGCGGCGGCGAAATCAGGGTCACGCCCGGCACTGCATAACGCAGCTTGGCGATCAAACCGTTGACTTTACCGCCCGGCAGTTGCCCGCCTTCGCCCGGCTTGGCGCCTTGCGCGACCTTGATCTGCAGCACTTCGGCGTTGACCAGGTATTCCGGGGTTACGCCGAAACGGCCAGTCGCGACCTGCTTGATTTTCGAGCTCTTGATGGTGCCGTAACGTGCTGGATCTTCACCACCTTCGCCGGAGTTCGAACGCGCACCGAGGCGGTTCATGGCTTCGGCCAGGGCTTCGTGAGCTTCCGGCGACAAGGCGCCCAGCGAGATACCGGCGGAGTCAAAGCGCTTGAGCACCGATTCCAGCGGCTCGATTTCACTGATGTCCAGCGGCGTGTCGAGGGTCTTGACCTTGAACAGGTCGCGGATCATCGATACCGGACGGTTGTCCACCAGCGAGGTGTATTCCTTGAATTTGGCGTAGTCGCCCTGCTGCACAGCGGCTTGCAGGGTGTTGACCACGTCCGGGTTGTACGCGTGATATTCGCCACCGTGAACGAACTTCAGCAGACCGCCCTGCTGGATCGGCTTGCGCGGACTCCAGGCTTCGCTGGCGAGTGCTTTCTGCTCGGCTTCGATGTCGACGAAGCGCGCACCCTTGATGCGGCTCGGCACGCCACGGAAGCTCAGGTCGCAAACTTCTTCGGACAGGCCAATGGCTTCGAACAATTGTGCTCCGCGGTACGAAGCGATGGTCGAAATGCCCATCTTCGACAGGATCTTCAGCAGACCTTTGGTGATGCCTTTGCGGTAGTTCTTGAACACCTCGTAGAGGTCGCCCAGCACTTCACCGGTACGGATCAGGTCGCCCAGTACTTCGTAGGCCAGGAACGGATAGACCGCCGAGGCGCCGAAACCGATCAGCACGGCGAAGTGATGCGGATCGCGTGCGGTTGCAGTTTCAACGAGGATGTTGGAATCGCAACGCAGGCCTTTTTCGGTCAGACGGTGGTGCACGGCACCGGTCGCCAGGGATGCGTGGATCGGCAGCTTGCCCGGAGCGATATGGCGGTCGCTCAGAACGAGCTGGGTACGCCCGGCGCGCACGGCTTCTTCAGCCTGATCGGCAACGTTGCGGATCGCCGCTTCGAGGCCAACGCTTTCGTCGTAGTTGAGGTCGATGATCGCCCGTTCGAAACCCGGACGGTCGAGGTTCATCAACGAGCGCCACTTGGCCGGCGAGATCACTGGCGAGCTGAGGATCACGCGCGAGGCGTGTTCCGGCGACTCCTGGAAAATGTTGCGCTCGGCACCGAGGCAGATTTCCAGCGACATCACGATCGCTTCACGCAGCGGGTCGATCGGCGGGTTGGTGACCTGCGCGAACTGCTGACGGAAATAGTCGTACGGCGTGCGCACACGCTGGGACAGCACGGCCATCGGCGTGTCGTCGCCCATCGAGCCCACGGCTTCGTAGCCTTGCTCGCCGAGCGGACGCAGAACCTGATCGCGCTCTTCGAACGTGACCTGATACATCTTCATGTATTGCTTGAGCTGATCGACGTCGTAAAACGCCGAACCGTGATCGTTGTCTTCCATGGTCGCCTGGATGCGCAGAGCGTTCTTGCGCAGCCATTGCTTGTACGGATGACGGGACTTCAGACGGTTATCGATCGCGTCGGTGTCGAGGATCTGTCCGGTTTCGGTGTCCACGGCGAAGATCTGGCCAGGGCCGACACGACCTTTGGCAATCACATCTTCCGGCTTGTAGTCCCACACGCCGATTTCCGACGCGAGGGTGATGAAACCGTTGGTAGTGGTGACCCAACGCGCCGGGCGCAGACCGTTACGGTCGAGCAGGCATACCGCGTAGCGACCATCGGTCATGACCACGCCGGCCGGGCCGTCCCACGGCTCCATGTGCATCGAGTTGTACTCGTAGAACGCACGCAGATCCGGGTCCATGGTTTCGACGTTCTGCCACGCAGGCGGAATGATCATCCGCACGCCACGGAACAGGTCGATGCCACCGGTGACCATCAGCTCGAGCATGTTGTCCATGCTCGAGGAGTCGGAACCGACACGGTTAACCAGCGGGCCGAGTTCTTCCAGATCCATCAGATCGTTGGTGAACTTGGTCCGACGGGCCTGCGCCCAGTTGCGGTTACCGGTGATGGTGTTGATCTCGCCGTTGTGGGCGAGGAAGCGGAATGGCTGAGCCAGCGGCCATTTCGGCAAGGTGTTGGTGGAGAAGCGCTGGTGGAACACGCAGATCGCGGTTTGCAGGCGCTCGTCACTCAGGTCTGGATAAAACGCGGCCAGATCGGCCGGCATCATCAGGCCTTTATAGATGATGGTCTTGTGCGAAAAGCTGCAGATGTAGTGGTCGGAGTCGACAGCATTAGCCACCGACGAACGACGACGCGCACTGAACAGCTTGACCGCCATGTCCTGATCACTCAGGCCTTCGCCGCCGATGTACACCTGCTCGATCTGCGGCAAGCGCTCAAGGGCCAGGCGGCCGAGGACGCTGGTGTCGATTGGCACTTTGCGCCAGCCGATCAGTTGAAGGCCTTCAGCGAGGATCTCGCGGTTCATGTTTTCGCGAGCGGCTTCGGCCTTGGCCGGATCCTGGTTGAAGAAAACCATGCCCACCGCATATTGCTTGGGCAGCTCGACGCTGAAGGTTTCCTGGGCAATGGCTCGCAGGAACGCGTCAGGCTTCTGAATCAGCAGACCGCAACCGTCACCGGTCTTGCCGTCGGCATTAATCCCACCGCGGTGGGTCATGCAGGTCAGGGCCTCGATGGCCGTTGTCAAAAGGGTATGACTGGGTTCGCCCTGCATATGGGCTATCAGGCCGAAACCGCAGTTATCCTTGAATTCATCTGGTTGGTACAGACCTGCTTTCATAGACACTTTCTCACCAGGCTGCCTCTTCTCGAGGCAAATTTCTTTTCAATTCAACCACTTGCATCCCGCGCCGAACGTACGCCGGCTTAGCAGGGGCAAAAGGGTGGTCATTGTACACAGCGACACAGAGGCTCACAAATTTGACGACGAAATGTCGCAAATTCATGTCGCATTTGTGAAAGGTTTAAAGCGATCTGCTGTGCTAGTCAAAACTTTTTTAATTCTGACTGCAACGACTCAAAGACTACTGTGACGCAGACACCACAATGCACGCGACCTTGAAGGAAGCGCGCACTTGCAGAAATTTTGAGGTGCTTGGAGAGGCGGCCTGGGTAAGGCCGCCGAATCTTCAGCGAGTTGTTGCCAGTTCTTGTTGGACGCTGGCGACAGTGCGAGGCCAAGGTTTACCAGCCTGAACCTTCGCTGGCAAGGCCTTGATGGCAGAAACGGCCGCATCACGATTGGCGAAATTGCCGTAGGTGATCACGTAGAGCGGCTTGCCGTTGAGGACTTTCTTGAAATAACGGTACTCGCCGCCCTGCTCCTTGACGAAGTTTTGCGCGGTCGCTTCGGAGCTGGTGCCGAGGATCTGCACCACGTAGTTGCCGGTCGGCTGACCGGCGTACCAGCTGCCACCGGCTGCTTTGGCGACGGTGACCGGCTTCTCGGCCGGTTTGGCCGCAGCGACTGGCTTGGCCGGCGCTGGAGCCGGTTTCGCTGCAGGCGCTGCCGGAGCAGGCTTGGCAGTGGCGATTTGCGTCGGCGCCGGAGTCGGTTTGGCCGCAGGCGCTGGAGCCTGGGTCGGTGCAGGACCGGCCGGAACGCCTACCGGTGGCGCCGAAGTGGTCACGGTTGGCGGTGTAGCACTGGAGCCTTCGAGCGGCACGCCGTCGTCGCCTTCGGTGATGCCACCGGCCGCTTCAGCCAACGGACCCCGCATGACCGGTTGCGAGTTGCCGACCAGCGGCAGCGGCATCGGTTGAGTGTTACCGGCGAATTCGACGGATGGATTGGCCCCATTCGCTGCGCCCTGACCCAATGGCAACTGCGCCTGTTCATTGGCAGGTGCGCCGGTGGTTGGCGCCTTGTTGCGACCCGGCATCAACCAGGCGGCGGCGACCGCGACCACAACGACGGCGGAAATCGCCAATACGTGTTTCTTCGGCATGTTGAACCCCATACTTGGACGCTTCACCGCAGAGCGGCTGGCAATCATGACTTCGATCAGAGCATCGCGAGCGACCTGGTTGATATTACCCGGCCAACCCTCGGCACTTTCGTGAATATCAGAGATCTGATCCGCGGTGAAAAGTTCGACACCCCGGCCCGCACCTTCGAGCCGTTGGTCGAGATACTCGCGGGTCTCTTCTTCGGTGTACGGCTGCAATTCGATGACGTGAAAACGCTCTTCCTCAAGGTGCAAAGCCTCAAGTTGAGCGATCAACGACGACTCGCCGAACAGGAACACGTGCGGGCGACCTTCCGGTGCGCCGGCACCCAGCGCCATCAGCGCTTCGAGAGCGGATTCGTCGAGCTGCTCGGCGTCATCCACCAGCAAATAGACTTCCTGGCCGGTCAGCGCAAGTTGCACCACTTGATCCAGAATCGCGCCAACTTCGGCCTGAGCGACGTTCAGTGCCTGCGCCACTTGGCGCAGCACGCCAGCAGCATCGCCGGCGCCACGGGCGGAAACCACCACGCTCTGCACCGATTGCTTGTTGGTGCTGGCCACCAGCGCCTGACGCAGCAAGGTCTTGCCGCTGCCCTGCGGACCGGTGACCACCAGCAGCAACTGGCTGTAACGCGCCAGATGATGCAGTTGACCCAGCACCGGTTTGCGCTGGGCCGGGAAGAATTTGAAGCCCGGTACCCGCGGCGCGAAGGGGTCGTGACTTAACTGGAAATGGCCGAGGAACGCCTCGTCGGCATGCAAACTAGTCATCGGAATCTTATTAACCTTTAAGCTGAGCCAGGGCGCGGTAATCCGCTCCCAGCGTGGCCTGTAGAACCTCTTTCGGATAATCGGCGGTCACTACCGCTTCGCCCAACCGGCGCAGCAGCACCAGGCGCAGACGACCGTCGATCACTTTTTTGTCGATTGCCATGTGTTCAAGAAAATCGGCTTCGGTCATTTCAGTCGGTGGCACCACCGGCAGACCGGCGCGCTGGAACAGACGAATGCCGCGATCGCGCTCTTCATCGCTGATCCAGCCCAGACGCGCGGACATTTCCAGCGCCATCACAGTGCCAGCCGCGACCGCCTCACCATGCAGCCACACACCATAGCCCATGTGGGTTTCGATGGCGTGGCCAAAGGTGTGGCCGAGATTGAGCGTGGCGCGCACGCCGGTTTCCTTCTCATCGGCGCCGACCACCGCAGCCTTGGCCGCGCAGGAGCGTTCGATGGCATAGGTCAGGGCTTTTTGATCGAGTGCGCGCAAGGCGTCGACGTTCTCTTCGAGCCAAGTCAGGAACGGCTCGTCGCAAATCAGACCGTACTTGATCACCTCGGCCAGACCGGCGGACAGCTCGCGCTCTGGCAAGGTTTTCAGAGACGCGGTGTCGATCAGCACCACATTCGGCTGATAGAACGCGCCGACCATGTTCTTCCCCAGCGGATGGTTAATGCCGGTCTTGCCACCCACCGACGAATCGACCTGGGACAGCAACGTTGTAGGGATCTGGATGAAATCGACGCCGCGCTGATAGCAGGCAGCGGCGAAGCCGGCCATGTCGCCGATCACCCCGCCGCCGAGGGCGATCACGGTGGTGCGGCGATCATGACGAGCGGTCAGCAAACCGTCGAAGATCAGTTGCAGGGTTTCCCAGTTCTTGAAGGCTTCACCATCCGGCAGAACCACCGAGATCACCGAAAACTGCGCGAGGCTGCGGGTCAGACGTTCGAGATAGAGCGGCGCAACGGTCTCGTTGGAGATGATTGCCACTTGGCGCCCATGAATATGCGGGGCCAGCAGCTCAGGCTGATCCAACAAACCTTCGCCAATATGAATCGGGTAGCTGCGCTCGCCTAGATCGACCTTGAGTGTCTGCATGTGTCCCCACAGTGAAGATGGAAGCAGGCGTCCTGCCCTGAATTATTGGTTGTCTGCGGCTTATAGCGGGTAGACGCCGCTCGCACGCCATCCGCCACACCCTCAACGGGCCGTGACGGGACGCCGAGGATAGCGCATTTCGAGCGATGCTTTAACGGGGTGGCAACTGCGCCAGACGGTCTAGAATGTCGAGCACCACCATGCGCGGAGGCCGCTCGTCGGTTTCCACCACCAGATCGGCAATTTCCCGATACAGCGGATCGCGGATGGCGAGCAAGTCACGCAGGGTTTTCGCCGGATCGGCGGTACGCAGCAATGGTCGATTGCGGTCTCGCGACGTGCGGCCGACCTGCTGTTCGACGGAGGCGTGCAAATACACCACTCGCCCACCCTCGTGGAGGGCCTTGCGATTGGCATCACGCATGACTGCACCACCGCCGGTCGCCAGAACCACACCGTCAAACGCGCACAGCTCGGCGATCATCGCCTGCTCACGGTCACGAAAGCCCGGTTCGCCTTCTTTGTCGAAGATCCACGGGATATTGGCGCCCGTGCGCAGTTCAATTTCCTTGTCGGAATCTTTGAACGGCAGGCGCAGCTCTTTGGCCAGCAACCGGCCGATGGTGCTTTTTCCAGCGCCCATCGGTCCTACAAGAATCAAATTTCGCACAGAATCAATGACTCACAGCAATCGCCTGATTATTCATGATACGCGGAGTGAGGAAGACCAGCAGCTCGGATTTTTTCTCCGAAACCACATCACGCCGGAAAAGGCGGCCAAGATACGGCACATCGCCAAGAAATGGCACCTTATCTACGACCTTGCTTTGAGTATTTGAGAAAACACCGCCAATCACGATGGTTTCGCCGTCGTTGACCAGCACCTTGGCGTTGACTTCGTTTTTCTTGATTGGCGGCACGTCCTGCACTTTGTTCAGGTAATCCGGTTCGTCCTTGGTGACCTTGACCTCCATGATGATGCGGTTATCGGGGGTGATCTGCGGCGTCACCTCCAGTGACAGCGAAGCCTCCTTGAACGACACCGACGTCGCGCCGCTGGAGCTGGCTTCCTGATACGGAATCTCGGTGCCCTTGAGGATTTTCGCGGTCTCTTTGTCCGAGGTAACCACCTTCGGCTGCGAGACGATTTCGCCATTGCCGGTTTTTTCCATGGCCGTCAGCTCGAGATCGAGCAGGACATTGTCGGTAATGAAGGCGATGCCGATCCCCGAGGTATTGTTGACGGTGCCCATGTCGACAAACGGTGAGTTGGTGCTGGTGCTGCCCGGCGTGCCAATCGTCGTCGAAGAGCCGTTGCTGACCCCGGAGGTGTTCCAGTTGCCTTTGTTTTGTACCGAACCGCCCCAACGTACACCGAGGCTTTTGTCGTAATCGACGTTGGCCTCAACGATCCGCGCCTCGATCATTACCTGACGCACCGGAATATCCAGTTGCGCCACGATCCGCCGCAGCTCGTCGAGGCGATCCTGGGTCTGGTAGGCAATGATGTTGTTGGTTCGCTCATCAACGGTGATCGAGCCGCGCTCGTCGATTTTCGCCTCAGCGCTGGTCACCGACTGGAACAGCTTGGCAATGTCTGCCGCTTTGGCGTAATTCACTTGCAACAGTTCGCGACGCAGCGGCGCCAGCTCGGCGATCTGCTTTTGCGATTCCAGTTCCTGGCGTTCGCGGGCGGCGATCTCGTCAGCCGGCGCGACCAGCAGCACATTGCCGATCTTGCGCTTGTCCAGCCCCTTGGTTTTCAGCACCAGGTCCAGCGCCTGATCCCACGGCACGTTTTGCAGACGTAACGTGATACCGCCCTGCACCGTATCGCTGGCGACGAGGTTGAGGTTGGTGAAGTCGGCGATCAGTTGCAGCACCGATCGTACGTCAATGTCCTGAAAATTCAGCGAGAGCTTCTCACCGACGTAAGCCTGACGGTCAGCGTTACGCTTCTGCAGATCATCGACCGTCATCGGACGGATGCTGACGGTCAGCTTGTTGTCGGTCTGAAAAGTCGAGTATTCGTAAGTGCCGCTGGGCTCGACGGTAATAACTGTGCGATCACCGCTTACGCCGGCATTGACGAACTGCACCGGAGTGGCGAAATCCTTGACGTCGAGGCGGACCCGCAGCTTGTCCGGCAACTGGGTGCGAGTGAAGCTGAGAATGATCTTGCCGTCGTGCTCTTGAATGTCCGGGGCAATGGTCGGGTCGGACAGATCGATGACGACATTGCCTTCGCCCGCCGTACCGCGCTGAAAATCGACGCCGCGAATGGCCCGACTGGTCGGCACGAACGCCTTGACCGGTGCGGCTGCCGCAGTCGTGGCGCGCGGCGCAACGGCAGGACGCGGTGCAGCCACCGGCGCACCCTGCCCCACGACCACGAACAGATTGTTACCCTCGACCCGCGTGCTGTAAGGCGAAAGCTGAGTGAGGCTGACGATCAGGCGTGTCCGGTCCTTCGCTTCTACCACGGTGGCGGTGCGGGCATTGCCGCTGCCCAGATCGAGATTCTTGCTCGCCAACTGACTGGCAACACCCGGCAGATCAAGGGCAATCCGCGCTGGCGACTCGGTGGTGTAACCCTTGGGCTGCGGCGGCGGGCCGTCGAATGCCAGCTTCAGCTCAACGCGATCACCGGGCAACGCCGCCACGTCCAGTGTCTTCAGGTTGGCGGCGAGTACCATCGGCGACATCAGCGCTATCCATAGCGAAAGACCGAGGGTGGAGAAAATCCTGTTCATTGTTCGACTTCCACTATGAGTGCTCTTTCAAAGGAATGGTGCGCGGGCGCTCTAGCCAGGCGCCCTGGCCGTCCGGCACGATTTCGACCACGTCGACCTGGGTGGCGCTGATGGCGACAATGCGACCATCGTTGCGCCCCAGGTAATCGCCGACTTTCAGCCGATGCACCCCGCCCGCCCCGCGCAATAGCGCGAAGGAGCCGGAGACATTGGAGATCGTGCCGACCATCTCGAACTGCTCGATGTTGAAACCTTCGAGGTATTGCTTGACCCGGTTGGGGTCGGGTTTGACGTTGCGCGAGCCGTGTTTTTGCCCGGCGAGATCGACGCGTACCTGACGCGAAAACGGGCTGCGCAGGTTGGCGGCGCTGTAAGTGAATGTCGGGTAAGACCGAAATGTCGGGGTTGGTTCAATTTTGCCCGCAGGCCGAAGGCGCACTTCGTTCATATAGGCGTCGAGGTCGCTGAAGTCATTGCTGCCCCCACAACCACTGAGCGCCAGCAGCGCCATCGCCAGGGCGAAATAACGAATCGGGGTCATTTCTGCAGCCCCTTGTCGTTGTAGCGATACGTCTTGGCCAGAATGCTCATGCGCAGTTTCGGCCCACCCTCGGGACTGATCGGCGCGAGTTCGAAATCATGCAAGGTGACGATTCGCGGCAGCCCGGCCACGCCACTGACGAAGGTCGCGAGGTCGTGATAGGCGCCGGTCACGGTGATCTGGATCGGCAGCTCGATGTAGAACTGCTGCGTCACTTCCGGCAGCAGTTTGATCTCTTCGAATTCCAGACCACTGCCCAACCCGGTGCGGGTGATGTCCTCGAGAAGGCCGGGCACTTCGGTGTCACTGGGCAGTTGCCGCAGCAGCACGCCGAAAGAGTTTTCCATCTCTTTCATCTGCTGGGTGTACAGCTCCAGATTGGCCGACAGATGCGCCTTGTTGGCAAATTGTTCCTTGAGCGTGACCTCCTCTTCGCGCTTGGCTTCGAGTTGATTCTCCAGGTCGCTGATGAAAAAGTTGTAGCCAAGCCCCAGCACCAGCACCATCAACAAGGCCCCGGCAATGGCTTTCACCGCAGCTGGCCAAGAGCCGATGTTGTTGGTGTCCAGATCGTTGAAATCGATGTTGCGCAGACTCTCCAGCCATTCGGACGGCTTCATTGGTCGTCCTCCAGCGTCTTCGGCTGAGTCTGACGAACGGTCAGTTCAAAGGTGTTGGCCTGATCCACCTGACCGGCGGTCGTCGCCTTCACTTCGTTAAGGCTCGGCGCATCGAACCAGTCGGAGGCGTCCAGATTGCGCATCAGCTCGGACACGCGATTGTTCGATTCCGCCGCACCACTGATCGACAGGCTTTTGCCGGCCATTTTCACGTCGGTGAAATACACACCGTCCGGCAGCGTGCGCGCCAGCTGATCGAAGATCCGCCCGCTGATCTGCCGGTTGCCCTGCAAGTCCTGGATGATGCGCATGCGCTCGACCAGTTGCTGGCGATGGGCCTTGAGCTCGCTGATCTGTTTGATCCGCTCATCGACGACAGCGATCTGTTTGCCGATGTAGTCGTTGCGCGCCACTTGCCGCTCAATCGCCGCAGTGATGATCTGATCAGCAATCAGCACCGCGCCGATTGAACCGACCACGACGCCGATCAGCGCCAGCAGGAAGCGTTTGCGCCGTTCTTCGCGACGCTCCTCGCGCCAAGGTAGAAGGTTGATCCGCGCCATCAGTCAAAACTCCTGAGCGCGAGCCCGCAGGCGATCATCAAGGCCGGCGCGTCACTGGCCAGTGCGCCTGCGTTGACCTTGCTGCTCAGGGCCATGTCGGCAAACGGATTGGCCACTTGGGTCGGCGTGTTCAGGCGTTGTTCGATCAGGCGATCGAGGCCTGGCACCGAGGCCGTGCCGCCGGCGAGCAGGATGTGATCGACGGCGTTGTATTGCCCGGAGGCGAAGAAAAACTGCAACGAACGCGAAACCTGCTGCACCAGCGCCTCGCGAAACGGCTGCAGGACCTCGGCGACGTAATCGTCGGGCAAACCGCCCTGTTTTTTTGCCAGCCCTGCCTGCTCAACCGTCAGGCCGTAGCGGCGCTGGATCTCCTCGGTCAGTTGCCTACCACCGAAGAGTTGTTCGCGGGTGTAGATGATTTTGCCGTTGTGCAAGACGCTGAGGGTGGTCATGGTCGCGCCGATGTCGACGACCGCCACGGTCAGGCGCTCCTGAGAGGCCGCCAGTTGCGTCGCCAGCAAACTGAATGAACGTTCCAGCGCGTAGGCCTCGACATCGACCACGCGCGCCGTCAGCCCGGCCAGTGCCAGTGCGGCTTCGCGGACTTCGACGTTTTCCTTGCGACAGGCGGCCAGCAACACGTTGACCCGCTCCGGGTTGCGTGGCGACACACCCTGGACCTCGAAGTCGATGGCGACCTCGTCCAGCGGATAGGGAATGTATTGGTCGGCCTCGATCTTGAGCTGGTTTTCCAGCTCATCGTCGGACAGCCCGGCGTCCATTTCGATGATTTTGGTAATCACTGCAGAACCGGCGACGGCCACCGCCACGCTTTTCACCCCGGTGCGCGCTTTGACCAGCACCCGGCTCAGGGCCTGGCCAACGCCTTCGAGCTCGGCGATGTTTTTCTCGACCACGGCGTTCGCCGGCAATGGCTCCACCGCGTACGCCTCGACCCGGTAGCGATCGCCCTGACGGCTCAGTTCCAGCAGCTTCACCGAGGTGGAGCTGATGTCGATCCCCAGTAATGTATTGGTCTTTTTATTGAAGAGTCCCAGCACTACCAATTCCCTATGACTTTCCGTGAGTTACGGACTCTGTAATACGCATTGCGTTCCTTCACCCCATCTTGACAGAAGCGCAAATGACGCCTCCGACAGAAAAGTGCTTATAATGCCCAGCGTTTTTTTCTGCTTTTTACTGCCCGCGCGGGCTGTTCTGTGTGTAGCCGGAACCCCGTCGCCAAATTCATTCTTTGCTCTGGATGTTCAAACGCCTTGATTCGTCTGCTGAAATTTTTCGGTTGGTCCATCGTCGCCGTTTTCTGCGGACTGCTTTTAGGTCTCAGCGGCGCCTATCTTTACCTTAGTCCGGGTTTGCCGTCTGTGGAGGCGCTGAGAAGCATTCAGTTGCAGATTCCCCTGCGCGTGTACTCCAGCGATAACAAGTTGATCGCAGAGTTTGGCGAAATGCGCCGTACGCCGATCCGTTTCGCCGACATTCCCCCCAATTTCATTAATGCGTTACTAAGTGCTGAAGACGACAACTTCGCCAACCACTATGGCGTCGACCCGAGCAGCCTGATGCGCGCCGCGACCCAACTGGTCAAAAGTGGACACATTCAGTCCGGCGGCAGCACCATCACCATGCAGGTGGCGAAGAACTTCTTCCTGACCAGCGAACGCAGCTTCTCGCGCAAAACCACCGAAATTCTCCTCGCCCTGCAGATCGAGCGGCAGCTGACCAAGGACGAGATCCTTGAGCTGTACGTCAACAAGATCTATCTGGGCAACCGCGCCTACGGCATCGAGGCGGCGGCGCAGGTGTATTACGGCAAGTCGATCCGCGACGTCAGCCTGGCGCAGATGGCGATGATTGCCGGCCTGCCGAAAGCTCCGTCGCGCTTCAACCCGCTGGCTAACCCGGCGCGCAGTAAAGAACGTCGCGACTGGATCCTCGGGCGCATGTACAAGCTCGGCAAGATCACCGAGGCGGATTACACCGCCGCCATCAACGAGCCGCTGAACGCCAGCTATCACGTGCCGACCCCGGAAGTGAACGCGCCGTACATTGCCGAAATGGCCCGCGCCGAAATGGTCGGTCGCTACGGCAGCGACGCCTACACCGAAGGTTTCCGCGTCACCACCACGGTGCCGAGCAATCTGCAGGAAATGGCCAACACCGCGCTGCACGAAGGCTTGATGACCTACGACCAGCGCCATGGCTACCGTGGCCCCGAGTCGCGCCTGCCGGGCAAGACTCGCGAAGCCTGGGCCAGCGAACTGACCAAACAACGCACCATCAGCAGCCTCGAACCGGCCATCGTTACCCAGGTCGACAAAAATGGCCTGCAAGTGCTGACCCGCACCGGCGAAGAGCACGTCGCCTGGGACACCATGAAATGGGCGCGGCCGTTCCTCAACACCAACAGCATGGGCGCCAACCCGCGTCAGCCGTCGGATGTCGCGGCGGTCGGCGATCTGGTTCGCGTGCAAAGGCAGAAAGACAATTCTCTGAAATTCAGCCAGATCCCCCAGGCCCAAGGCGCGCTGGTTTCGCTGGATCCGCAGAACGGTGCGATTCGCTCGCTGGTCGGCGGTTTTGCCTTCGAGCAGAGCAACTACAACCGCGCCATGCAGGCCAAGCGTCAGCCGGGTTCGAGCTTCAAGCCGTTCGTTTACAGCGCCGCGCTGGATAGCGGCTACACCGCCGCCACGCTGGTGAACGACGCGCCCATCGTGTTCGTCGACGAGTACCTCGACAAGGTCTGGCGTCCGAAGAACGACACCAACACTTTCCTCGGCCCGATCCGCCTGCGTGAAGCGCTGTACAAGTCGCGTAACCTGGTGTCGATCCGCTTGCTGCAGGCCATGGGCGTGGGCAAGACCATCGACTACATCACCCGCTTCGGCTTCAACAAGCAGGACCTCCCGCCAAACCTGTCGCTGGCGCTGGGTACCGCGACGCTGACGCCGATGGAGATCGCTACCGGTTGGAGCACGTTTGCCAACGGCGGCTACAAGATCACCCCGTATATCATCGACAAGATCGAAAGCCGCAACGGTGACACGCTGTTCGTCGCCAACCCGCCGACCGTGCCACAGGGTGGATCGGCGACCGACGGTATCGCTGCGCCGAGCACTGAGTCGTTCACCGTCAACGCCGCGCCGGTTGCGGGCGAAGCTGCAGGTAATCCTGCGGTGCCACAAGCGCCGGCCGTGGCCGAGCGCATTGTCGACGGTCGCACCACCTACATCCTCAACAGCATGTTGCAGGACGTGATCAAGCTCGGCACCGGTCGTCGTGCGCTGGCCATGGGCCGCAGCGACATCGCCGGCAAGACTGGTACGACCAACGAATCGAAAGATGCGTGGTTCTCCGGTTACAACGCCGACTACGTGACCACGGTGTGGACCGGCTTCGACCAGCCGGAAAGCCTCGGTCGTCGTGAGTTCGGTGGCACAGTGGCGCTGCCGATCTGGATGAACTACATGTCGGCGGCGCTGAAAGACAAGCCGCCGCACGTTCAGCCTGAGCCGGAAGGTCTGCTGAGCCTGCGCGTGGACCCGGTCAGTGGCCGTGCGGCGACACCGAGCACACCGGGCGCGTACTTCGAGCTGTTCAAGTCGGAAGACACGCCGCCGTCGGTGAATGAGCTGGGTAATGGCACGGCGCCGGGCAGCCCGCTGCCAGCGGATGAACAGGCGCCGATCGATTTGTTCTGATCTGCTGACACTGAAAAGCCCCGCCTTCGCGAGAAGTGCGGGGCTTTTTATTGCCTGAAGATCAAGAGCCCCTCACCCTAACCCTCCCGAAACGTCGGACCGCCCAGAGGGTTAGGGTGAGGGTTGCTTTTGACCCACAAAAAAAGCCCCAACTCTCACGAGCCGGGGCTTTCTGTTGAAGCGCTACAACGGCTTAGCCGTTGAACACGTCATCCACGCTTTTCAGCGGGTAGTTCTTCGGATACGGCAGGGTGGCCACACCCGTCTCGATCGCGGCTTTGGCCACAGCGTCGGAGATCAGGGTGATCAGGCGCTTGTCCATTGGCTTCGGAATGATGTACTCACGACCGAATTCCAGCGGAGCACCGCCGTAGGCGTCGCACACGTCCTGTGGCACAGGCAGCTTGGCCAGTTCACGCAGGGCGTTGGCGGCAGCCACTTTCATTTCTTCGTTGATGCGCTTGGCGCGAACGTCCAGGGCACCACGGAAGATGAACGGGAAGCCCAGTACGTTGTTGACCTGGTTCGGGTAGTCCGAACGGCCGGTGGCCATGATCACGTCGCTACGGGTGGCGTGCGCCAGCTCCGGGGAGATTTCCGGATCCGGGTTCGAGCAAGCGAACACGATCGGGTTGGCCGCCATCGACAACAGGCCTTCAGCGCTCAGCAAGTTCGGACCGGACAGACCGACGAACACGTCAGCGCCTGCCAGTGCGTCAGCCAGGCTGCGCTTCTCGGTAGCGTGAGCAAATACTGCTTTGTACTGGTTCAGATCGTCACGGCCAGAGTGGATCACGCCGGTACGGTCAACCATGAAGATGTTTTCGATGCGTGCACCCATGCTCACCAGCAATTTCATGCAGGAGATGGCGGCAGCGCCGGCGCCCAAGCAGACGATTTTGGCTTCTGGCAGGGTTTTGCCCGCGATTTCCAGGGCATTGATCATGCCGGCAGCGGTCACGATCGCAGTACCGTGCTGGTCATCGTGGAATACCGGAATGTCGCACTGCTCGATCAGAGCGCGTTCGATCTCAAAGCACTCAGGTGCCTTGATGTCTTCCAGGTTGATGCCACCGAAAGTGATGGAGATGCGTTTTACGGTGTCGATGAAGGCTTGCGGGCTTTCGGAGTCGACTTCGATGTCGAAAACGTCGATGCCGGCGAAGCGCTTGAACAGCACGCCTTTACCTTCCATTACTGGCTTGGATGCCAACGGGCCGAGGTTACCCAGGCCGAGAATCGCGGTGCCATCGGAAATGACTGCAACCAGGTTGCCCTTGCCGGTGTATTTGTAGGCCAGTTCAGGATCGCGAGCGATCTCACGCACTGGTTCAGCTACGCCGGGGCTGTACGCCAGCGACAAGTCGCGAGCAGTAGCAGTGGCCTTGGTGAGCTCGACACTCAGCTTCCCTGGACGAGGATTGGCATGATATTCGAGAGCGGCAGTTTTCAGATCAGACATTTTGGCATTCCGCTTTTTACTGTTGGACAGACTGGTCAGCGAGGATACGCGCCTCGCAAAGTCCCCACAAGACTGAGCGGTCACCCCTGTCAAGCGCCCGGCCCTACGACTTTGGGCCAAGAGCCGCGGCGCACAAGGGCTGGACTGTTCACAATCGATAGAAAAAATGTCTACAATTTTTTGCTCAGCGCGAACGCTGCAACATCGAAGGATCAGTCAACGGCAGCAGCCAACGCGCCTGACCGGTTTGCAATCCACCCCGCCGCGAACGGTCGACTATCCAGCCACGGGCCTCGATCTGCTTGCCCTTAAGCGCTTGCAAGCGGGCATTGTCGAATTGTCCGACCAGATTGGGTGCAACGCGCAGTACAAGCGCGTCCTGCAACTCGATCCAGATTCCACCGCGATTGCGCTGAACCTTGCTCACACGTCCACTGACCACAGCGAAACCCGAGCGCTGGATCTGCTCCGCTTTCAGCACAGGAGGCTGTCGCCAGAGGCCTCGGCCTGCCTGTCGCGCGCTGCGCTCCGCGGCTTGCTGGCAGCCGACAAGATCGGCATTCGGCGCTACCGCGACCTGAAAGCCGAGGCCATCGGCGAGCATTTGCGCTTCGAGATTGGCACCGCTGGCACTGTAAATGTGCGCGAGCGTACGTCCGTAATGGTCTTTGACTTGCTTGCCGGGACGCAATCCGACCCGTCCGCCGCTGGCATCGACCAGGGCTTGAAGACGTTGGCGCGCCGCCACAGCGAATGGTTCGTCGCTTCTGCCCTGCTTGCCCAATTCAGGCGTGTTGAGGCCGATCATGCGCACGCTGCGGCCGTCGCTCAGGCGCAGGGTGTCGCCGTCGACCACGCGTTGCACAACGACGCTGGTCAGTCCGGAAGGGGTCGGACAATGGGCCTGCGCAACGGAAAGCCAAATCGCAGACACAAAAAAGGCGCCCGCGAGGGACGCCTTTTTCAGCAACGAGGAAAAGCCCATCGGGCCCTTCAACCTTACTCTGCAGCAGCAGGCTTCTTGCCGAAAGCACCGAAACGGTCTGCGAAGCGCTGAACGCGGCCGCCAGTGTCCAGAGTCTTCTGCTTACCGGTGTAGAACGGGTGGCATTCGTTGCAAACGTCGATCGCCAGAGGCTTGGCCAGGTTCGAACGAGTTTCGAACTTGTTGCCACAGCTGCAGGTAACTGCGGTGACTTCGTATGTTGGATGAATATCAGCTTTCATAATGTCTTCCTCAGGCTGCGTGCCGCCATCCAACACTATTGTTGAATACCGCACGTAATTAGGCCGCGGATTCTACCAGACCTTTTAAATCACGCAAGCTGTCACCGAGACCGACCGTCTGCTAGGCTCCCGGCCTTGAACGCATTCCCCTGTGGGAGCGAGCTTGCTCGCGAATGCATTGTGCCAGTCAATGTTTCAGCGCCTGACACGCCGCCTTCGCGAGCAAGCTCGCTCCCACAATTGATCTGCGCTCAGCCCTTCTTTTGAGTTGATAGAGATCCCCCCGCGTGCCCGACGCCATTCTGCGCCTTGCCCTGCCTTCGCCCCTGCGCCGCCTGTTCGACTATCGAGCGCCGGCCGGGGTGCTGCGCGAGCAATTGCAGCCGGGCATGCGCCTGCGGGTGCCGTTTGGCCGGCGCGAGATGATCGGCATTCTGGTCGAGGTCACTGACACCAGCGAAGTGCCGGCAGAAAAACTCAAACCGGCGCTGGCCCTGCTCGATACTACGCCGCCGCTGCCGCCAGCGCTGTTCAAGCTATGCCTGTGGACGTCGCAGTATTATCAGCACAGCCTCGGCGACACGCTGAACTGGGCGTTGCCCGTGCTGTTGCGTCAGGGCGAACTGGCCGAAGCCCGGCAAGAGCGCTTCTGGTCTGCAGCTCCCGGCGCCAGCCTCGATGACCCGCGTATCGCCCGCGCGCCGCGCCAGCGTGAAGCTTTGGCGACACTGGCCCAGCACCCGCACGGCGTCGCCCATCAGTTGCTGAGCAAATTGATGCTGAGCAAGGACAGCCTCGACCTGCTGCTGGCCAAAGGTCTGGTGCAGGTCGAGATCCGCCGCCACGCGCCGGGTGTGCGCCACGAACACTGGCTGGCGCAACCGGAGCTGCCGCTCAACAGCGAGCAACGCGCCGCGTACGAAGCGATCCGCGCCGGGTTCGACAGTTATCACGCCTTTCTGCTGGCCGGGGTTACCGGCAGCGGCAAGACCGAAGTGTATTTGCAGCTGATCCGCGAAACCCTCGAAGCCGGCAAGCAGGCGCTGGTGCTGATCCCGGAAATCAACCTCGGCCCGCAAACGCTGGCGCGTTTCGAACAGCGTTTCAACGCGCGCATCGCCCTGCTGCACTCGGCGGTCAATGATCGGGAGCGTCTCGACGCTTGGCTCGCCGCCCGTGATGGCGAGGCCGACATTATTATCGGCACCCGTTCGGCACTGTTCACGCCAATGAAAAACCCGGGGCTGATCATCATCGATGAAGAGCACGACGGCTCCTATAAACAGCAGGAAGGTCTGCGCTACCACGCTCGCGATCTGGCCCTGGTGCGCGCCCGGCAAGAGAACATCCCGATCGTGCTAGGTTCCGCGACGCCATCGCTGGAGAGCCTGCACAACGCCTACACCGGGCGCTATGGCCTGTTGCGCCTGAATGAGCGCGCCGGCGGCGCCAAACAACCGCGCTTCCTGCGTCTGGACGTGAAAAGCCGTCCGCTGGACAGCGGCATTTCCGGGCCGATGCAGCAAGCCATCGGCCAGACCCTCGCGGCCGGCCAGCAGGTTTTGGTGTTCCTCAACCGGCGCGGTTTTGCGCCAACGCTGCTCTGCCACGATTGCGGCTGGATGTCCGAATGCTCGCGCTGCGATGCGCGGATGACCGTGCACCAGCGTTATGGCGAGTTGCGCTGTCACCACTGTGGCAACGTCGAGCGCACCCCGCGCCAGTGCCCGAAGTGCAACAAGGTCGATCTGCGGCCCGTCGGCGCGGGGACTGAACGCGCCGAGGAGCGGCTGGCGATTCTGTTCCCCGATTACCCGGTATTGCGCGTTGACCGCGACAGCACTTCGCGCAAGGACGCGATGAATCAGTTGTTCGCGACGATTCAGAAGGGTCAGCCGTGCATCCTGGTCGGCACGCAGATGTTGGCCAAAGGTCACCACTTTCCGCGGGTGACGCTGGTGTCGATTCTGGATGCCGACGGCGGTTTGTTCTCCGGCGACTTCCGCGCCAGCGAGCGCATGGCGCAGTTGATCGTGCAGGTCGCCGGACGCGCCGGGCGAGCGGAAGAACCGGGCAAGGTGATCATCCAGACCCACCTGGCTGACCATCCCTTATTGGTGCAACTCACTGAGCAGGGTTACTTCGCCTTTGCCGAGCAGGCCTTGAGCGAGCGCCGGGCTGCCGGGTTGCCACCGTTTGCGCACCTGGCGTTATTGCGCGCCGAAGCCCACAAACCGGGACAGGCGGAAGGCTTTCTCGATGAGGCGTGCAGCGCGGCTGAGCGCTTGCTGGTTGAGCAGAATCTGAGCGGCATCGAACTGCTTGGACCGGTGCCGGCGCCGATGGAGCGCCGTGCTGGACGCTATCGCGCGCAGTTGTTGTTGCAGGCGACGGCGCGGGCACCGCTGCACCGGTTGCTCGCGAACTGGTTGCTGGTGCTGGAGCAGATGCCGAGTGGCCGGGCGGTGCGCTGGTCGCTGGATGTCGATCCTGTCGATTTGTATTGATAAAGACATCGCCTTCGCGAGCAGGCTCGCTCCCACAGGGATTGCGCCGCCCTTGATCGCGAAAGTGATCTATTTGTCACCACATATCCATAAGCTGCCTGCTAAGGTTGGCAAGCCCGTCTTCGCAACGGATAATGCCCAGTTTTTCCACCCGCGCATCGATGCGCCCGCCGCGCTTGCGGTCGAAAGAGAAGACCATGAAAGACACCATTCGCCAGCTGATCCAACAAGCCCTCACCCAACTCGTCAACGAAGGTGTGTTGCCTGAAGGCCTGTCGCCGGCGATTCAGGTGGAGAACGCCCGCGACAAGACCCACGGCGACTTCGCCAGCAACATCGCGATGATGCTGGCCAAGCCTGCGGGCATGAAGCCGCGCGATCTGGCGGAAAAAATCATCGCCGCGCTGCCGACTGACGAGAACGTCACCAAGGCCGAAATCGCTGGCCCGGGCTTCATCAATTTCTTCCAGAACACCCAGGCTTTGGCTTCGCGCCTCGACGCTGCACTGGCCGACGCTCACATTGGCGTGCGCAAGGCTGGTCCTGCGCAACGCACCGTGGTCGACCTGTCGGCGCCGAACCTGGCCAAAGAGATGCACGTCGGCCACTTGCGCTCGACCATCATTGGCGACGGCGTGGCCCGCGTCCTCGAATTCCTCGGCGACGAAGTGATCCGTCAGAACCACGTCGGCGACTGGGGCACCCAGTTCGGCATGTTGATGGCGTATCTGCAGGAAAACCCGATCACCAGCGACGAGCTGTCCGACCTGGAAAACTTCTACCGCGCCGCCAAGCAGCGCTTCGATGAATCCGAAGAATTCGCCGACCGCGCCCGTGGTCTGGTGGTCAAGCTGCAGGCCGGTGATGCCGAGTGCCTCGCGCTGTGGACCAAGTTCAAGGACATCTCGCTGTCGCACTGCCAGAAGATCTACGAACTGCTCAACGTCAAACTGACCATGGCCGACGTGATGGGCGAAAGTGCCTATAACGACGACCTGATCAATGTCGTCAACGACCTGAAAGCGGCCGGCATGCTGGTCGAGAGCAACGGCGCGCAGTGCGTGTTCCTCGACGAGTTCAAGAATGCCGACGGCGATCCGCTGCCGGTGATCATCGTCAAGGCTGACGGCGGCTACCTCTATGCCACCACCGACTTGGCCGCCGTGCGCTACCGCAGCGGCAAACTGAAAGCCGATCGCGCGCTGTATTTCGTCGACCAGCGTCAGGCCCTGCACTTCCAGCAAGTGTTCGCCGTGGCGCGCAAGGCCGGTTTCGTCACCCATCCGATGGAAATGGAACACATGGGCTTCGGCACCATGAACGGCGCCGATGGCCGTCCGTTCAAGACCCGTGACGGCGGCACCGTGAAGCTGATCGACCTGCTGACGGAAGCGCAGGAACGCGCCTACAACCTGGTGAAAGAGAAGAACCCGGAACTGGCTGAAGACGAGCTGCGCAACATCGCCAAAGTTGTCGGCATCGGCGCGGTGAAATACGCCGACCTGTCGAAGCACCGCACCAGCGACTACAGCTTCAACTTCGACCTGATGCTGAATTTCGAAGGAAACACCGCGCCTTACTTGCTGTACGCCTACACCCGCGTTGCCGGTGTATTCCGCAAACTGGGCAAGGACTTCAGCGAAGTCGACGGCCAGATCGTGCTGGAAGCGGCGCACGAACAAGAGCTGGCGGCGAAACTGGCGCAGTTCGGCGAAGTACTGAACAACGTGTCCGACAAAGGCACGCCGCACATTTTGTGCACTTATCTGTACGACGTTGCCGGTCTGTTCTCCAGCTTCTACGAGAACTGCCCGATCCTCGCCGCCGAAACCCCGGCCCAGATGCAGAGCCGTCTGCGTCTGGCCGCGCTGACCGGTCGCACCCTCAAGCAAGGCCTGGAGCTGTTGGGTCTGGAAACTCTGGAGCGTATGTAAGTTGGCTGCCAAGAAAAAACCTGCACCCAAGCGTGGCGCCAGCCGTTACCAAGCTCCTGCGAAGCAACCGATTCCGGGTTGGCTGTGGATGGCCATCGGCCTGACGGTCGGCGCGTTCATCGTGTTCCTGATGAAGCTGGAACCGGGCAAGGGTAGCGACACGGTCAAGCGTGAGAAGGTCGAACAGGCGCAACAGCAGAAAGCGTCGAAGATCGCCGAGGCCAACAAGACCCCGCCGAGCCCGACCCAGCCTGTGAAGCCGAAATACGACTTCTATACCCTGCTGCCGGAATCGGAAGTGATCGTGCCGCCGGACGCGGTGCCGGAGAAGACCCTGCCGACGCCACAGGTGCCAGCGGTGCCGACCACGCCGGTAACCCCGGCGGAAGCGGCGAAGATTGACACCGCGCGCGCTCAGGCAGCACTGGCCGGGATTACCCCGCCGCCAGCGCCACCGGTGAGCAAGGCGGCGCCGGTGACCAAGTTCTTTTTGCAGGCCGGTTCGTTCCGTAAAGAGACGGATGCCGACAAGGTTCGCGCGCAGATCATTCTGCTCGGCCAGGCCGTGGCGGTTGAGTCCGGCACGGTGAAAGATGAAACCTGGTATCGCGTTTTGGTTGGTCCGTTCAGCAATCGTGAACAACTGACCACGGCCCAGAAACAACTGGCCGGTGCCGGTTTCAGCAACCTGTTGTTACAACAACGCCAAAGCCGCTGAGCACCGCTGATCGTTCCCACGCTCTGCGTGGGAACGGCTCAAGGGACGCTCTGCGTCCCAGCGGTTAAGGGTCGCGGAGCGTCCCGGGCTGCATTCCCACGCAGAGCGTGGGAACGATCAAATACAAGACGCCGCTCGTCCCCTCTCCTGCGCTACGGTTGAAATCCTCTCCAGCACCCCCATATGAATGGGCATAAGGCACTTTCGCCCCGCTGTGTGGAGACTCTTCCCTTGACCACCATCGTTTCAGTCCGCCGTCACGGCAAAGTCGTCATGGGCGGCGACGGCCAGGTTTCTCTCGGCAATACCGTGATGAAAGGCAACGCGAAAAAAGTTCGTCGCCTGTACCACGGTCAGGTCATCGCCGGTTTCGCCGGTGCCACCGCTGACGCCTTTACCCTCTTCGAACGTTTCGAAGGCCAGCTCGAAAAACATCAGGGCCACCTGATCCGCGCCGCGGTCGAACTCGCCAAAGAATGGCGCACCGACCGCTCCCTGAGCCGCCTCGAAGCCATGCTCGCGGTCGCCAACAAGGACGCCTCGCTGATCATCACCGGCAACGGTGACGTGGTCGAACCCGAAGATGGTCTGATCGCCATGGGTTCCGGCGGTGCTTTCGCGCAAGCCGCGGCCAGCGCGCTGCTGAAAAAGACCGACCTGTCGGCCCGCGAGATCGTTGAAACCGCGCTCGGCATCGCCGGCGACATCTGTGTATTCACCAACCACACTCAGACCATTGAGGAGCAGGATCTCGCTGAATAAGCCTGACGCGGCCCTGTGCCACGGCTTGTTTCTGCTTGAGGACCGTCAACTACTATGTCCATGACTCCCCGCGAAATCGTCCACGAACTCAACCGCCACATCATCGGCCAGGACGATGCCAAGCGCGCCGTCGCGATTGCCCTGCGCAACCGCTGGCGCCGCATGCAGCTGCCTGAAGAGCTGCGTGTTGAAGTGACCCCGAAGAACATCCTGATGATCGGCCCGACCGGTGTCGGTAAAACCGAGATCGCCCGTCGTCTGGCGAAACTGGCCAACGCACCGTTCATCAAAGTTGAAGCGACCAAGTTCACCGAAGTCGGCTACGTTGGCCGTGACGTCGAATCGATCATCCGTGATCTGGCCGACGCCGCGCTCAAGATGCTCCGCGAGCAGGAAATGAACCGCGTGCGCCACCGCGCCGAAGACGCTGCCGAGGATCGTATCCTCGACGCGCTGCTGCCGCCGGCCCGTATGGGCTTCAGCAACGAGGAAGCAACAAGTTCCGATTCCAACACCCGTCAGCTGTTCCGCAAGCGCCTGCGCGAAGGTCAGCTCGATGACAAGGAAATCGAGATCGAAGTCGCCGAGGTTGCCGGCATCGAAATCGCCACGCCGCCCGGCATGGAAGAGATGACCAACCAGCTGCAGTCGCTGTTTGCCAACATGGGCAAGGGCAAAAAGAAAGCCCGCAAGCTCAAGGTCAAAGAAGCGCTGAAGCTGGTACGCGACGAAGAAGCCGGGCGCCTGGTCAACGAAGAAGAGCTGAAGGCCAAAGCGCTGGAAGCCGTTGAACAGCACGGCATCGTATTCATCGACGAGATCGACAAAGTCGCCAAGCGCGGCAATGTCGGCGGCGCCGATGTCTCCCGTGAAGGCGTGCAGCGCGACTTGCTGCCGCTGATCGAAGGCTGCACCGTCAACACCAAACTGGGCATGGTCAAAACCGACCACATCCTGTTCATCGCCTCCGGTGCGTTCCACCTGAGCAAGCCGAGCGATCTGGTGCCTGAGCTGCAAGGTCGTCTGCCGATCCGCGTTGAACTGAAAGCGCTTAGCCCGTCGGACTTCGAACGCATCCTCAGCGAACCGCACGCATCGCTCACCGAGCAATACTGCGCGCTGCTGAAAACCGAAGGCCTGAACATCCAGTTCCAGCCCGAAGGCATCAAGCGTCTGGCGGAGATCGCCTGGCAGGTCAACGAGAAGACCGAGAACATCGGTGCCCGTCGTCTGCACACCCTGCTTGAGCGTTTGCTCGAAGAGGTGTCGTTCAGCGCCGGCGATCTGGCCAGCACCCACGATGAGAAGCCGATTCTGATCGACGCAGAATACGTCAATAGCCACCTCGGCGAATTGGCGCAGAACGAAGACCTGTCCCGCTACATTCTGTAAAGCGGCAAGCTCTGAGCTACAAGCGGCAAGCTAAGTTAAGCTTGCCGCTTGTAGCTCGCAGCTGAAGGCTTTTCTTATGATTCCCACCGACATCCAACTGCACAAAGCCTCGAAAACCCTGACGCTCAAGTACGCGTCCGGCGAGGAATACACCTTGCCCGCCGAATTCCTGCGCGTGCATTCCCCCTCCGCCGAGGTCCAGGGCCACGGCAAACCGATTCTGCAATTCGGCAAGATCAACGTCGGTCTGAGCAAACTGGAACCGGCCGGTCACTACGCACTGAAACTGACCTTCGACGACGGTCACGACAGCGGCTTGTTCACTTGGGAATATCTCTACGAGCTGGGGCAACGCTATGACGCACTCTGGGCCGATTATCTGGCCGAGCTCAAAGCCGCCGGAAAAACCCGCGATCCGAACGAGTCGATCGTAAAGCTGATGCTCTAGTCCGAGCCTTGCGCTCATTAGAGGGCATTTTCTAAATTCATCTGTTTGAATGCTCCGCTGTATGGCCGAGGATCGGCCTGCTTGCGAAAAAAATTAAACTCGGGTAACCAATGGAGCTGGCAAGTTCCCTGCAGTGCTCTACGACTGTAAAGCAGCTATGCAGAATTAACGGTCACCCGAGCAGTAGTACCTGGCATTGGCTGTGGAACTGCACAGCAGAACACCGGGTACTCGTCTCAGGACAATGGAGCGTCGTAGATGAGTAACAAGAATAACGATGACCTGAAGTACCAAGCCTCGGAAAACACCCTGGGGCTTAATCCCGTCGTTGGGCTACGCGGAAAGGATCTGCTGGCCTCTGCTCGTATGGTGCTGAAACAGGCCATCAAACAACCGATCCATAGCGTCAAGCACGTCACCCATTTCGGCCTCGAACTGAAGAACGTGTTGTTTGGCAAATCCGAACTGCAACCGGCTGGCGATGACCGTCGCTTCGCTGATCCGGCGTGGAGCCAGAACCCGCTCTACAAACGTTATCTGCAAACCTACCTGGCGTGGCGCAAGGAACTCCATGCCTGGATCGACGACAGCAGCCTGTCCCCCAAAGACATCGCGCGCGGCCACTTCGTCATCAACCTGATGACCGAAGCCATGGCCCCGACCAACTCGGCGGCCAACCCCGCAGCGGTCAAACGTTTCTTCGAAACCGGCGGCAAAAGCCTGCTCGACGGCCTCTCCCATCTGGCCAAGGATCTGGTGCATAACGGCGGCATGCCGAGCCAGGTCAACATGGGCGCGTTCGAGGTCGGCAAGAGCCTCGGTGTCACCGAAGGCGCGGTGGTGTTTCGCAACGACGTGCTGGAGCTGATCCAGTACAAGCCGATCACCGAGCAGGTCCACGAGCGTCCATTGCTGGTGGTGCCACCGCAGATCAACAAGTTCTACGTATTCGATTTGAGCCCGGACAAAAGTCTGGCGCGCTTCTGCCTGCGCAATAACGTGCAGACGTTCATCATCAGTTGGCGCAACCCGACCAAGGCGCAGCGCGAGTGGGGTCTGTCGACCTACATCGACGCGCTGAAAGAAGCCGTCGACGTGGTCACTGCGATCACCGGCAGCAAAGACGTCAACATGCTCGGCGCCTGCTCCGGCGGCATCACCTGCACCGCCCTGCTCGGCCACTATGCGGCGATCGGCGAGAAGAAGGTCAATGCCCTCACGCTGCTGGTCAGCGTGCTCGATACGACGCTGGACAGCGACGTCGCCCTGTTCGTCGACGAGCAGACCCTGGAGACCGCCAAGCGCCATTCGTATCAGGCCGGGGTGCTCGAAGGCAAAGACATGGCCAAGGTCTTTGCGTGGATGCGCCCGAACGACCTGATCTGGAACTACTGGGTCAACAACTACCTGCTCGGCAACGAGCCGCCGGTGTTCGACATCCTGTTCTGGAACAACGACACCACACGCTTGCCAGCGGCGTTCCACGGTGACCTGATCGAGATGTTCAAAAACAACCCACTGATACGCCCCAATGCACTGGAAGTGTGCGGCACGCCGATCGATCTCAAACAGGTCACGGCCGACATCTTCTCGCTGGCCGGCACCAACGACCACATCACCCCGTGGAAGTCCTGCTACAAGTCGGCGCAGCTGTTTGGTGGCAAAGTCGAGTTCGTGCTGTCGAGCAGCGGGCATATCCAGAGCATTCTGAACCCGCCGGGCAATCCGAAATCGCGATACATGACCGGCGAAGAGATGGCCGCCAATGCGGATGAATGGCAGGAGAACTCGACCAAGCACACCGATTCCTGGTGGCTGTACTGGCAGGCGTGGCAGGCCGAGCGCTCGGGCAATCTGAAAAAGGCTCCGGCGAAGTTGGGCAACAAGGCGTATCCGGTGGGCGAAGCCTCGCCGGGCACGTACGTTCATGAAAGATAGCGGCAAGCCACAAGTTACAAGCCGCAAGCTGAGCAGGTTCTGCTTGAGGCTTGTGGCTTGTAGCTGCTCCACTCTAACCCGAAGGGCCTGACGCATGCCGCAACCGTTCATATTCCGTACCGTCGATCTGGATGGCCAAACCATCCGCACGGCGGTGCGCCCCGGCAAGCCTCACTTGACGCCCTTGCTGATTTTCAATGGCATCGGCGCCAACCTGGAGCTGGTGTTTCCGTTTGTCGCGGCGCTGGACCCGGATCTGGAAGTGATCGCCTTCGACGTCCCCGGTGTCGGCGGTTCCTCGACGCCGAACCGGCCGTACCGCTTTCCCGGGCTGGCCAAGCTGACCTCGCGCATGCTCGATTACCTCGACTACGGTCAGGTCAATGTCATCGGTGTGTCATGGGGCGGTGCGCTCGCGCAGCAGTTCGCCTACGACTACCCCGAGCGCTGCAAGAAACTGGTGCTGGCGGCGACCGCGGCCGGCGCGGTGATGGTGCCGGGCAAACCGAAAGTGCTGTGGATGATGGCCAGTCCACGGCGCTACATTCAGCCGTCCCACGTGATTCGGATTGCGCCGCTGATCTACGGCGGCTCGTTCCGTCGCGACCCGACCCTGGCGGCCAGCCACGCGGCGAAAGTGCGTTCAGCGGGCAAGCTCGGTTACTACTGGCAGCTGTTCGCTGGCCTCGGCTGGACCAGCATTCACTGGCTGCACAAGATCCATCAGCCGACGCTGGTGCTGGCCGGTGATGACGACCCGCTGATCCCGCTGATCAACATGCGCATGCTCGCCTGGCGCATTCCCAACGCCCAACTGCACATCATCGACGACGGACATCTGTTCCTGATTACCCGCGCCGAAGCGGTAGCGCCGATCATCATGAAATTCCTCCAGGAGGAACGGCAGCGCGCGGTGATGCATCCGCACCCGACGCCGCTCGGCGGTTGACCTCGGCGGCAGGCTTTATGCAGGCCTTTAGCAAAGAGTGCGCGGCAGGACGCCGCGCAGGCAGCAACCCACAACAGCGTCTATGGTGTTCTGGTTCGGTGAGTGTGTTTTTGGCCTGAAGACGAAGGAGTGTTGAGTCATGCGCGACAAACCAGCGACGGGCGTAGTGCCCAGCCCCGCCGTGTTTATCAACGCACAAAGTGCGATCACCGGTCTGCGTGGGCGGGATTTGATTTCGACCTTACGCAGTGTCGCCGCCCACGGCCTGCGCAATCCGATCCACAGCGCCAGGCACGCCCTGAAACTCGGCGGCCAACTGGGTCGCGTCTTGCTCGGTGAAACCCTGCACCCGAACAATCCACAAGACAGCCGTTTTGCTGATCCGGCATGGAGCCTCAACCCGTTTTATCGGCGCAGCTTGCAGGCCTATCTCGCCTGGCAGAAACAGGTCAAAAGCTGGATCGACGACAGCGACATGAACCCGGAAGACCGCGCCCGTGCGCACTTCGCCTTCACCCTGCTCAACGACGCCGTGTCCCCCTCAAATACCCTGCTCAATCCGTTGGCGGTCAAAGAGCTGTTCAACTCCGGCGGCCACAGTCTGGTGCGCGGCCTCAGTCATTTGTTCGATGATCTGCTGCACAACGACGGTTTGCCCCGCCAGGTCACCAAGCAGGCATTTGAAGTCGGCAAGACCGTCGCCACGACTACCGGCTCAGTGGTGTTTCGCAACGAGATGCTCGAACTGATCCAGTACAAGCCTATGAGCGAAAAGCAGTACGCCAAGCCGCTGCTGGTGGTGCCACCGCAAATCAACAAGTACTACATTTTCGATCTGAGCCCGCAGAAAAGCTTCGTCCAGTACGCGCTGAAAAACGGTTTGCAGACCTTCATGATCAGCTGGCGCAACCCTGATGTGCGCCACCGCGAGTGGGGCCTGTCGACCTACGTCGAAGCCGTGGAAGAAGCGATGAACATCTGCCGGGCGATCACCGGCGCCCGCGAGGTCAACCTTATGGGTGCCTGCGCTGGCGGTCTGACCATCGCCGCCCTGCAAGGGCATTTGCAGGCCAAACGACAACTGCGGCGGGTCTCCAGTGCGACCTATCTGGTCAGCCTGCTCGACAGTGAAATCGAAACCTCCGCCACGCTGTTTGCCGACGAACAAACCCTCGAAGCGGCCAAGCGTCGTTCCTATCAGAAAGGCGTGCTCGACGGCCGCGACATGGCCAAGGTCTTCGCCTGGATGCGTCCTAACGATTTGATCTGGAGCTATTTCGTCAACAACTACCTGTTGGGCAAAGAGCCGCCGGCCTTCGACATCCTCTACTGGAACAACGACAACACGCGCCTGCCCGCCGCGTTCCACGGTGACTTGCTGGACTTCTTCAAGCACAACCCGCTGACCCACCCGGGCGGGCTGGAAGTGTGCGGCACGCCGATCGACCTGCAGAAAGTCACCGTCGACAGCTTCAGCGTCGCCGGCATGAACGACCACATCACGCCGTGGGATGCGGTGTATCGCTCGACCCTGCTGCTCGGCGGTGATCGACGTTTCGTGCTGTCCAACAGCGGCCATGTGCAGAGCATTCTCAACCCGCCAAGCAACCCCAAAGCCGCTTACGTCGAGAACGCCAAGATGAGCAGCGACCCGCGCGCCTGGTACTACGACGGCAAGCACGTTGACGGTAGTTGGTGGCCGCAGTGGCTGGAGTGGATTCAGCAACGCTCCGGGGCGCAGCACGAAACCTCGTTCACCCTTGGCAACCAGAACTACCCACCGATGGAGGCAGCGCCCGGCACTTACGTGCGTGTGCGCTGACGCTTAACCGAACTTTTCTAAGAAGACTGGATGAAAACCCGCGACCGGATTCTCGAATGTGCTTTGCAACTGTTCAACGAAAAGGGCGAGCCGAATGTCTCCACCATGGAGGTGGCCAATGAAATGGGCATCAGCCCGGGCAATCTCTACTACCACTTCCACGGCAAGGAGCCGTTGATACTCGGCTTGTTCGAACGCTTTCAGAATGAACTGGCGCCACTGCTCGATCCACCGTCGGATGTGGAACTGGCTCCGGAGGATTACTGGCTGTTTTTGCATTTGATCGTTGAGCGGCTGGCGCAGTACCGCTTTCTGTTTCAGGACCTTTCGAATCTCGCCGGGCGCTTGCCGAAATTGGCCAAGGGCATTCGACATCTGCTCAATGCGTTGAAGCGCACGCTGGCGTCGTTGCTGGCGCGGTTGAAGGCGGGCGGGCAGCTGGTCAGCGATACCCAGGCGTTGGGGCAGTTGGTGGAGCAGATCACCATGACGTTGCTGTTTTCGCTGGATTATCAGCGGATTCTGGATCGCGAAGGCGAAGTTCGTTTGGTCGTGTACCAGATCATGATGCTGGTGGCACCGCACCTGCTGCCGCCGGTGAAGGTCGCCACGGAGCGGATGGCTCTTCAATATCTTGAAGATCACGAGTGACCCGAAATCAAAAGATCTTCAAACAAAAACGCCCGACCTTCACAGGCCGGGCGTTTTGTTTTGCCCTGAGAATCAGGACTGACTGGTTGGCGTCGACGGGGTCGATGCAGCAGTCGGGGTAGCCGCCGGGGTCGGTGCTGCGGCGGAGTTCGACGCGCTCACCGGGGCTGCCGGGGTGGCAGGTTTGGCTGCAGCAGGTGCGGCCGGTTTCGGCGCTGCGGCTTTCGCTGCGGCCGGTTTTTTCACGGCAGGTTTTTTCGCCGCCGCGGGTTTGGCCGCTGGCTTGGCGGCCGGTTTGGCGGCAGCGGTTTTCGCTGCTGGCTTGGCCGCTGGTTTCGCTGCAGTTTTGGCCGCAGGTTTTGCTGCCGGTTTGGCAGCGGCTTTGGCGGCAACCGGTTTGGCGGCTGCTTTTTTAGCGGCTGGCTTGGCGGCAGCAGTTTTCGCTGCAGGCTTGGCCGCGGCTTTCGCTGCAGGTTTAGCCGCCGCTTTGGCCAATGGCTTGGCAGCGGATTTTGCCGCTGGTTTGGCCGCTGCAGTTTTGGCTGCCGGTTTGGCTGCTGCAGTTTTCGCCGCCACAGGCTGAGCTTTCAGACCGGTGAGTTTCTCGATCTGCCTGGTCAGTGTATCGACCTTGCTGTTGAGTGCCTTGACCTCATTGCGGCTCGGCACACCGAGGCGCGAAATCGCACTGTTCAGGCGCTTGTCGAAAGCCCCTTCCAGCTCGTCCCACTTGCCCAGTGCGCGATCTTTTACGCCGCTGATGCGCGACTTGGCCGAGGAAGCGGAATCCTTCGCCGCATCGACTTTTTTGCCGACTGCGGACTTGGTGAGCTTCTCGGCTTTCTCGCCGTCTTTGACCAATGCATCGAAGAGCTTGCTGCCGTCAGTGTCGATCTTCGAGTACACGCCTAAACCAGCCAGCCAGATTTTGCGGGAGTAGGATTCGACCTTCCCGACCCACGAGCTGCTATCTTTTTTATCAGTAGTCTTTTTGCCAGCCATCCCGTTCTCCTTAAGATTTACGCGCGACGCGTTCGAGCAATGCCGTCAGCTCATCGAGCTTAGCAGAGAGTGTCTCAACGTCATGTTTAGACGGAATGCCGATACGATTCAAGGCGCTTGCTACGCGGGTGTCGAACGCCTTCTCGACCTTGTCGAGTTGAACCTCGACACGACCCTTGAATGAACTCACTTCATCCTTGGCTTCGTCGATCTCGGCGTTGGCCGCTTCGAGTTTTTCGGTGACGGCTTTTTTGCCTTTCTTTTCAACAGTTTGACCCGCCTGGATCAACTCTTGAAAGTAGTCGCTGCCCTCTTGGCCGACCTTGGTGTAGGCACCCAGACCTGCCAGCCAGATCTTGCGGGCATAGGATTTGACGTCGCTCAGAGCAGAAGTCGAAGCGTCGATTTTTTTCTTCAAAATAACTTTGGCCATGGTGCACCTCACGCGCAGAAGGTTTGAGGAACTGCCCGGAAAAGTGTCGGGCTCTGGCACAAAGTAGGCAGAAAAATTAGAAACGGCACCCTAACAACTGACATAAACAGCAGGAGCACCACAGAACAAATGTGGGAGCGAGCCTGCTCGCTCCCACAGGGGATCTCGGGTTACCGAAAAATCGCGATCAGACCAAAGCTTTGTCGAGGGCTTTCTCGATCTCGGCTTTGATCATGCCGCTCATGGCCGACATCATGATGCCCAGCTCGACATCGACCTTGATCGAATCGTCCGCCACATGCACCGCGCCCTTCACGCCCGAGCGCTTGAGGTTCAGGGTATCGCCGGCCCATTGCGGCTCCAGGCCGTATTGCTCGGAGAGTTTCTGCGCCAGCTTGTCGGCCTTCTCGCGGGCGGCTTCCTTACCCAGGTTGTGGGCACGCTCAACAGTGATTTTGGCCATTGCATGACTCCTGATTTATAAAGATGTGTCGGTAAATCTTGACCGCCGCTGCGGCAAATCGTCCCGAAGGTCGCCCATCTTACCTTTAGCCATTCCAAGACAAAGCATGGCTTGGGGATTAGAATGTCGCGCATTCTCTTTTGGTGACAGCGATATGACTGATCAGCGCAAAGGCAGCGATGCCGAACCCACCACTCACTTCGGCTTCAAAAACGTTCCGGAAAGCCAGAAAGCGGAAAAAGTCGCTGAGGTTTTCCACTCGGTAGCCGCCAAGTACGACCTGATGAACGACCTTCTGTCGGGCGGTATGCACCGTTTGTGGAAGCGTTTCGCGATCGAACTGTCGGGCGTGCGCAGCGGTAACCGCGTGCTGGACATCGCCGGCGGTACCGGTGATCTGACCAAAAAGTTTTCGCATCTGGTTGGCCCTACCGGTCAAGTGGTGCTGGCCGACATCAACGAATCGATGCTCAAGGTCGGTCGTGACCGCCTGCTCGATCTGGGTGTCGCCGGCAATGTCGAATTCGTTCAGGCGGACGCGGAAAAACTGCCGTTCCCGGACAACCACTTCGACTGCGTGACCATCGCCTTTGGCCTGCGCAACGTGACGCACAAGGAAGACGCTCTGCGTTCGATGCTGCGCGTACTCAAGCCGGGCGGTCGTCTGTTGGTGCTGGAATTCTCCAAGCCGACCAACGCGCTGATGTCGAAAGCCTACGATGCTTACTCGTTCGCCTTCATGCCGCTGATGGGCAAGCTGATCACCAACGACTCGGAAAGCTATCGCTACCTGGCCGAGTCGATCCGCATGCACCCGAATCAGGAAACCCTGAAGTCGATGATGGTCGACGCCGGCTTCGACCGCGTGACCTATCACAACATGACCGCAGGCATCGTCGCCCTGCACCGCGGCATCAAGCCCTGATGTTGCTTACCGGGCTGCTCGCCAGCGTTGAACTCGGTCTGAACCGGGTGCTGCGTCTCGACAGCACGGCGCTGCCGCGGCTGGCGCATTTGACCGGCAAGGTGATCGCCGTCGACTGCCGCAGCCCGGCGCTGCAACTGTTCATCCTGCCGAGCGACGAAGGTTTGATGCTGGCCTCGCACTGGGACACCGGCGTCGACTGCACCTTGCGCGCCCCGGCCTCGAGCCTGATCAAACTGGCCGTGAGCAAAGACAAGACCGCGGTGCTGCACGCCCCGGAAGTCGAGCTCGATGGCGACAGCGGCGTGCTGCTGGAGCTGGCCGGTGTGCTGCAAGACCTTGAGCTGGACTGGGAGTACGAACTCTCGCGCTGGCTCGGCCCGGTCGCTACGCAACTGATCGGTGGCCATCTGCGCAGTCGCGCACGCTGGTATCAGCAAGGATTTGCCAGCCTCAACCAGAATCTCGCCGAATACCTCGCCGAAGAATCGCGCACCCTCGTCGGGCAGCGCGAAGCCGAAGCGCGGTTCAGCGAACTGGACCGGATCAAACTTGATCTGGAACGTCTCGAGGCGCGTTTCGAGCGCCTTTCCCGATCCCTCGACCCAAGCGATAACGCATGAAGCTGCTTGCCGTCCGCCGTCTGTTGCGCATCCAGCGCGTCGTGATCCGCTACCGCCTCGATGACCTGCTGTTCGATCTGCCGTTGCCGTGGTTTCTCCTGGCGCTGCGCTACGTGCTGCCGTGGCGCTGGTTCCCGCGCAAACCGCTGGACCTGAGCCGGGGCGCACGTTTGCGTCTGGCGTTGCAGGATCTCGGGCCGATCTTCATCAAGTTCGGGCAGATTCTTTCGACCCGCCGCGACCTGCTGCCGGAAGACATCGCCGATGAGCTGATGCGCTTGCAGGATCGCGTGCCGCCGTTCGATTCGCAGCTGTCGATCAAGCTGATCGAAGAACAGCTCGGCAAGAAAATCAGCGACGTGTTCAGCCGTTTCGACGTAGAACCGCTGGCGTCGGCGTCGGTGGCGCAAGTGCATGCAGCGCAGCTGAAAACCGGCGAAGAAGTCGTCGTAAAGGTCATCCGCCCGGGTCTGAAACCGATCATCGCGCAGGATCTGGCGTGGCTGTTCATCCTCGCCCGCGCCGCCGAGAAAGTCTCTGCCGACGCCCGTCTGCTGCATCCGGTCGACGTCGTGCTGGACTACGAAAAAACCATCTACGACGAACTCGATCTGCTGCGCGAGGCGGCCAACGCCAGCCAGTTGAAGCGCAACTTCGAAGGTTCGCCGCTGCTGTATGTGCCGCAAGTCTATTGGGACTGGTGCCGGCCGAAAGTGCTGGTGATGGAGCGCATCTACGGGATTCAGGTCACCGATCTGGCGACCCTCGCCGACCAGCGCACCGACATGAAAATGCTCGCCGAGCGCGGCGTGGAGATCTTCTTCACCCAGGTGTTCCGCGACAGTTTCTTCCACGCCGACATGCACCCGGGCAACATCTTCGTCAGCACCGTCAATCCGTGGAGCCCGCAGTACATCGCGATCGACTGCGGCATCGTCGGCAGCCTGACCCCGGAAGACCAGGACTATCTGGCGCGCAACCTGTTCGCCTTCTTCAAGCGTGACTACCGCCGCGTGGCGCAGTTGCACATCGATTCGGGCTGGGTGCCGGCAGAAACCAAGCTCAACGAATTCGAAGCGGCAATCCGTACCGTGTGCGAACCGATCTTCGAAAAACCGTTAAAAGATATTTCATTTGGCCAAGTGCTGATGCGCCTGTTCCAGACCGCACGACGCTTCAACATGGAAGTGCAGCCGCAGCTCGTTCTGTTGCAAAAGACCCTGCTGAACATCGAAGGTCTCGGCCGTCAGCTGTATCCGGATCTGGATCTGTGGAACACCGCGCAGCCGTTCCTCGAACGCTGGATGCGCGAGCGCGTCAGCCCGAAAGCCTTGCTCGGCAACGTGCAGAGCCAATTCGAACAGCTGCCGCATCTGGCCAACATGGCCCGTGATCTGCTCGAACGCATGTCCCAGCCACACGCCTACGACCCGCCACCACCGTGGCATAAACGCAAGGACGACTGGTTCCTGCGCCTGCTCGGTTGCGCGCATCTGGCCGGCGGGGTGATCCTCGCCATCGGTGGCCCGCTACACGAATTGGGGCATTGGCCGGCCGGAATCATGGTGGCCGTGGGCTTGTATCTGGTCGTTCGCCGATAGCCAGTTTCGTGATCGGCTGGCACACTGTTTCAATGCCTGAACCCGACTATTGAAGTGTGGGGTTCGCTGTCGGAGTCGAAAATGAACAACTGGCTGGACGAGATCAAATGGGACGCTGATGGCCTGGTGCCGGCGATTGCCCAGGATCACAAGACCGGACGCGTACTGATGATGGCCTGGATGAACCGCGAAGCGCTCGAACTGACCGCTGCGGAAAACCGTGCAATCTACTGGTCACGTTCCCGTGGCAAGCTGTGGCGCAAGGGCGAAGAGTCCGGCCATGTGCAGACCTTGCATGAGATGCGTCTGGACTGTGACGCCGACGTGATCATCCTGAAGGTTGAACAGATCGGCGAGATCGCTTGCCACACCGGCCGTCAAAGCTGCTTTTACCGCGTCTTCGAAAACGGCGACTGGAAAACCGTCGACCCGGTTCTGAAAGACCCGCACGCTATCTATTCTGCAGGACACAAACATGAGTGACACCCTGACCCGCTTGGCCGAAGTGCTCGAAGAGCGCAAAGGCGCAGCCGCCGACAGCTCGTATGTGGCTAGTCTGTATCACAAGGGTTTGAACAAGATTCTGGAGAAAGTCGGCGAAGAGTCGGTCGAAACCATCATTGCCGCCAAGGACGCCGCGATCAGTGGCGACTGCAGCGATGTGATCTACGAGACCGCCGACCTGTGGTTCCACAGCATGGTCATGCTCGCCCAACTGGGGCAGCATCCGCAGGCTGTGCTGGATGAACTGGATCGCCGCTTCGGCCTGTCCGGACACGTCGAGAAAGCCTCGCGCCCGTCCGCCTGAACAATTTTTAGAGAGGAACAGCAACATGGGCATTTTTGACTGGAAACACTGGATCGTCATTCTGGTAGTCGTGGTGTTGGTGTTCGGCACCAAGAAGCTGAAAAACCTCGGCACCGACGTTGGCGAGTCGATCAAGGGCTTCCGCAAGGCCATGAACGACGACGAAAAACCGACCGCTGATCCGACCGTGACACCTGCGCAGCCTGTGCCACCGGTTCAGCCGCAAGCCACCGCTCAGGCCAACCCGCCGCACACCATCGACGTGCAGGCGCAGAAAGTCGAAGAGCCGATCCGCAAAGACGTGTGAGCACTGACTAATGTTTGGTATCAGCTTCTCTGAACTGCTGCTCGTCGGCCTCGTTGCCCTGCTGGTGCTGGGCCCCGAGCGTCTGCCGGGCGCTGCGCGCACCGCTGGCCTGTGGGTCGGCCGGCTGAAGCGCAGCTTCAACGCGATCAAACAGGAAGTTGAACGTGAAATCGGTGCCGACGAGATTCGTCGGCAACTGCACAACGAGCACATTCTGTCGCTGGAGCAAGAGGCGCGGAAGATTTTCAACCCGGTTCAGCAAGAGCCGACGCCAGTTGAGCATGTGGGTCAGCAGACGATTCATGCGCCAACCGCGCCCGTTACGCCAGCACCGGCACCCGCTGCCGTTGTAGCGCCGACAGAACCGGCGCCGCCCGTTTCGGAACATTCTGTTGAACACGTTGCGCCAACCGCCGCGCCGATCACACCCGCGCCTCACGACACCACTCTGCCGCCGCGAGCCCCATGAGCGATCTCCCCGAAAACGACCAGCACATGCCGCTGGTTTCGCACCTCACCGAGTTGCGCACCCGCCTGCTGCGTTGTGTGGCGGCGATCTTCATCATCTTCGCCGGGTTGTTTGCCTTCACCCAGCAGATCTACACCTTCGTCTCAACGCCGCTGCGCCAGTATCTGCCGGTCGGCGCGACGATGATCGCCACCGATGTGTCGTCGCCATTCCTGACGCCGCTGAAGCTGACGATGATGGTCTCGCTGTTCCTCGCGATCCCGGTGATCCTGCACCAGATCTGGGGCTTTATCGCGCCGGGCCTGTACAAACACGAGAAGCGTGTTGCGGTGCCGCTGCTGGTTTCCAGCATCCTGCTGTTCTACACCGGCATGGCGTTCGCCTATTACTTCGTGTTCCCGCTGATCTTCAAGTTCTTCGCCGCCGCCACCCCGGCCGGTGTGGAAATGATGACCGACATTGCCAGTTACCTCGATTTCGTCATGACGCTGTTCTTCGCCTTCGGCGTGGCATTCGAAATCCCGGTGGCCGTGGTGCTGCTGGTGTGGATCGGCGTGGTTGACGTCAAATACCTGAAGAAAATCCGCCCTTACGTGATCATCGGCTGCTTCGTGGTCGGCATGATCCTGACACCGCCGGACATCTTCTCGCAGACCCTGCTGGCCGTGCCGATGTGGATGCTGTTTGAAATCGGCATTCTGTTCGGTGGTTTGATCAGCAAGCGCGAACGCCCGGATGAAACCCCGGCCGACGATCACAACGACCAGCCGCCAGCGACCCAGGCATGAACCTGCTGTTGCTCGAAGAGGCCGATTTCATTGCGGCCGACCGTGTGGTGCTGCGTGATCGCCGCCTGACGCACATGCAGGAAGTCCACCGCTCGGAAGTCGGTGACAGCCTGCGTGTCGGGCGCATCAATGGGCTGATGGGCTCGGCTGAATTGCTGCGCCTTGAAGCGGGTGAGGCCGAATTGCGCGTCACCCTCGATCAGCCGCCACCGGCCAAACTGCCACTGACCCTGGTGCTGGCTCTACCCCGCCCGAAAATGCTCCGTCGGGTGTTTCAGACCGTGGCGACCATGGGCGTGTCGAAGGTGATTCTGGTCAACAGCTACCGGGTCGAGAAGAGTTTCTGGCAGACGCCGTTTCTCGAACCCGAAGCCATTCGTGAGCAGTTGATCCTCGGCCTCGAACAAGCGCGCGACACGGTGCTGCCGGAAATCATCATTGAAAAGCGCTTCAAGCCGTTCGTTGAAGATCGCCTGCCCGCCATCGCTGAAGGCACTCTCGGCCTGGTCGGTCATCCGGGCAACTATCCGCCGTGCCCACGCGCGCTCAGTGAGCCAGTAACCTTGGCCATCGGTCCCGAAGGTGGCTGGATTCCTTACGAAATCGATCTGCTGAGCAAATCCGGCCTGCAACCGGTGCAACTGGGCGAACGCATCCTGCGCGTAGAAACCGCCGTCACTGCCCTCCTCGCGCGGCTCTTCTAAACCGCTAGCGGGGGCGCTTGCTCCCTCGCCGGAATCTCCTGACTTCCCGGACAAATGGCGTTACAGATTGCCATCACTCAGCCGATAACCTCGCCATAAGTCCAATTAGTGGTCGGGGAGTTGTCGCATGTACCGTTGGTTAGCCGAGAATCTTGGAAACGTCAGCGTTAAACGCAAGCTGGGCATCGGCTTCGGCCTGGTGCTGTTGCTGACGCTGTTGATCACCTTCACCGGCTGGACCGGCATGAGCGGCATCATCAGCCGGGGCGACAAGCTCGGGTACATCTCCAGCCTCAATGAGTACAGCAAGGACCTGCGTCTGGCCCGCGTCGACTACGATGCGCGCCGTGGCGAACAAGGCCCCGGCCTAGTCAACGACATGCTCGGCAAACTCGACAGCGGTCTGCAAACCGCGCGCACGCTGATCGAACAGCCGTCCGACATCGCCATGGTCGACCAGCAATTGGCCGCCGTTGCCGAATACAAACGCGCCTTCGCCGACATGGTCCAGGCCACCACGCAACGCGAAGACGCCCGCAGCAAACTCGGCGCGAATGCCGACAACGCCGTGGCCAAAGTCGCGGAAGTTGAAAAAGCCATGCTGCAGGGTGACAGCATCGCGCAATACAACAACGTGATTGAACTGAGCAAACTGCTGCAACAGGCGCGCTATCAGGTGCGCGGCTATACCTACAGCGGCAAGGCCGAGGCCGAGCAGCCAGCACTCGACGCCATCGAAAACGTGCTGAAATACCTGGAAAGCCTGCCGGCAAAATTGCCAGATCAACACGCTGCCAGCCTGCAACAAGCCAGCGATTCGATGAAGGCCTATCGCGCCGCCGTCGGCCAGTTCCGCGACTCGCAAACCGCGAACGCTAAAGCGCTGGCACGCATGGCCGCTCAAGGTGACATCCTGCTCGACGTCAGTAAGAAGCTGACCATTTCCCAAACCGTGGTGCGCGACACCGACGCCGCACACGCGAAGAACATGCTGATCATCGCCTCCCTGCTGGCCGTCGCGTTCGGTCTGCTCGCCGGCTGGGCAATCACTCGCCAGATCATCATTCCGCTGAACCAGACCCTGAAAGTCGCCGAGCGCGTGGCCGCCGGCGACCTGACCCACAATCTGGTGTCCTTGCGCCGCGACGAACTCGGCCAGTTGCAACGCTCGATGCAGAGCATGACCCAGGGCCTGCGCGAATTGATCGGTGGAATCAGCGACGGCGTCACCCAGATCGCCAGCGCTGCCGAAGAGTTGTCGGCGGTGACCGAGCAGACCAGCGCCGGGGTCAACAATCAAAAGATCGAGACCGATCAGGTCGCCACCGCCATGAACGAAATGGCCGCTACCGTGCAGGAAGTCGCGCGCAACGCTGAAGAAGCTTCCGAAGCCGCTGTGGCCGCTGACCAACAGGCCCGCGAAGGTGACAAAGTGGTCGGCGAAGCCATCGCGCAGATCGAGCGTCTGGCCGTTGAAGTGGGTCACTCCACCGAAGCCATGGGCGAGCTCAAGCGCGAAAGCGACAAGATCGGCAGCGTCCTCGACGTGATCAAATCGGTGGCCCAGCAAACCAACCTGCTGGCCCTCAACGCCGCCATCGAGGCCGCGCGTGCCGGTGAAGCCGGGCGTGGTTTCGCCGTGGTCGCCGACGAAGTCCGCAGCCTTGCCCAGCGCACGCAGAAGTCCACCGAAGAGATCGAAGAGCTGATCGTCGGCCTGCAAAACGGCACCCAGCAAGTGGCGACGATCATGGACAACAGCCGCACCCTCACCGACAGCAGCGTCGAGCTGACCCGTCGTGCCGGCGGTTCGCTGGAAAGCATCACGCGCACCGTGTCGGCAATTCAGGCGATGAACCAGCAGATTGCTGCAGCGGCCGAGCAGCAGAGTGCAGTGGCTGAAGAGATCAACCGTAGCGTGCTGAATGTGCGGGATGTGTCGGATCAGACATCGGCGGCGAGTGAAGAGACCGCAGCGTCCAGCGTTGAGCTGGCGCGTCTGGGCACGCACCTGCAGACGCTGGTCGGTCGATTCAAGGTCTAGCCCAACGATCGTTCCCACGCTCTGCGTGGGAACGATCAGCGAGGGCCGCTGCTTTTAAAGAACCTGACGCAGGAAAGCCTGAGCGCGCGGATCCTTCGGTGCATCAAAGAATTCCGCCGGCGCCGCATCTTCCAGCAGCTTGCCGTGATCAAAGAACAACACCCGATCCGCCACTTCCCGGGCAAAGCCCATTTCGTGGGTGACGCAGACCATGGTCATGCCTTCCACGGCCAGGTTTTTCATCACGTCCAGCACTTCGCCAACCATTTCCGGGTCGAGTGCCGAGGTTGGCTCATCGAACAACATCACCTTCGGCTCCATCGCCAGCGCCCGGGCAATCGCCACGCGCTGTTGCTGACCGCCGGACAGGCGTGACGGAAACTCGTTGGCCTTCTGTGCAATACCGACCTTTTGCAGCAATTCCATGGCCTTGGCTTCGCGCTCTTTCTTGCCGCGCTTGCGCACGACTTTCTGCGCCAGACAGAGGTTTTCCAGCACGGTCATGTGCGGGAACAGGTTGAAATGCTGGAACACCATGCCGACTTCGCGGCGGTAGGCGTTGACGTCGGTTTTCGGGTCGGCCAGCTGCAGGCCGTCGATGCTCACCGAGCCGGAATCGAATTCTTCCAGGCCATTGAGGCAGCGCAGGAAGGTCGACTTGCCTGAGCCCGACGGGCCGATCACCACCAGCACTTCGCCCTTGGCCACCGTGGTGCTGACGTTATCCACCGCGCGCACCACTTGCCCACGGGTGTCGAAGACTTTTACCAGATCGCGGACTTCAATCACTTTGCGCGAGCCTCCGCTCAAGCCGGCTGGCGATTTTCGACAGCGGCAGGTTGATCAACAGGTACAGGCCGGCGACGCAAAACAGAATTTCGAACGGCGAGAACGAGGTGGTGATGACTTCACGGCCGCTTTTCAGCAGTTCGGTGATGGCGATCACCGACACCAGCGAGGTGTCCTTGACCAGACTGATGAACTGCCCGGCCAACGGCGGCAGCACGCGCTTCAGCGCTTGCGGCAGCACCACGTGGCGCATCGACTGGCCGGCACTCAGACCCAGCGAACGCGCCGCTTCGTTCTGACCACGGGCGATCGACTGCACGCCGGAACGGATGATCTCTGCCACATAAGCGCCAGTGAACAGCGACAGCGCGGCGATCCCGGCGAACTCGCGGGACAGGTTCATTACCGTGCCGATGAAGAAGTAGAAAATGAAAATCTGCACCAGCAACGGCGTGCCGCGCACCAGTTCGACGTAGATGGTCGAGAGGTCGCGCAGGGTCGGGTTGTTCGACAGACGGCACAGGCCGGTCACGAGACCGATCAGCAACCCCAGAATCCCCGACACCACCGACAGCCAAAGCGTCGTCCACAGCCCCCACAACAGCGGTCCTGCCGCCCAATGTCGGGTGACGCCCACGACGTCGCCTTCAGCCACATCGTCGCCCTGAGCGAATTGCAGGCTGTTCTCGTCGACGCTCAGGTGCTGCTCGTCACCGCCGTCGTTGCGCAGAGTGACGACAGCGCTGCCACCCTTGCGCACCACCTCAGTGACGGTGGAAATGTCCGTGGCACGCTGGGATTCCTCGGCCTGATAGGCAAAGTACTGCGGCACGCGGTTCCAGCGCCATTCGTAGGACATCAGCGACGTCGCGTAATACAACGCGCCGGCCAGGCCGACCAGCACCAGCACGGTGAGGACGTGCCAGGGCCATTGGGCTTTTTTCTGTTTCATTGCAGGTTCCGGATTTTGTGTTGCTCTGGAGGGCCTCTTCGCGAGCAGGCTCGCTCCCACATTGGAACGCATTCCCCTGTGGGAGCGAGCCTGCTCGCGAATGGGGCGACTCGGTCTATCTGACCGGGCTTATTCCATGTCCTTGAGCCACTCGGTGCTCTTGAACCACTTGTCATGGATGCGATCGTAGGTGCCGTCTTCGTGGATCTGGTGCAGGAAGTTGTTGATGAAGTTAATGCTGTCGTAGTCACCCTTCTTCAGACCAAACGCCAATGGCTCGTAGGTGAACGGTTTGTCGAGGAACACCAGTTTGCCGGCGCCGACCTTGGTCACCGCGACCACGTTGTACGGCGCGTCGTAGATGAAGGCGTCAGCCTTGCCGTTGACCACGTCGAGCACGGCTTCCTGCTCGTTGTCGTAGCCGTGGTATTTGGCTTTGGAGATCAGCTTCTTGGCGACCATTTCACCAGTGGTGCCGAGCTTGGAGGTGATGCGGTAGTCGGCGGTGTTCAGGTCTTTGTAGGACTTGATGGTGCCTTCCAGCTCTTTGCGGATCAGCAGGGTCTGGCCGACCACGATGAACGGTTCGCTGAAGTTCAGGCGCAGGTTGCGTTCCTGAGTCAGGGTCATGCCGCTGCCGATCATGTCGAACTTGTCGGTCATCAGCGCCGGGATGATGCCGTCGTAACCGGTCGAAACCAGTTCCAGTTTGACGCCCATGGCCTTGGACATGGCCTTGAGGATGTCGACTTCAAAGCCGATGATTTCGCCGCGCTTGTTGGTCATTTCGAACGGCATGTAGGTCGGATCCATACCGACTTTCAACGTGCCACGCTTGACCGCGTCATCGATTGCGCCAGCCTGCGCCGCATTGACTGCAACCAGTGCCGTGACGCCGACCAGCAGCATCGACAGATACTTCTTCATCTTCAAGTCCCCAAAACCATTGCGTGTGCGGCGCGAAAACCAACAGTGAAGGGCAAAAAAGCCCGGGTGCGCCAATTCGGGGACGGATGCTAACGCACTCGTTTTTTTGCACAAGGTTTAATGGACGATTTGTTTAACAATCAAGGGCTACCCCCCTCACCCCAACCCTCTCCCCCAAGGGGGCGAGGGGGAAAGGGAGCAGATCGGGGAATATTCAAAACTTGAGTTCGACTCGATATCTCAAGTCGGCGTATCTCGAATATTCAACGCGATCGGTCCCCTCTCCCTCAGGGAGAGGGATAGGCGGGCGGCGTTCCGATGAGGGGCTTTTCAGCAGGCAAAAAAAACCCCGCAACATCGCGGGGTTTGTTTATCAGGCCGGTTGCGCCTGCAGGTTCACCGGTTGCAGCGGCAGCAACGGCGCATGGGGATCGGCTTTCACCGAAGCGCGCCATGCATCCAGCCACTCAGCGTGACCTTCGGCCCAGACCTGCTCATGCAAACGCGCCAAGGCAACAGGGTCGCTCAGCAATTGCAGACGATCATGGTTATTCAGCCCGGCCGGGCCAACCTTGATCGCGTGACGCACACGTTCCTGACGCAGCCACTCGATCGGCTCGGCCTGACCGTGACGCGAGGTCGCCAGCGAGCACGCCAGAGCGTTCTGCTGTGGATCGACCACCGCGCGGACAAAACCGTCGTTGAGGGCGTGGTAACGATTTTCGTGGGTGTACTGATCAGTCGCCAGCAGCGCCTGCGGCGGATTGTATTCCTCAGGGATGAGGAACAGGCTCTCGTCACGGGACTTCAGGCCCAGACCGACACGGCTGGAAATCACCGACACCGGGATCGACAGCATCAGCGAACCGACAATCGGCACCAGCCACCAGAGGAAGCTCGGGTTCAGCCAGATCACCAGCAGCGCCCAGCAGAAACCCAGCAGGGTCTGCGGACCGTGGCGTTTGACCGCTTCGCTCCAAGGCGTCGAGTCGTCATCACGCTGCGGCGAGTTCCAGGTCGCGGCCCAGCCGAGGAACGCGGCGAGGACGAAACGGGTGTGGAAAATCATCCGCACCGGCGCCAGCAGCATGGAGAACAGCATCTCCAGCAGCATCGACAGGGTCACCTTGAACTTGCCGCCGAACTCTTTCGCGCCTTTGGCCCAGATCAGGATGATGCTCAACAGTTTCGGCAGGAACAGCAGCACGATGGTCGTCGAGAACAGCGCAATCGCCTTGTCCGGGTGCCATTGTGGCCACAGCGGATAGAGCTGACGCGGTTCAAGGAAGTACTGCGGCTCCATCAATGTGTTCACCGCCAGCAGCGCAGTCGACAACACGAGGAAGAAGAACCACAACGGCGCCGACAGGTACGACATCACGCCGGTGAGGAACACCGCACGGTGCACCGGGTGCATGCCTTTGACCAGGAACAGGCGGAAGTTCATCAGGTTGCCGTGGCACCAGCGACGGTCGCGCTTGAGTTCGTCGAGCAGGTTCGGCGGCAGTTCTTCGTAGCTGCCCGGCAAGTCGTAGGCAATCCACACGCCCCAACCGGCACGGCGCATCAGTGCGGCTTCAACGAAGTCGTGAGACAGAATCGCACCGGAGAACGCGCCTTTACCCGGCAACGGCGCCAAGGCGCAGTGGTCGATAAACGGCTTCATGCGGATGATCGCGTTGTGACCCCAGTAATGGGATTCACCCAACTGCCAGAAGTGCAGGCCAGCGGTAAACAGCGGGCCGTACACGCGGGTCGCAAACTGCTGCATGCGCGCATAGAGAGTGTCCATGCCCGACGCACGTGGCGCGGTCTGGATGATCCCGGCGTCCGGCGTGGCTTCCATCAAACGCACCAGACTGGTCAGGCACTCGCCGCTCATCACCGAGTCGGCGTCGAGTACGACCATGTACTTGTAGTCACCGCCCCAACGACGGCAGAAGTCGTCGAGGTTGCCGCTCTTGCGTTTCACACGACGGCGACGACGGCGATAGAAGATCTTGCCGAAGCCTTTGGCTTCGCGGCAGACGTCCAGCCAGGCCTGTTGCTCGGCCACGCAGATGTCGGTGTCGTTACTGTCGCTGAGGACGAAGAAGTCGAAACGATCCAGATCACCAGTGGCCGCGACCGATTCGAACGTTGCACGCAGACCGGCGAATACGCGCGGTACGTCTTCGTTGCAGATCGGCATCACCAGCGCGGTACGGGCGTCTTTGGCAATCGGCTCGTTGCCGGCGCTTTTGCCGGAGATACGGTATTTATCGTGACCGGTGAGCAACTCGAGGAAGCCCATCAGCGCCGTCCAGAAACCGGCCGAGACCCAGCAGAACAGAATCCCGAACAGAATCAGAATGCTGGTTTGCAGCGCATACGGCAGCACTTGCGTGGCGGTTTGCAGCAGCGGTTGATGCAAGACTTCGTCGAGATCGACGAACGACCAGCCCTGATACGGCATGATGCCTTTCATGTACCAGCCAGCGACGATGGTCTGGCCAAGCATCAGCAGCAAAAGAATGTAGCGACGGATCGAACCAACGGTGCGCCAGCGCGCGGCCGGCAGGACGTTTTCGTCCTTGGGCGGCTGCGGCGGGTTGGTGCGACCGGTCATACGGCGCCAGCCACGCACCAGAATATTGGTGCGCCATGGCTCCGGTACAACCTTGGTGCGGCGAATCGGCGGCGTTGCTTTCAGACTGACGCGACCGCTGGCATCAAGCACCAGCATCTCCGCTTCTTCCAGCTGTTCGGCAGTGCTCAGGACCAGGCGCTTGCCCACCGAAGCCTGGGCGGCTTCGGCAGGTGCGTCGAATGTCGAGGACGACAGGCGTTCATGCAGCTCGCTGAACGACTGGCAGCCCGCGAGTTCCGCGCGCTGCTCGTCGGTCATCGGCAGATGCGCCAGATACTCGGACAGAGTCTCTGGCTGTACTTGAGAGTTACTCATCGGCAGGCAACTGATAGCTCCAGGTCTCGGTCAGGACTTCTTCAGTCGGTGCCGATTCCAGTGTGGCTGGGGCCGCGTCGGCAGCGGCTGGCTGCTTGGCGTCTTTGTTGGCCTTGTCCTTGGCATCTACCGCTGGCTTGGCGTCGGCCTGTTTGGCCTCGGCTGCCTTGGCTTCCTTGTCGAGTTTCTCTTGTTGCTTGGCGGCAACCTTGTCGGCCTTGGCGACGGACGAGTTGGACGCCGGCACCGACTTCGCCAGATCAGCGGTCACGACCGGCTGAACCAGAGCGGCACGCATCTCGGTCGACTTGCTCGCGTCTTTGATCTTCATGCGAAGGGTCAAGCGCCAGCCCTTGGTTTCCGGGTTGTAGCGCACACTGTTCTCAACCAGTTCGGCGTTGTCGCCAACACTGACTTGACTGCGCACGTCGGCATCCGGGGTCAGCGCGGCCAGCGACGGACCTTCGAAGTCGACCAGATAGGCAACGCTGCCATCCGGCTGACGGATCAGGTTCGATTGCTTGACGTCACCGGTCGAACGCAGAGTCTGCGAAACCCAGGCGCTGTCCGGCGCGTGAATCGCCGCTTCGTCCATGGTCCAGTGCATGCGGTAAGCGAAGTCCAGTGGCTGACCCGGCTCCGGCATTTTTTCCGGGCTCCAGAACGCAACGATGTTGTCGTTGGTTTCGTCGGCGGTCGGAATCTCTACCAAATCAACGGTGCCCTTGCCCCACTCGCCCTTCGGCTCGATCCAGGCGCTTGGACGCTTGTCGTAGCGGTCGTCGAGGTCTTCGTAGTGGCTGAAGTCGCGGCCACGTTGCAGCAGACCGAAACCACGCGGGTTCTCGATGCTGAAGTTGCTCACGGCCAGGTGTTTCGGGTTGTTCAGTGGGCGCCAGATCCACTCGCCGTTGCCGGCATGGATCGACAGACCGCTGGAGTCGTGCAGTTCACGACGGTAGTTGAGGACTTTCGACGGCTGGTTGGCGCCGAACAGGAACATGCTGGTCAGCGGTGCGATGCCCAGTTTGCCGACCTTGTCACGCAGGAACATCTGCGCTTTGACGTCGACAATGGTGTCGCTGCCCGGACGCAGGATCAGACGGTAGGCACCGGTGGCACGCGGCGAATCCAGCAGCGCGAAGATCACCAGGTGCTTGTCACCCGGCTTCGGCTGTTGAATCCAGAACTCGCGGAAACGCGGGAATTCTTCGCCCGACGGCAGCGCAGTATCAATCGCCAGACCACGGGCCGAGAGGCCGTAGGTGTGGCCCTTGCCGACAACGCGGAAATAACTCGCGCCGAGCATGGTCATGATTTCGTCTTGCTTGTCGGCCTTGTTGATCGGGTACAGCACACGGAAACCGGCATAGCCCAGTTGTTCGGTGGCTTTCGGATCAAATTTCAGGTCGCCGAAATCGAAGCGCGTCGGATCGTATTTGATCTCTTCGACGGTGTTCGCCGTGATTTCGTTGATTTTCACCGGCGTATCGAAGTGCATACCCTGGTGATAGAAGGACAGTTTGAACGGGGTCTTCTGATCAGCCCACTCAGCCTTTTCGGTGAGGAAGCGGATTTTCTGATAGTCCGCGAACTTCATGTCGCGGAATTCGTTCGGCAGGTTGCTGCGCGGGGCTTCGAACTTCTGCCCGGCCAGTTCCTTAGCCTTCGCCGATACATCGTCAAGATTGAACGCCCAAAGCTGACCGGCGCTGAGCAGGCACAGGAGCGCCGAACCCGCTACCAGAGCACTTCGCACGCGTTTGGCAGACATTTTTGCTGCATTACAGGGACTAACAATCACGAGCAACCCTCGCCGAAAACAGATCAATAAACCAACGGCCAGCTATCTATATGCCAGGTTGGCGAGCATTGTTCCGACTCCGCTGGGGCAAAATGATTCCCCAATCGGATTCGGACAAGTCTCTACCTAAGTCAAAAATGGATCAGCGAACGCTAATCCCAGTGCGCGCGATTATCTAGTAGCCCGCATGACAACGCATCAGGGGTAACAAAGTATTTATCGCGAAAAATGCCCGTTTTCAGTCGAAAAGCCCTTGAAATGATGTTTCAAGCGCTTTCAGGTCTGTAACAGGAAGGTTACCGGCCCATCATTGACCAAGTGCACCTGCATATCCGCGCCGAATCTACCTGATGCCACAGTGCCATGCACCTGTTTCGCTTTGCTTAATAGATAGTCGAATAATTCCTCGCCCAGCGCCGGAGGGGCCGCTGTCGAGAAACTCGGACGCAACCCGCTTTTGGTGTCGGCAGCCAGAGTGAACTGAGAGACCAGCAGCAACCCGCCGCCAACATCCGCCAAGGACAAATTCATCTTGCCCTCGGCGTCGCTGAATACCCGATAGTTAAGCAGCTTATGCAGAAGTTTGTCGGCGCTGGCACGCGTGTCGTCGGGTTCGACCGCCACCAGCACCAACAAACCTTGATCGACCGCGCCTACGACCTCGCCTGCCACTTCAACCCGCGCACCGCGTACGCGTTGTAAAAGCCCCTTCATGCTTCTTCGGGCGGTAGATCGAGCAGGCGCTGAGCCATGTTGCCCGCCGCGCGTACCAGTGCATCGGTAATGCCCGGTTCAGACGCGGCGTGGCCGGCGTCGCGGATCACCTGCAGTTCGCTGTTCGGCCAGGCTTGATGCAGCTCCCATGCATTGTCCAGCGGGCAGATCACGTCGTATCGACCGTGGATGATCACGCCGGGCAAATGGGCGATCTTGCCCATGTCGCGAATCAATTGGTTCGGCTCAAGGAAAGCATTGTTAGTGAAGTAGTGGCATTCGATCCGCGCGATCGACAGGGCGCGCTGCGGCTCGGAGAAACGATCGACCACCAGCGGGTTCGGCCGCAGGGTCGCGGTGCGCCCTTCCCAGGTCGACCAGGCCTTCGCCGCGTGCATCTGGGCGATCTGGTCGTTGCCGATCAGGCGTTTGTGGAAAGCGCTGAGCAGGTCATCGCGCTCGTCCAACGGGATTGGCGCGATGTAGTCCTGCCAGTAATCGGGGAACAGACGGCTGGCGCCGGCCTGATAGAACCACTCGATTTCCTGCGGACGGCAGAGAAAGATCCCGCGCAGGATCAGACCGTGAACACGCTCAGGATGGGTCTGCGCGTAAGCCAGCGCCAGGGTCGAGCCCCACGAGCCGCCGAACAGCACCCATTTATCGATGCCAAGATGTTTGCGGATGCGCTCGAGGTCGGCGACCAGCTCCCAGGTGGTGTTGTTTTCCAGACTGGCGTGCGGCGTGGAGCGTCCGCAACCGCGCTGGTCGAAGGTGACAATGCGATAAAGGTTCGGATCGAAATAGCGACGGCTCTGCGCGTCGCAACCGGCGCCGGGGCCGCCGTGGATGAACACAACCGGCAAACCCTCCGGTGAACCGCTTTCGTCGACGTACAGCGTATGGGTGTCATCGACAGCCAGATCGTGCCGGGCGTGAGGTTTGATCTGCGGAAACAAAGTCTGCATTGCGCGCTCCGTAAGGGGTCGAGGTCATCCCTGGGGGGACTTCTATTATTCTGCCGTAGGGCATCATAAACCCGATTTACGTCAATGAGCATGCCTGTGGACTTGATCGTTCCCACGCTCTGCGTGGGAATGCCTCTTGGGACGCTCCGCGTCCAGTGACGCGGAGCGTCACGGGCTGCATTCCCACGCAGAGCGTGGGAACGATCAAAAGATCGCAGCCTTCGGCAGCTCCTACAGGGGTGGATCAGCCGGTGTAGTGAGACTTTGCCCAGGCCAGATAGCCTTGCAGCAATTCCTTGAGCACCACCCGCGTCGGCTCGGCCAGGTCGGCGCGATAGCGGAACGGTTCGAACTCTTCCATGTAGGTGCTCTGACACAGCTCCAGTTGCACGGCGTGGATATTCTCAGCCGGGTTGCCGTAATGACGGGTGATGTGGCCGCCCTTGAAGCGCCCGTTGAGCACATGGCTGTAATCGCCGTGGCGCGCGCAGATGGCTTCCAGTTGCGTGGCCAATTGCGGATCACAACTGGCGCCATTGAAGGTGCCGAGGTTGAAGTCCGGCAGCTTGCCGTCGAACAGGTGCGGGATGATCGAGCGGATCGAGTGCGCATCGAACAGCAGTGCATAACCGAACTCGGCCTTCAGCCGCGCCAGTTCTTCCTGAAGGGTGCGGTGATACGGCGTCCAGATCTGCTCAAGGTAAGTCGCGCGCTGCTCTTTCGATGGCTCGTGTCCTTCGCGAAACAAGGGAATGCCATCGAACAACGTCGCCGGGTACAAACCGGTGGTCGCGCCGGCGTACAGCGGCTTATCGTCGGACGGCCGATTCAGGTCGATGACAAATCGCGAATACTCGGCGGCCAACGTGCTGGCACCCAGTTCTTCGGCGAAGTCGTACAGCAGCGGAATGTGCCAGTCAGTGTCCGGCAGGCTCTTCGCGTCCGGAATCAATCCGGCCTCGACCGCAGGCGTCAGGCGCAAACCGGCGTGGGGCATGCTGATCAGTAGCGGTACGCGACCTTGTTTGAAGTTCAGAACCTTATCCACAACCGCTCTCCTACAGACTTGATTCGACGCCGTGACGGACGACGCGTTTGTCCAGCTCACCACCCAGCCAATAGGCCAGGTCCGCCGGACGATCGATGTGCCAGGCAACGAAATCCGCCACCTTGCCGACTTCCAGTGAACCGTGGGTGGCAGCCATGCCCAGCGCTTGTGCGGCGTGAATCGTCGCGCCAGCCAAGGCTTCTTCCGGGGTCATGCGGAAACAGGTGCAGGCCATGTTCAACATCAGCCGCAACGACAGCGCCGGCGAGGTGCCGGGGTTAAGGTCGCTGGCGATGGCGATTTTCACCTTGTGCTTGCGCAGTGCGTCCATCGGCGGCAACTGGGTTTCGCGCAAGAAGTAGAACGCACCCGGCAGCAGCACCGCGACAGTGTCGGCTTCGGCCATGGCGATGGCGTCGGCCTCGTCCATGAACTCCAGATGATCGGCGGACAACGCCTTATAGCGCGCGGCAAGGCTGGAGCCGTGCAGCGACGACAACTGCTCGGCGTGCAGCTTCACTGGCAGTCCGAGTTTTTGCGCGGCGATAAACACGCGCTCGACCTGCTCCGGAGAGAACGCCAGGTATTCGCAGAACGCGTCCACGGCATCGACCAGACCTTCGGCGGCGAGCGCGGGGAGCATTTCGTTGCAGACCAGATCGATGTAATCGTCGGCGCGATCCTTGTATTCAGGCGGCAGCGCGTGAGCGGCCAGACAGGTGCTGCGCACGCTGATCGGCAACTCTTTCTGCAGACGACGGATGACTCGAAGGATTTTGCGTTCGTTGACCAGATCGAGGCCGTAGCCGGACTTCATTTCGACCGTGGTCACGCCGTCGCGCATCAGGCTTTTCAGGCGTTTGGCGGCGCTGGCGAACAGTTCGTCTTCAGTCGCTTCGCGCGTCGCGCGCACGGTACTGGCGATACCGCCGCCGGAGGCTGCGATTTCCGCATAGCTGACACCTTGCAGACGCTTTTCGAATTCGCCGCTGCGATTACCGCCGAACACCGTGTGGGTGTGGCAGTCGATCAGGCCGGGGGTGACCCACGCGCCTTGCAGATCATTGACCGCCGGGTATTCGCCGGACGGCAATTGATTGCGCGGGCCGATCCACTCGATGAGGGCACCGGACGTCACGATGGCCGCGTCCTCGATGATCGAATAGACGCCGTGCGCCATGGTTGCGACGTGGCAGTGTTGCCAGAGGGTTTTCACTGTTGGCCTCCGTTGTGTTTGGTGATCGTTCCCACGCTCTGCGTGGGAATGCCTCTAGGGACGCTCCGCGTCCAGTGACGCGGAGCGTCATGGGCTGCGTTCCCACGCGGAGCATGGGAACGATCAGTGTGTAGGGTTAAAGGCTAGGCAAAAGCTTCGCCGAAACCAGCTCAGTCAGACACCGCGAAGCCAACAGCTCAGTCGCCGCATTGATGTCCGGCGCAAAAAAGCGGTCCTTCTCATAAAACGGTACTTCCTTACGCAGAATCGCCCGCGCCTGCTCAAGCTTCGCCGAAGTCTTCAGACCGTTACGCAGATCCAGCCCCTGCACCGCCGCCAGCCATTCCACGGCGAGAATCCCGCGAGTGTTTTCAGCCATTTCCCACAAACGCTTGCCCGCAGCAGGCGCCATCGACACGTGGTCTTCCTGGTTAGCCGAAGTCGGCAGACTGTCCACCGAATGCGGATGCGACAACGCTTTGTTCTCGCTGGCCAACGCCGCAGCGGTCACCTGCGCAATCATGAATCCGGAATTCACGCCGCCATTGGCCACCAGGAACGGCGGCAGTTGCGACATGTGCTTGTCCATCATCAGCGAGATGCGGCGTTCGCTCAGCGAGCCGATTTCGGCGATGGCCAGAGCCATGTTGTCAGCGGCCATGGCCACCGGTTCGGCGTGGAAGTTGCCGCCGGAAATCACGTCGCCTTCGGCGGCGAAAACCAGCGGGTTGTCGGAAACGGCGTTGGCCTCGACGGCCAGCACTTCAGCGGCCTGACGGAACTGGGTCAGGCAGGCACCCATCACTTGCGGCTGGCAACGCAGCGAGTACGGATCCTGAACCTTCTCGCAGTTCTGGTGCGAGTCGGAGACTTCGCTGCGCTCACCGAGCAGGTCGCGATAAGCGGCAGCAGCGTCGATCTGACCTTTCTGGCCGCGCGCCGCGTGAATGCGCGCATCGAATGGCGAACGCGAACCCAGAACGGCTTCAACGGTAAGGCCGCCCAGCGCCAAGGCGCCAGCGAACAGATCTTCACCTTCGAACAAACCACGCAGAGCAAATGCAGTAGAAACCTGAGTACCGTTGAGCAGCGCCAGACCCTCTTTAGCCGCTAAAGTCAGCGGCGTCAGACCGGCGATTTTCAGCGCTTCAACAGCCTCCATCCACTCGCCTTTGTAGCGCGCCTTGCCCTCGCCCAGCAGCACCAGCGACATGTGCGCCAACGGTGCCAGATCGCCGGAAGCGCCGACTGAACCTTTCAGCGGAATGTGCGGATAAACCTCGGCGTTGATCAGCGCGATCAGCGCATCGATCACCACGCGGCGGATGCCGGAGAAACCACGGCTGAGGCTGTTGACCTTGAGCACCATGATCAGTCGCACCAAGTCATCGCTGATCGGCTGGCCGACACCGGCGGCGTGGGACAACACCAGCGAGCGCTGCAGGTTTTCCAGGTCTTCGCTGGCAATGCGCGTCGAGGCCAGCAGGCCGAAACCGGTGTTGATGCCGTAGGCGGTGCGGTTCTCGGCGAGGATCTGCTCGACGCAGGCAACACTGGCTTCGATCTGCGCCGAGGCGCTGTTGTCGAGGCTCAGTTTGACCGGGTTCTGGTAGACGTCACGCAGTTGGGCCAGGCTCAGTTGGCCGGGAATCAGGTTCAGCGCAGTCATTAAAATGCTCCTTTTGAGAGTTTGTTATTAACTACCAGTCGCTCCGGAGCATTCCGTTATCCGTCGCCTCTCGCCTTCTGAGCGATCCGCGCCTTGGCACGCTGGTATGGGTAGTTGTCAGTGCAAATTCGGTAAAACGTTGTGCGGCAGATTCGGGTTTTTCAACACGCTCGCAGCGGCAGCGATGTCCGGCGCCAGCCAGCGATCCTGATCGTAGGCCGGGACTTTTTCGCGCAGCAGTCGCCAAGCGATATCGGTGCCCGCGCCGAAGCGCTGTTCCTTGAGAAACTCAAACGCCTGCGCCGCCAGCAGGTACTCGATGGAGAGGATCTGCGTGCAGTTTTCCAGCGCGCGATGCAGCTTCAGCGCGGCGTTGGTGCCCATGCTCAGATGATCTTCCTGCAAGCCGGAAGTGATGTAGTTGTCGAGCACCGCCGGTTGCGCCAATTGACGGTTTTCTGCGCACAGCGACGCGGCGACGTATTGCACGATCATCATCCCGGAGTTCACCCCCGGATTGGCCACCAGAAACGCCGGCAGACCGCTGACGTGCGGGTTGACCAGGCGATCCAGACGCCGCTCGGCAATCGAGCCGATTTCGGCCATGGCAATCGCCAACAAATCGGCCGCCATCGCCACCGACTGGCCGTGCGGATTGGCTTGCGACATCACTCGGAAATTGTCCGGCGTGCCGAGCAGCAGCGGGTTGTCGGTGCAGCCGTTGAGTTCGGCTTCGACCTGTTTGATCGCGTGGTCGAGCTGATCACGCGCGGCGCCGTGGACTTGCGGGATCGACCGGATGCTCAGCGCATCCTGGGTGCGAATGCCTTTGCTCGACGCGATCACTTCGCTGCCGTCGAGCAACGCGCGCAAATTGCTGCCGACCTGCTGCATGCCCGGGTGCGGTTTCAGCGCGATGATCTCGGCGTCGAACGCATCGATCTGGCCGCGTTGCGCTTCGAAGCTCATCGCACCGATGACGTCGGCCCATTGCACCAGTCGCGTGGCATCGGCAATCGCCAGACAGCTGAGACCGGTCATGCATGGCGTGCCGTTGACCAGACACAAACCGTCCTTCGCCCCGAGCAGCACCGGTTGCAAACCTTCTTCGGCCAGCGCCTGTTGCGCCGAGGTGATCTGCCCGCGATAGCTGACATTGCCAACGCCGAGCAGCGTGATGCCGATGTGCGCCATGTGGGTCAAATAACCCACCGAACCTTGCGACGGCACTTGCGGGGTGATGCTGCGGTTGAGCAGCGCCAGCAGCGCTTCGACGACCCGCCGGTGAATGCCGGATTTGCCATGGCTGTAGTTGTGAATGGCGGCGCAGATGACCGCGCGGGTCTGCTCGTCGGCGAGTACAGGACCGACGCCGCAGGCGTGGCTGAGCAAGGTGTTGCGCGAGAGCTGGCTGAGTTGTTCGTCTTTAAGCGAGACGTTGGACAAACCGCCCAGGCCGGTGTTGACGCCATAGGCGCGCTCGCCGCTTTCGACGATGCGTTGGACGATGCTCTGCGCATTTTCGATGCGCGCCCAAGTGTCGCTCGACAACTCGAGAAGCGCGCCGTGACGGGCGACGGCAACCACGTCCTGCCAACGCAGAGGGGCGCCGGTGATAACGATTTTTTCAGCCTGGGACATCTAAAAAACCTCTTGAACAAGATCGTTCCCACGCTCTGCGTGGGAATGCCGCCTGGGACGCTCCGCGTCCGATTTCTGCTCTGTGCAGGGTGACGCGGAGCGTCACGGGATGCATTCCCACGCAGAGCGTGGGAACGAGCGTCAGACCACCGCCGCCCGCCGCTGCACAAACCGGTCAACATACTCATCCGCCGGCGAATGCAGGATCTCTCTCGGTGTACCCACCTGAATCAACTTCCCATCCTTGAGAATCGCAATGCGGTTGCCGATACGCACCGCTTCGTCGAGGTCGTGGGTGATGAACACGATGGTCTTGTGCAACGTCTTTTGCAGCTCAAGCAACTGGTCCTGCATCTCGGCGCGGATCAGCGGATCGAGGGCACTGAACGCTTCGTCCATGAGGATGATGTCGGTGTCTGCCGCCAAGGCCCGAGCCAGACCAACACGCTGACGCATGCCGCCGGAGAGCTGGTGCGGGTATTTGTTCTCGTAGCCTTTGAGGCCCACGGTGTTGATCCAGTGCAGCGCGCGTTCCGAGCACATCTGCTTGCTCTCGCCGCGCACTTTCAAGCCGTAAGCGACGTTCTCCAGCACGCTCTTGTGCGGCAGCAGGCCGAAGCTCTGGAACACCATGCTGATCTTGTGCCGGCGAAATTCGCGCAGGGCGTCCATGTCGTATTGCAGGATGTCCTCGCCATCGACAAGGATCGCGCCGCTGGTCGGGTCGATCAGCCGATTGAAGTGACGCACCAACGTCGATTTGCCGGAGCCGGACAGGCCCATGATCACGAAGATCTCGCCGGTGCCGATGCTCAACGACAGATCGTTAACGCCGACCACGCAACCGGTTTCGCTCAGCACCTGATCCTTGGTCTTGCCCTGGCCGACCATGGCCAGCGCGTCCTTGGCGCGGTTGCCGAAAATCTTGAAGACGTTTTTGACCTCGATCTTGCTCACGGTTGCGTTGCTCATTTGCTCACCTCATGCCGTGGCCGACCGTACGCCTGAGTAATGCGGTCGATGACCACTGCGAGAATCACGATCGCCAGACCGGCCTCAAGACCACGTCCGACGTTGAGGGTCTGAATCCCCACCAACACATCTTCACCCAAGCCACGGGCGCCGATCATCGAGGCGATCACCACCATCGACAGGGCCATCATCGTGGTCTGGTTGATCCCGGCCATGATGCTCGGCAGTGCCAACGGCAATTGCACGCCGAACAGTTGCTGCCAGCGGTTGGCACCGAACGCATTGATCGCTTCCATCACTTCGCCGTCGACTTGGCGGATACCCAGATCGGTCAGGCGAATCAGCGGCGGCGCGGCGTAGATCACCGTGGCGAAAATCGCCGGGACCTTGCCCAGACCGAACAGCATCAGCACCGGGATCAAGTACACGAAACTCGGCATGGTCTGCATGATGTCGAGTAGCGGCATCAGCACCGAACGCAGGCGATTGCTGCGCGCCGAGAGAATCCCTAGCGGAATGCCGATCAGCACCGAAATGATCGTCGCGACCATCATCAGCGCCAGGGTCTGCATGAGCTTGTCCCACAAGCCGACAGCGCCAACGAGGAACAACAGGCCGACGATGACCGCCGTCGTCACGACTTTGCGCGTGGCGTGCCAGGCGACCACACCGACGATCGCCAGCATCAACCACCACGGCGCTGCGCGCAGCAGGCCTTCGAGGTTGACGATGGCCCACAGCAGGGTGTCAGAGATATGGCGGAACACATCACCGTAGTTGGTGACCAGCGAATCGACCCAACCGTTGACCCAGTCGGCGATGGAGAAGGTAAAGCTCTCGGGAAACATAAGCGGCTCTCAATCAGAAATCTCAATCAAGCGTTTACGGCATATCTCCCGGCCAGCCTCACGGTTGACCGGGAGGTATCGACCTACAGCGCCGCGTCGATTTTCTTGGCTGCGTCTGCACTGACCCACGCATGCCAGACCTCAGGATGTTCCTTGAGGAAGATTTTCGCCAGTTTCGGCGACTCGATACGCTCCTTGGCCATGCGGCCGAGGTTCTGGTTGAGCAGGTCGATCGGCAGGTTGACCTTTTCCAGCACGGCGACCAGTTCCGGGGCTTCGTCGTGGAAGGTCTTGGACAGGCCGACCTTGATGCTCAGGGTCTTGTTTTCACCCGCTTTCTCTTCGAGCTTGACCGCGTCGATCTGGCCCATCAGCGGCGTCGGCGACCAGTAGTAGAAGAGGATCGGCTCGCCACGCTTGTAGCTCGACAGCACGGCCGCATCCAGTGCCGGACCAGTGCCCGGACGGAAGTTGGTGTAGCTGTTTTCCAAGCCGTAGCTTTTCAGCATTTCGCTGTTGTCGAGTTCGCAGGTCCAGCCGGCCGGGCAGTTGTAGAAACGTCCCTTGGATGGCTCTTCCTGATCCTTGAACACGGCGGCGTACTTGCCCAGATCAGCGATGTTTTTCAGGTCCGGGGCTTTGGCTTCCAGCTTGCGCTTGGCATCGCCTTCGATCACATAGCGCGGCACGTACCAGCCTTCAACGGCGCCCACCACCGGCGCACCGACACCGATCACCTTGCCGGCCTTCTCGGCCTTGTTCCAGACCTCGCTGCGGCCCACCCACTCTTCGGCGAACACTTGAATGTCGTTGCTGCTCAGGGCGTTTTCCATGGTGATGGAGTTGCCCGGCAGGCTGTCGGTCTTGCAGTCGTAGCCTTTCTCCAGAACCACTTGCAGGACGTCGGTCAGCAACATGCCGCTTTCCCAGTTCAGCCCGGCAAATTTCACCGGTTTGCCCGATTCGCACCAGCCGGCGGCCTGGGTCGCGCCGGCACTGGCCAACAGGCCCACGGACAGCAATGTGGTCAGCAGGGTCTTGTTCGATTTCATTGTCGTGACGCTCCTAATCATGAATTGGCTTACGGCAGTCAAGAGGCATCCAGCCCTGTCCACGTCCAATCAGGCCTGCGCCGCAGCGCGACCGGCCCCGCTTGTTTCGGGTTGTACAACGCTGTTCTGCTCGACCGGCAGAATCAGTTGATCGGGTATCGCGCTGTGCCATTTTCTTGCGCACACGTAGTAGACGGCGGCCGGCAGCACCAGGCCGATGATCCAGGAGATATCCACATCACCGAGGGCGGCCACCAGCGGACCGGTGTAGAACTTGGTGGAGATGAACGGCAGCTGCACCAGCACGCCGAACACATAGACGCTGATACCGAGCAGGTTCCAGCGACCGTAGCGACCGTTCGGATTAGCCAGTGCCGGCACGTCGTAACGCTCACGGGTAATGCAGTAGTAGTCGACCAGGTTGATCGCGCTCCACGGAGTGAAGAACGCGAGCAGGAACAGGATGAAAGACTTGAACGCACCGAGGAACGAGTGCTGGCCGAGCAGCGCGATCAGGGTCGCCGTGCCGACGATCACCAGCACAAACACCAGACGCTGCAGGCGTGTAACCGTCAGATGACCTTTGAAACCACTGATGATGGTCGCGATGCACATGAAGCTGCCGTAGGAGTTCAGCGTCGAGATGGTCACCTTGCCGAACGCGATGCTGAAGTACAGCAGCGCGGCGGTGGCACCGGTGCCGCCCAGGCCGACGATGTAAGCGACTTCGTGACCGGCGAATTGACCGTTGGCCGAGGCGGCAGCAAAGACGCCGAGAATCATCGCCACTTGCGCGCCAACCACTGAACCGGCACCGGCGGCGAAGAAGGTTTTCACCGCCGAAGTGTTGCTCGGCAGGTAACGGGAATAGTCAGCCACGTAAGGGCCGAACGCGATCTGCCAGGAGGCCGCGAGCGACACCGCGAGCAGGAAGCTGCTCCAGCTGAAATGACGGATTTGCAGGAGTGCGCCGACGTCGGTCTGGCTGATCAGACGCCAGAAAAGGAACACGAACGCGATCACACCAATGATGCTGGCAACACGGCCGATCCAGTGGATCACCCGATACCCGAGCACCGTGACCAACACAATGACGCTGGCGAAAATCAGGATGCCAACGCTGTCGCTGACGTTAAACAGCTGACCCAGCGCCTGACCGGAAAGCACGGTGCCGGTCGCGGTGAAACCCAGGTACATCAGGCACACCAGGACGATAGGGATTGCCGCGCCATAAACGCCAAACTGCACGCGGCTGGAAATCATCTGCGGCAGACCGAGTTTCGGCCCTTGCGCGGCATGCAGCGCCATCACCCCGCCGCCGAGCAATTGCCCGATCAACAGACCGATCAACGACCAGAACACATCACCACCGAGCACCACGGCCAAAGCCCCGGTGACGATTGCGGTAATTTGCAGGTTGGCACCCATCCACAGGGTGAACTGGCTAAACAGACGACCGTGTCTTTCCGCTTCCGGGATGTAGTCGATCGAACGCCTTTCGATCAACGGTTTGTTGCTTGCACGATCGGTGTTGACAGCCATGATTCAACCTCTGTGGATTGTTTTTCGAGTTCACTGAGCGTCTGCGCACTACTGTGGGAGCGAGCCTGCTCGCGAAGGCCTCAGCACATCCTGAATGAATGTTCACTGACACACCGCTTTCGCGAGCAGGCTCGCTCCCACAGGGTTTTGCGTTTATTTACCGGTAATCATCGGCAAGTTCAGGCCCTGTTCCTTGGCGCAGTCGATGGCGATCTGGTAACCGGCATCGGCGTGACGCATAACACCGGTAGCCGGGTCGTTGTGCAGCACGCGTGCAATGCGCTCGGCCGCTTCGTCAGTACCGTCGCAAACAATCACCATGCCCGAGTGCTGCGAGAAGCCCATTCCAACGCCGCCGCCGTGGTGCAGGGAAACCCAGGTCGCGCCGCTCGCGGTGTTCAGCAGAGCGTTGAGCAGTGGCCAGTCGGACACAGCGTCGGAACCGTCCTGCATCGATTCGGTTTCACGGTTCGGGCTGGCCACCGAGCCGGAGTCGAGGTGGTCGCGACCGATGACGATCGGCGCCGACAGCTCACCGCTGCGCACCATCTCGTTGAACGCCAGCCCGAGCTTGGCGCGCAGACCCAGACCGACCCAGCAGATACGTGCCGGCAGACCCTGGAAGCTGATGCGCTCGCGGGCCATGTCCAGCCAGTTGTGCAGGTGGGCGTCATCCGGGATCAGTTCTTTGACCTTGGCGTCGGTTTTGTAGATGTCTTGCGGATCGCCCGACAGCGCCGCCCAACGGAACGGGCCGATGCCACGGCAGAACAGCGGACGGATATAAGCCGGTACAAAACCCGGGAAGTCGAAGGCGTTTTCGACGCCTTCTTCCTGCGCCATCTGACGGATGTTGTTGCCGTAGTCGAAGGTCGGAATGCCTTGCTTCTGGAACTCCAGCATGGCTTTGACGTGTACCGCCATCGACTGCTTGGCGGCTTTGATCACAGCGGCCGGCTCGGTCTTGGCCCGGGCGCGGTATTCGTCCCAGGTCCATCCGGCAGGCAGGTAACCGTTGAGCGGGTCGTGGGCGCTGGTCTGGTCGGTAACCATGTCCGGGCGTACGCCGCGCTTGACCAGTTCCGGGAGGATTTCTGCGGCGTTACCCAGCAGGGCAATGGATATCGCCTTGCCTTCTTTGGTGTATTTGTCGATGCGTGCCAGGGCGTCGTCGAGGTCTTTGGCTTGCTCGTCGACGTAACGGCTTTTCAGACGGAAATCGATGCTCACTTGTTGGCATTCGATGTTCAGCGAGCACGCGCCAGCGAGGGTTGCGGCCAGAGGTTGTGCGCCGCCCATGCCACCCAAACCGGCGGTCAACACCCACTTGCCGGTCAGGTTATCGTTGTAGTGCTGGCGACCGGCTTCAACGAAGGTTTCGTACGTGCCTTGAACGATGCCCTGGCTGCCGATGTAGATCCAGCTGCCGGCGGTCATCTGGCCGTACATGGCCAGGCCTTTAGCGTCGAGCTCGTTGAAGTGTTCCCAGCTCGCCCAGTGCGGCACGAGGTTGGAGTTGGCGATCAGTACGCGCGGGGCGTTGCTGTGGGTCTTGAACACGCCGACCGGCTTGCCGGATTGCACCAGCAGGGTCTCGTCGTCATTAAGATTGGTCAGGCTTTCGACGATTTTGTCGTAGCACTCCCAGTTACGCGCGGCACGACCGATACCACCGTAGACCACCAGCTCTTTCGGGTTCTCGGCGACTTCCGGGTCGAGGTTGTTCATCAGCATGCGCAGCGGCGCTTCGGTCAGCCAGCTCTTGGCGGTCAGCTTGTTACCGCGGGCGGCACGGATTTCAACATTGCGAACCTTGGTAGGTTTCTGGGTATTGTCAGTCACGAAAAAGACTCCTCAGCGATCAATTCAAACCAACCCTGGCAGTGGGCAAGCAGCCTGTGCGCGTCGATGCGCGACAAGCGAATCAGTGGACGCTGCGGAGAGTCTCGAGCGACTCATACGCATACGTCTTTACTTGTACATACAAGCATATGCAATCAAGCGGCCAACTTGCTGGAGGGGCGTTCAAGAAAAAACGCGGACAAGGCTGGCGGGCGCCTGAATCAAGGGTTCAGGCGTGGATGAAATTTTTCGCGGAGAGATTTTGTGCGGTCGGGGGCTTGGTTGGGTGAGCGCGGTTTTGCGCCACGCTGGGGCGTTCGGTAACAAGTTGGTGCGGGGGTGGAAACAGGACCTGATCGTTCCCACGCTCTGCGTGGTAACGCCGCCATGGACGCTCCGCGTCCGCTTCGATGGAGGTGACGCATTCCCACGCAGAACGTGGGAACGATCAGTGGGGAGGATTGACTAGCGCGCAGTCAGTTCGATCACGCAGCAAGCGGCATTGATGGAGACTTCGACCAGCCCGTTGTTACCGTCCAGTTGCAGACAATCATGTCGCCCCAACTGCGCAACACTGTCACCCACCTGCACTTGCAGCAGCTCACTGACACTGAACACCAACACCGTCCCCGCCGAGCTGAAGAACCGCTGTTCACCGTCCAGCCACTGCAATCGCGCGCTGTAACGCTGCGGTGCATAGATCAGGTTGAAATCGCGAATCGCGCCACCGAGCAGCGTGCACGAGACCTGGCTTTCACCGCTGAAGGCAAACGGGTCGAGCGGTAACAATGGCCGCGTATCGTCGCCGTCAACGCACAGCGTCATGCCGTCACCTTGCAAGACCGTAATCACCCGCTGGTAACTGGCGAAGGTCGAGAAACCGCCCGACTCGGCGATGTCGGCAATCGACAGGCGCCAGCCGAAGCCATCCAGCCCTGCGCCGGCATCACGGGTGATTTCTTCAGTGCTGCCGCCGCCGTTTTTCCACGGCATGCGTGGGTAGCCTTCGGCGCGTAGAACCTTTAGTGCACTCATTTATGGAACCGCCCTTCCAGACGATGACGGGAACCCGGATGGATCAGACGTGCAGCAGTAACCGGCTGACGCCCCGACCACGTGCGGCGACGAATCAACAAGCACGGCTCGCCCTTTTCAATCTGTAGCAACTTGCACTCGGAAGACTCGGCGAGGATCGCCTCAACCACGTGCTCGCCTTCGGTCAGTGGCGCGACCTGATTGAGATAGGCGTACGGCGTTTGCAGGGTGAAGTCCTGCTTGAGGTATTCCGGGGCGACCAGCGCGTTGACGAAACGGTCCTCGATTTGCACCGGGATGTCGTTTTCGTAATGCACGATCAGCGAGTGGAACACCTTCTGCCCTTCACGCATGTCCAGCGCCAATGCGCGCTCGGAACCGGCGGCCTCTTCTTCGAGGGTGATCACCTGACAAGTGTGGCGATGGCCACGGGAGGCGATTTCGTCGGCGATGTTGTGCACTTCGAACAACGCGGACTGACTCTTCGGTTCGGCGACAAACGTGCCGACGCCTTGCATGCGCACCAACAGACCGTCGGCGGTCATCTCGCGCAGAGCGCGGTTGATGGTCATGCGGCTGAAACCGAGTTGATTGACCAGCTCGCTTTCGGACGGCACGCGGTAGTGCGGCGGCCAGTTTCCGCTGTCGATCTGCTGGGTGATCATCTGTTTGACGCGGGCGTACAAGGGCGCCGGACTGTCGCCCATGTTCGCGGCCAACGGGGAGACTGGAGGCGGAGTCGGCACGGTTGATCCCTGTTCATTGGATGAAAGTGGCTAGCTTGCCGGAGTTTACCGGGCAGGCAAACGTCTGTATATGTATATACAAATAACACACGATGGGGTGCTGAACCATGTCCGCCTTCTTTGCCGAACGCGCGCTGCTGCCTAACGGATGGGCCAACAATGTACGTCTTGAGGTCAGAGCCGATGGCGTGCTGACCCAAATCCAGGCCGATTCCACCGCAGATGGCGCCGAACGGCTGAGCGGTCCGCTGCTCCCGGGCATGCCTAATTTGCACTCCCATGCGTTTCAGCGAGCGATGGCGGGTCTGGCGGAAGTGGCTGGCAATCCGAACGACAGTTTCTGGACCTGGCGCGATCTGATGTACCGGCTCGTCGGAAAAATCAGCCCGGATCAGCTCGGCGTGATCGCCCGTCAGCTGTACATCGAAATGCTCAAGGCCGGTTACACATCCGTTGCAGAATTTCATTATGTGCATCACGACAGCAATGGTCAGCCGTATGCCGATCCGGCGGAACTGGCGTTGCGCATCAGCCAGGCTGCAACTGAAAGCGGCATCGGCCTGACCCTGTTGCCGGTGCTCTACAGCCACTCCGGTTTCGGTGGCCAAACGCCTAACGATGGCCAGCGTCGCTTTATCAACAGCACGGACAATTACCTGAATCTGCAATCGCGCTTGCAGCCCATGCTGGCGCAGCAAAAAGCCCAATCGCTGGGCCTGTGCTTCCACTCGCTGCGCGCGGTGACGCCGCAGCAGATCAGCGAAGTGCTGGCGGCGAGTGACAAGCAATGCCCGATCCACATTCACATCGCTGAACAGCAGAAAGAAGTCGACGACTGCCTGAGCTGGAGCGGTCGGCGTCCGCTGCAATGGCTGTACGAGAATGCCGAAGTCGATCAGCGCTGGTGCCTGGTTCACGCCACCCACGCCAATCCGGAAGAAGTCACGCTAATGGCCAAAAGTCGCGCCATCGCCGGTCTGTGCCTGACCACCGAAGCGAATCTGGGCGACGGGATTTTCCCGGCGGTGGATTTCCTCGCGCAGGGTGGACGCATGGGCATCGGTTCCGACAGCCATGTGTCGCTCAGCGTGGTGGAGGAATTGCGTTGGCTGGAATACGGCCAGCGTCTGCGTGATCAGCGACGTAACCGGTTGTACGGCGCGGATCAGCCGATGGTCGGGCGCACGTTGTATGACGCGGCGCTGGACGGCGGCGCGCAAGCGTTGGGGCAGCCGATTGGGGCGCTGGCGGTTGGCAAGCGGGCGGACTGGATTGTGCTCGATGGCAACGATCCGTATCTGGCGACGGCCAGCGGTGACGGGATTTTGAATCGCTGGTTGTTTGCCGGTGGCGATCGTCAGGTGCGCGATGTGTTGGTCAACGGCCAATGGGTTGTGCGTGATGGCCGGCATGCAGGGGAAGAGGACAGTGCGCGCGCGTTCACCCAGGTTCTGCGCGAACTTTTAGGCTGACACACAGCAAAAAATGTGGGAGCGAGCCTGCTCGCGAAAGCGGTGTATCAGCAACATTTTCGTTAACTGAAACGCCCTCTTCGCGAGCAGGCGCGCTCCCACATTTGATTTGTGGTGGTCTTTAGTTTGAAGTCTTGGCCATCTGCCGATCCGACGCGCGCCAGATCAGTCGCGTGGTGTCATAGCCCTGCTGACGCGCCTTGCTCAGCAGATCTTCACGTACCACACCGTTGACGGTCGGTGTGCGTGACAGCAGCCACATGTACTTGCGACTCGGGTCGCCGACGATGGCGGTCTTGTAGTCATCACTGACGTACAGCACCCAGTATTCGCCTTTCGCCACACCCGGAATCAACCGCGAGAACCACGTATCGAATTCGACCCAGAGCTTGTCAGTCTTGCCCGGCACCTGTGGATAAGCCGTGCCTTTGGCCTCTTCCCACTGCCATTGCGGGGTCAGGCAGCGATTGAGCACCGCAACATTGCCGTCAGGCTTGAGGGTGTAATGGGCTTCGGATTGCGCGCAGTCGCGCTGGAAGTACATCGGCAAACGCGCCAGCTCATACCAGGTCCCTTGATAGCGCTTGAGGTTGACGCTGTCGACGGTTTTCGGCGCCAACGGGTCGACGCCGGAACTGGCGCAGCCGGCCAGTACCAGGCCGGCAAAAAGGATCAGCAATAACCGCTTCATTTTTCTTCTCCGTGGGCGCGAAGCCCCGGTTTACTTCAGGCCTTGGCCGGAAAACATCAGCACTTTGTCACCGGCGTACTGCACGCTGATAAAGCTGTTCTTGTCGCCCCAGGTGCAACTGGACATGCCGAGCGCGCCCGAGCAATCAGTCGGTTTGCCGAGCAGAGTCTCGACTTCGGTCTTGGCCATACCGGCCGAGAGCTTCGAATAGTTTTCCTGATTGACCTTGCTGCATGCGGCCAACAGCACGCAGAACGACAGCAGGGCGAAAGATCGCAGCGACATGGTGTAACTCCTGGAACGAGGGGGGATGGCATGGTGCCAACCAGAACCTTAGAAGAGAAAACCCTCATCTGGTTCCGTGGCCGGACGGCTATTTATTAGCCCGCCCGTCTGGCTTTTGCCGATAAATCAGCCACTTTGTAAGGCTATTGAGCATTTCGTCGTCTTTCGCAAAAGACGCCTAATCTTTGGCGCGCGGCGGTCGACATAAAAGCAACGCAAAGCTCCGACCCTGGAAAATTGCCGCCCTTTCTTGACCAGCCCCTTCGCGGTAGCTCATTCGATGACCAGAAACATGAAATTCAGCCACAAGATTTTGTTGGCTGCCGCCCTCGTGGTGGCCGTTGCGTTCGCCTGTTTCATTTTTTTCAATGACTATCGACAGCGCGAAGCCCTGAGCACCAGCACCGAGTCATCAATGCAGGAACTCGGCAGCCTGACCACCAGCAACATCCAGACCTGGCTGGAAAGCCGCATTCAGTTGCTGCAATCGCTGTCGCAGCAAGTGGCCGTCGACGGTAACGCGCCGGCCAGCCTGAAACGCATCATCGATCTGCCCGCCTACACCGGCAATTTCCAGCTCAGCTACTTCGGTGGCGCTGACGGCGTGATGTTCTCGGTGCCGGCCGGCAATCGTGCGCCGGATTACGATCCGCGTGCCCGTGGCTGGTACAAAGCGGCGAACAGCGCGCAGCAGACCATCGTCACCGAACCGTACATCGCCGCCTCTTCGGGCAAACTGGTGATTACCGTTGCCACGCCGGTGCAGCGCCAGGGCCAGATGCTCGGCGTTGCCGGTGCCGACATCGACCTGACCAGCGTCAGCGCGATCATCAACTCGCTGAACTTCGGTGGCCACGGCCACGCTTTCATCGTCAGTGCCGACGGCAAGATCCTGATCCACCCGGACAGCAAACTGGTGCTCAAGACCCTCGCCGAGGCTTACCCGAATGGCGCGCCGAAAGTCAGCCCGGGCTTGAAAGAAGTCGAGTTCGACGGCAAAACTCAACTGATCTCCTTCACCCACGTCAACGGCGTGCCATCGGCAGACTGGTACGTTGCGCTGGTGCTCGATAAAGACACCGCATTCGCCATGCTCAGCGAATTCCGCACCTCGGCACTGATTGCGATGATCATCGCGGTGGTGATCATCATCGCCCTGCTCGGCATGCTCATCCGCGTGTTGATGCAGCCGCTGCTGACCATGGGCCGCGCCATGCACGACATCGCCGAAGGTGAAGGCGACCTGACCAAACGTCTGGTGATTCACGGCAACGACGAATTCGGCGCGCTGGGCACCTCGTTCAACCGCTTCGTCGAACGTATCCACACCTCGATCCGCGAAGTGTCCTCGGCGACCGGCCAGGTCAACGAAGTCGCCCTGCGCGTGGTCGCTGCGTCGAACTCGTCGATGTACAACTCCGACCAGCAATCCAGCCGTACCAACAGCGTCGCTGCGGCGATCAATCAACTCGGCGCCGCCGCGCAGGAAATCGCCCAGAACGCCGCGCTCGCCTCGCAGCATTCCAGCGATGCGCGCAGCCTCGCGGTCGACGGTCAGCAGGTGGTGGATAAAACCATTCAGGCCATGCAGCAGTTGTCGGCAAAGATCAGCGATTCGTGCGGCAACATCGAAACGCTGAACGCCAACACGGTGAACATCGGTCAGATTCTCGAAGTGATCACCAGCATCTCCCAGCAGACCAATTTGCTCGCGCTTAACGCCGCGATCGAAGCCGCGCGTGCCGGTGAAGCCGGTCGTGGCTTTGCCGTGGTCGCGGACGAAGTGCGTAATTTGGCGCACCGCACTCAGGATTCGGCGCAGCAAGTGCAGAAGATGATCGAAGAACTGCAAGTCGGCGCGCGTCAGGCGGTCAACATCATGACCGAGAGTCAGCGTGAGAGCGAAAGCAGCGTCGGCATTGCCAACCAGGCCGGTGAACGGCTGGGCAGCGTGACTCAGCGCATCGGTGAGATCGACGGGATGAACCAGTCGGTGGCCACCGCGACCGAAGAGCAGACCGCTGTGGTTGAGTCGATCAATGTCGATATCAACGAGATCAACACGCTGAATCAGGAAGGTGTGGAGAACTTGCAGGCGACGTTGCGCGCGTGTTCGGATCTGGAGCAGCAGGCGGCGCGGTTGAAGCAATTGGTGGGTAGTTTCCGCATTTAAGCGGCGCTGCTTCTGGCCCCTTCGCGAGCACGCTCGCTCCCACATTGGAATGCATTTCAAAGTGGGAGCGAGCCTGTTCGCGAAGAGGGATTCAGCCGCAATGAAGATTCAGAACCTGGAACCCGGTTCGGAAAGAAACACCAACTCCTCCGCCGTAGATTCCCGCCCCAACACCGCATTGCGATGCGGAAACCGGCCAAACCGCGCAATCACCTGCTGATGCCGCTCGGCATAATCAAGATTGTCGGCAAACACCGCCCGCTCTGACTCCGGCTGTTCAGCCACCAGTTCAATAAACCGGGAAACCGCCTCGTTCTGCACCGCAAGGTTTTCGCAGTGTTCGAACACCAGATAAATGAACACACGCTGAATCGGTTTCAACTGCCGATCGAAATCCGCGGTAATGCCTTGGGCGACGAGTTTTTGCGCGCGCAGATCACCGGAGAAGGCTTTGGGGGTGTCGCGAAAGATCATTCGCGGCAGTTGATCGAGCAGTAGCACCACGGCCAGCCAACCTTCGGGACGTTGCGTCCACTCGGTCAATCCGCCGGCCAGGGCCTGATCGACAAAGACCCCGAAACGCTCACGCGCTTCGAGGTCTTGGCTGTCTCGCTTACCGAACCACAACTTGCCCTTGTCAGCCGAAATGTCGTCCGGGGATTCGGCATGTCCGAACCACCAATCGAGCAGCGGCTGCCAGGGCGCGGTCATGGTTTATTCCTTGTGGTAGGCCGTAGCGCGTGCGACTTCTTCTTTCGAACCGAGGAACACCGCGACACGCTGGTGCAGGCCTTCAGGCTGAATGTCGAGAATGCGCTGGTGACCGTCGGTGGACGCGCCGCCCGCTTGTTCCACCAGGAACGACATCGGGTTGGCTTCGTACATCAGACGCAGTTTGCCTGGCTTGGATGGCTCACGGCTGTCGCGCGGGTACATGAACAGACCGCCACGGGTCAGGATGCGGTGTACATCAGCAACCATCGCCGCGACCCAACGCATGTTGTAATTCTTCTTCAGCGGGCCTTCTTCACCGGCCAGCAGCTCGCCCACGTAACGCTGTACCGGGGCTTCCCAGTGACGCTGGTTGGACATGTTGATGGCGAATTCCTGGGTCGATTCAGGAATGGTGATGTTTTCGTGAGTCAGCACGAAGCTGCCCATTTCACGGTCTAGGGTGAAACCTTTCACGCCGTCGCCCAAGGTCAGGATCAGCATGGTCTGTGGACCGTAGATCGCATAACCGGCGGCAACCTGTTGGGTGCCTGGCTGCAGAAACGCTTTCTCGTTCAGTGGCTCGTTCTGGCTCAGGTATTCGTTCGGGCAACGCAGGACCGAGAAGATCGTGCCGACCGGGGCGTTGATGTCGATGTTCGACGAACCGTCCAGTGGGTCGAATACCAGCAGGTACGCGCCTTTCGGGTATTTGCCCGGGATCTGGTAGGCATTGTCCATTTCTTCGGACGCCATGCCGGCCAGGTGACCGCCCCATTCGTTGGCTTCGAGCAGGATTTCGTTGGAGATCACGTCGAGCTTCTTCTGCACTTCGCCCTGAACGTTTTCAGTGCCCATGCTGCCCAGAACACCACCCAGGGCGCCTTTGGACACGGCGTGGTTGATCTCCTTGCAGGCACGCGCCACCACTTCGATCAGGAAACGCAGATCGGCAGGAGTGTTATTGCTGCGGGTCTGCTCAATCAAATAGCGACTCAGGGTAACGCGGGACATGGACGGCTCCGGTGGAATGGGGGGCTAAAAACCCGCGCAGTTTACAGGGAGTCTGAAAACGTAGCGAGCGAAGACGCCCGGTAACGTGCGTTGGGGTGTATTTGCCTGCATGAGACGTGATTGTCGGTGGAGAGTTCAGGTAGCGGGTTTAGCGTAGTTGGAAATCGGACCGATGTGGCTGGTGGTTGATTGATCAGTTCGGAATATGTATTGGCTGACACGCCGCTTTCGCGAGCAGGCTCGCTCCCACAGGGAATCGGGGTGACCGCTGAATTGGTGGCCACTGAAGAACCAATGTGGGAGCGAGCCTGCTCGCGAATGGCGCGCAGCGCCAGCCATTCTCAGGAATTGGCAGGCGGCTTGCGCAACAAGCTAAACGCCATCGCTCCCAGGAACACCACGCTCAGCAACAACACCGCCCACAACCCGATCTTCTTCCAATGGGTCTGCGCCACCGCCGCCGTGGTCGCTGTCGAAGTCTGCGTAGCCAACGCTTCACCCTGAACCACCGCCTTGCCCAACGCCGCCAGTTTCTCTGGTGTGAAATCCGGAATCAGCGTCGCCAGCGGCAGATTCGCCGTTTTCACACTTGGATTGCCCAACGCCAGACTGTAAGGCCCCTCCCCTCGCGCGAGGAAGATCACCTGCGTCGCCCGCACCGCGTATTTCACGCTTGGTGCCTGCGCGCCCAGACCACCCCCGCGCTCATCCACCGTCAGCTTCAACTGCTGCACGGTCTGCCCGTAGAGTTGCAATTCGTTCTGCACCACGTCCTGATTATTTTGGGTCAGGCGATAGAGCAGGCCGCTGCTCAGCTCCTGCCACGGCAGGCTGCTCTCACGACGTCCGGCCAGTGTCACCGGCGCGAGACTGTTTGGCTGTTTCAACTCAACCTGAATCCGCTCGACGTTCAACCCCATCGGCAATTGCCAGGTGTATTCCCCGGCCTTGGTGCTGCTGCCGGCCAATGCCTGGGACCAGACCAACGGCAGCGGCAAATCGCGCCGGTCGCTGCTTTTCAACTGCGCAGCCGTCAGGATCGGTGCCGAGCTCGGCGATTCCCACAACAGCCGCACATAGCGCGCCGATTGCCCCGGTAACGTCACTTCGTGCTGCTCGATGCGTTCATCGGAAAACGTCAGCCGAGCGACTTGGCCTTCGCCCCACGGCTGCCAGTGCTGCAGGTCGTCGCTGGCCTCGATGCTGAAGCGCTGGAAGCCGTCGCGCTCGCTGGTCCAGTCGAGGATCAACTGCTGCAGCGGCGCCTTGATCGCGCTGGCATCGAGCAACCAGCCGCGTAGAACCTCTTCTCCCGCCTCCAATTGGCTGGATGGCTGCACCTCGACCAGGGTGCCGTTGGTGGTCGATTGCACGCGCACATTCGGCGCGCGCTCGCTGGCGTCCGCGGCGTTGTACAGCGGGAACCATTTCACCTCGTGCAACTGACCTTCATCACGGGTTTGCGCCGACTCGCGGGCCAGCGCATAGGCTTGCGGTTCACCGGCGGCGTTGAATACGCGCAGGTCGCTGAGGTCGGTCTGGCGCGCCTGCAATTGCACGTTCAACGGCAATTCGAGGCGATACCACGGGCCGTTGCCGCTCACCGATAACGGCACCTGCGTGGCGAAGTCCGCCGGTTTTTCCTGCGCGCCGGCCACCATCACCACGCCCAAAGCCAACCAACCCAGATTCAGCATGCGACTCAAGATGAAACTCCTTCGGTGTTCGGGGCCGGTGTGTCCGCCGCCGGTTCAGCTTCGACACGTTTGGGCGGCAGCGGGGCGAAATAGCCGACCACCAGCAACAACACGCCGACGCCGATAAACGAGACGATCCGGGCGAGGCCGCCACGGTTGCTCAGTTCGACAAAAATCAGTTTGGCCACCACCAGCGCAATCAGCGCCGCGCCGATCAGCCAGACCTCGCGGCGATGACGCAGGTGGCCGCCGATCATCAGCCCCAGCGCCATCAGCGTCCAGACGATGGACAACCCGGCCTGCACCAGCATTGAGGCGCGCAGCGTATCCAGTTCGAAAGGAATGCCGGCCCAATGGTGAGCCGCGCGGGTGACCAAAGCGGTGCAGAAGGCGAACAGCGAAACCCCAGCGATCAGTTGCGTCGCGTAGTCGGCGTAATCCTGACGAATCGCCAGTTGCGACACCGCACTGCGCGACCAGACATAAACGCCAAACAACGCGAACAGCAAACCCAACTCCAACGGGTTAAGCAGCGGCACGTACGGCAACGGTTCGGCGTTGCCATCGCTGACACCGTTGGCCAGCCAGAACCACGCGAGCATCAGCACCGCCAACGGCGCAGCGGCGTACAAGCGGTATTCGCGGGCAAACGCTGCGACCGGCCACGGCCAGGAACGCGGGGCCGCCGCCAGCAACAGATAAATGCTCGGCAGAATCGCCCAGCCCAGCCAGCGCCAGGCGTTGTATTGCTCGGACAACAGCAGCAGGCCGTAACGCAATTCCAGCGCCAGCACGCCGATCAGCAGCCAGCAACCGAGCACATGCGCGGTGCTCAAGGCCCGCGCCGGCAGCATCGAAGCCAAACGCCGCAAGCTGAAGAAATGCACGGCGAACACCGCCGCCCACGCCAGCCAGCCGAAATCGGCTGCCGGGTGATAACGCGAATGCCAGGCCCCGAGCAGGACCAGCGCCGCAGCCGGAATCAACAAAGTGCAAAGCAAACCCAGCGCCGGCCATCTCAAGCGCAGCGACAACAGCGTCCACAGCGCCACGCTGATCGCTGCAACCAATAGCAACAACGGGCCTTGCAGATTCGGCGAAGCAAACCGCAGCACCTCACTGACCCACGCCAACGCCCACCAACCCGCGCCCCACACCAGCAACACCTTGGACAGACGCTGCAAACTCAACGCATCGAAGGCCGAGGCGTGATTACCCAACTGCAAGCGCCAGGCACCGATCATTGCCGCCAACCCCAGCACCAACGGCGTCCAGAATCCGCCATGCGCCAATGGCCTGAGCCCTTCGCTGGACAGCGGCCCGAGCAGTCCGGGACCGGCGAGCAGAAACGCCGCGCCACCGATCACCTGCAACAGCAGACCAAAAACAAAACTCACGCGCTGCTTGAGGTACAGGCTCAACCAGATAATCAGCAAACCACTCGCGGCCCACAACGCACTCGCGGTCTGCCATGGCAGCACGAACAGCACCGCCAAATTGATCAGCACCAGACCGGCCAGCAATACCACCGACAGACCGCGCAACAGGCGCACGTCGCTGCGCACCATGTCGTCGCGCGCCGCCAACAGCATGCCGGCGATCAACGCCAGACCAATCAACGAAGCACTGAGCAAGCCGCTCCAGCCAGCGCTGAATACCGCTGCTGAATCCTCCCCCGCACCTTGCAGACGCAACAGGAACAACGCGCCACCGAGCAACTGCACGGCGAATGCGCTGAACAGGAACGTGCGCGACTGAATCCGCAGACCGATAAACAGAGTCGCCAAGCCGGCCAGCGCCCAACTGATCGCAGTGCCCTGAACAAAGAAAAACAACGGCGCCAGCAGATAGAGGAAAGTCAGGCCCAGAGCCGCCAGCACTGGCAGGCCTTGACGCTCCCATGGCGCAGCCTGTTGGGGCGAGGCCTTGCGCAATTGATGGAAGCTGAACAGCAACGCGATGCCAAGCATCAACGCGCCCAGCGGTGCGCCGTCGAGCAAACTGCTTTCGCCAACGCGCAACTGACTAAGGAAGGCCAGTGCCGAACCGAGTTGCAGCAGCAAAGCAAAGGCCCGGGCAAACGGTCGATGCTGACGCAAACCGAGCCAGAAAATCCCCGCACCTTCCACAGCCCATGCCGCCGACGTCCAGCGCGCATCCAGCCCCAGCGGGATCGCCAGACTGGCGAAAATCACCCCGAGCGCCAAACAGGTTTCGCCCAGCAACATCGCGCGCCCGCCCATCAACACCTTGGCCAGCGCCATGTAAATCATGCCGAGTGCCAGCGCGCTGAACGCGGCGGCAAACTCCAGATGCTGGACCAGCGCAAACTGCAAACCGAAGCCAATGATCGGCGGGCCGAACAGCATCGTCCCATCGACGTAATCACCCTTGCGTGCCGACCATTGCAGCAACGCCTCACGGTCGTCATCCGCCGGGGCATCCGGCATGTCGCGCAACTTGCGTCGGGCGAACAGCAGACCGATGGCGAGATACATCAGGAAGAACAGAATCAGAAACGGCTCGGTGCTCCACAGCAGTTCCGGCGTATAGGAACGTATGCCCCAGGCGAAACCGATGCCGAAGGTGCCGACAAAGCCGATCAGGTTGAGCGTGCGCCAAGCCTTGAACCAGGCGATGGCGAGAATGCCGGCGTTGAGCAGCGCGAAATAACTGAACAGTGCGACGTGGTTGCCGGCGCCGGTCGAGGTCAGGATCGGCGCGGCGAATCCACCCAGTGCGGCGACGGCGGCCAACGCCAGCGAGTCTTGGGTGATTGCCAGAATCGCCGAGAACACCGTCACCGCGACCAGCAAGCCCAGCGCGGCAGACGGATCGAGCAACGGATGCAGACGCATCGCCGCAAACACCGTCAGGTACAACACCGCGATCCCGGTGCCTTGCAGCATCAATGCGTAATTACTGTTGCGATTGCGTAGCCACCAGCCCAGCGCGAGCAAGCCCAGCGCGGCGGCTGCGACACCGGCGTAACGCAACTCGATCGGCACGACCATGCCTTCGGTGGCGTAGCGCAGCAGGAACGCCAGACCGAAAAACAGCAACACTACGCCAACGCGCAGCACGGTGTTGCCGCCGAACAGCCAATTGCGCGCAGCACTGATGCCGCGCTCGATAAGGTTCGGGCCACGGGGTTCGGCGGGTTTTTGTGGTTCGGGAGTAACGGCGTCGAGGTTCCAGACATCGGCGGGCAGCGGTTGACTGGTTTCGCTGGCGACGGTAGAAAGAGGTTCGAGTTCCGGCGGTAGCTCCCAGACCAATTCAGCGGCTGGCGCTTCTTCAACGACTTTGACCGGTTCTACAACAGGTTCGCTGACAGGCGCTGCGCCCGGCGGCGGCACGGCACGCACCGGTGCTCCCTCCAGCAGAAACAGACGCTGCTCGACGCCCTGCAAGGCAACCTTTGCTTGCTCAAGTTGACGTTGCTGCTCCTGCGCTTGCGAGCCAAGCCGAGCAATGCGCAGCGTCTGCCCGATCGCCAGCCCCAGCAACGCGCCCAACAGCGCAGCACTGAACGACTCGTCGAGCAGCCAGCCGAGCACCAGCCCGATCAACATGAACATCCATTGCATGGTCGATATCCCTAAGCGGCCCCAAGACGGGGCGAGTCCGGCGATGGCTTCAGTCTAGGCTCAAACCTTGTGGGAGCGAGCCTGCTCGCGAAAGCGCTTTGTCAGCCAACATTTCTGTTTAACGTGACAACCGCTTCGCGAGCAAGCTCGCTCCCACATTGGATTATGGGCGACTGACACACCCGGCAACCGGCGCTCAGTATATCGATCCGGCCCAACAAACGTTGGGCCTTACGCACATTTATGGCGGAAAGTTACTCCAGCGCTTTCCAGATATCCGTGGCGTACTCGCGAATCGTCCGGTCTGACGAGAACCAGCCCATCCGCGACGTATTGAGCACCGCCGAACGCCACCAGTTGTTGCTGTCGTGCCAGTGCTCTTCAACGCGTTTCTGCGCTTCCCAATACGAATCGAAGTCGGCGCAGACCAGGAAGCGGTCGTAATCCACCAGCGAATCGATCAGCCCGGTGTAGCGCGAGGTGTCATCGGGCGAGAACACACCGCTGCGGATCGCTTGCAGCACATCGTTCAGACGGTGGGAGGCGGCGATGTCTGGCAAAGCGCTGAACTCGTGATTCTGTTTACGCGCTTCAACCTGCTGCGCGCTGAGGCCGAAAATAAACATGTGCTCGGCACCGATGCGCTCGCACATTTCCACGTTAGCTCCATCCAGCGTGCCGATGGTCAGTGCGCCGTTGAGGCCGAACTTCATGTTACTGGTGCCCGACGCCTCGAAACCGGCGGTGGAAATCTGCTCGGACAAGTCCGCCGCCGGAATGATGCTTTCCGCCAGGCTGACGTTGTAGTTGGGCAGGAATACCACTTTCAGCAAGCCGCGCACGGTCGGGTCGTTGTTTACCACCCGGGCGATGTCGTTGGTCAGCTTGATGATCAGTTTCGCTTGGTGATAACTCGCCGCCGCTTTACCGGCAAAGATTTTCACGCGAGGCACCCAGTCGACTTCCGGCTCGGCGCGAATCGCCTGATACAGCGCCACGGTGTGCAGCAGATTGAGCAACTGGCGCTTGTATTCGTGGATGCGTTTGACCTGCACGTCGAACATCGCCGCCGGGTTGACCGCGATGCCCAGCCGTTCATGAATCAGATAGGCCAGCGCCTTTTTGCTGTGCAGTCGCTGCTCGGCGAAGGCTTTGCGGAACGCGGGTTTTTCGGCGAACGGTTCAAGATCGAGCAGGCGTTCTTCAGGGTTATCCAGCAAGTCCGGACCGAGCGCGTCGACCAGCATCGAGGTCAGTTCAGAGTTGGCCTGATACAACCAGCGGCGGAAGGTAATGCCGTTGGTTTTGTTGTTGATCCGCTCCGGGTAGAGCTTGTGCAGTTCGGCGAACACGGTTTTGCGCATCAGCTGCGTGTGCAGCCCGGACACACCGTTGACGCTGTGCGAACCGAGAAACGCGAGGTTGCCCATGCGCACGCGGCGACCGTTGTCTTCTTCGATCAGCGACACGGCGCGGAGCACGTCGAAATCGTGAATGCCCTTGGCGCGCAGCGAATCGATGTGCTGCGCGTTGATCAGGTAAATGATCTGCATGTGTCGCGGCAGCATGCGCTCCATCAACCCCACCGGCCAGGTTTCCAGGGCTTCCGGCAACAATGTGTGGTTGGTGTACGACAGCGTGTCGACGGTGACTTGCCACGCCGCATCCCACGCCACGTCGTAGACGTCGACCAATTGGCGCATCAGTTCGGCGACCGCAATCGAAGGGTGGGTGTCGTTGAGCTGGATCGCCGCGTGATCGCCGAGGGTCAGCACTGAGGAGTGCATGTTGCGATGACGGCGTAGCAGATCCTGCAGCGAAGCGGCGACGAAGAAATATTCCTGACGCAGGCGCAGCTCTTGCCCTGCTTCAGTGCTGTCCGCCGGGTAGAGCACGCGGGAGATACTCTCCGCACGCGCTACTTCGGCGACCGCGCCCAAGTGGTCACCGGCGTTGAAGCGCTCAAGGTGCAAATCTTCCATGGCGCGGGCACGCCACAGTCTCAGGGTGTTGACGCTCGCCCCGCGCCAGCCGACCACCGGCGTGTCGTAGGCAATCGCGCGGACGGTTTCTGCCGGCGACCAGACTTGTTTGGATTTGCCGGAAACGTCGGTGACCGTTTCGACGCTGCCACCGAAGCCGATGGAGTACACAACCTCTGGCCGTTCAAACTCCCACGGGTTACCGAAATCCAGCCAGTGCTCGGTCTGTTCCTGCTGCCAGCCGTCGACGATGGCCTGGCGGAACAAGCCGTGTTCATAGCGAATGCCGTAGCCGTGGCCGGCGATGCCGAGGGTCGACATGCTTTCCATGAAGCACGCTGCCAGACGACCGAGGCCGCCGTTGCCGAGCGCCGCGTCAGGCTCGAGCAAGCGGATGCGTTCCAGATCCACGCCGAGTTCGGTGAGCGCTTCACGGGCGACGTCGAGCAAGCCAAGGTTGCTGAGGCTGTCATAGAGCAAACGGCCGATAAGGAATTCCAGCGAGAGGTAATACACCCGCTTCTGGCCTTTGCGATAAATCTGCCGGGTGTGGTCCATCCAGTGTTCGACCATGTGATCGCGCGCAGCCAAAGCGATGGCTTCAAACCAGTCATGGTCGAAGGCGTGATCGGGGTCTTTGCCCACGGCATAGGTGAGCTTGGTCAGGACGGCATCGCGGAATGCGGCCACCTCTGCTTCGCGAACTAGTGGTTCTTGAGTCATCGATAGGACCTCGAGCGAGCTGGGAATTGTCTGAGCCTAGACGGTCTGACCGACGGTCGAAGCTCTGGTTCGGCAGTATTTCCTGAGACTGTGAGCTGGCCCGGCATTACCCTGGCGGATGGGCTAATGAATGCAGGGGCCGTGCCGAATTTTCCGGCAAAGTGCCTGCATGCAGAAAAAATCTGGCGAAAGGTTGTTCAAAAATCCACCAGTCCCGGTATGATCGCGCGCCCTGATGCACACACGCCTGGTAACTCCCGATGATGAAGCCCAACCTGATTGCCGCCGCCGAGATCGATCGTCTCGATACGTGGGCAAAATACTCAGCCCCGATGTGCGGTTCCTGCATATCCAGCTGCTGCACGCTGCCGGTTGAGGTGAAGATCAAGGATCTGGTGCGCATCGGTGTGGTCGACGAGTTCGAACTGGGCGACCCGCCGAAGAACATCGCCAAGCGTTTGCAAAAGGAAGGCCTGGTCGAGCGTTTCAATCAGAAGTCCGGGATCTTCACCCTGCAGCGCATGAGCAACAACGATTGCTACTACCTGGATCGTAAGAGCCGCCTGTGCACCATTTATGACAAGCGCCCGGATACCTGCCGCAATCACCCGAAGATCGGGCCGCGTCCCGGGTATTGCGCGTACAAGCCGAAGGAAGTGGTGCGCGAGCAGAATTTCCGCGCGATCGAGAAGTTTTGATCCTGATCGTTCCCACGCTCCGCGTGGGAACGCAGCCCGGGACGCTCTGCGTCCCAAAAAGCCGAACGCGGAGCGTCCGTTGAGGCATTCCCACGCAGAGCGTAGGAACGAGATCATCAAACCCCAGACAAACAAAAACGCCCCCGGTCTCGCGACCGGGGGCGTTTTCATTCAGCCTGAACTAATGACTCAGTTCTTGGCTTTCTTGGCAGCGCGGGTACGCTCGCTTTCGTCCAGGATCTTCTTGCGAAGACGGATGGACTTAGGAGTGACTTCGCACAGTTCGTCTTCCTGGATGTATTCCAGAGCCTGTTCCAGGGTGAAGCGAACAGGTGGAACCAGAGCGATGGTTTCGTCTTTACCCGAAGCACGCATGTTGTCGAGCTTCTTGCCTTTGGTTGGGTTTACACCCAGGTCGTTGTCGCGGCTGTTCTGACCAACGATTTGACCGTTGTAGATCTCTTGACCGTGTTCTACGAACAGCTTGCCACGAGCCTGCAGGGTTTCCAGCGAGTAGGTCAGTGCCTTGCCGGTTTCAACCGAAACCAGAACGCCGTTCTGACGGCCGGACATGTGGCCCGACTTGACGGTGTCGTAACGATCGAAGATCGAGGTCAGGATGCCAGCACCGTTGGTCAGGGTCAGGAACTGGTTACGGAAACCAATCAGACCGCGAGCAGGGATGTTGTATTCCAGACGAACACGGCCCTTGCCATCCGGCACCATGTTGCTCAGGTCGCCTTTACGCAGACCCATCTCTTCCATGACCTTGCCCTGAGCTTCTTCAGGAATGTCGATGGTCACGTTTTCGAACGGCTCTTGCTTGACGCCGTCAACTTCACGAATGATCACTTCCGGACGACCCAGAGCGATTTCGAAGCCTTCGCGACGCATGGTTTCGATCAGTACCGAGAGGTGCAGCTCACCACGGCCGGAAACCTTGAACTTGTCAGCGGTGTCGCCTTCTTCAACGCGCAGTGCAACGTTGTACAGCAGCTCTTTGTCCAGACGGTCCTTGATGTTACGGGACGTCACGAACTTGCCTTCTTTACCGCAGAATGGCGAGTCGTTTACCTGGAAGGTCATCGAAACGGTTGGCTCGTCAACGGTCAGAGGCTTCATCGCCTCGACAGTGTCCGGGTGGCACAGGGTGTCGGAGATGAACAGCGAGTCCATGCCGCTGATGCAAACGATATCGCCTGCTGCAGCTTCTTCAACGTCAACGCGGTGCAGACCGTGGTGACCCATCAGCTTCAGGATACGGCCGTTGCGGCGCTTGCCGTCAGCACCGATCGCTACAACCGGGGTGTTCGGCTTGACGCGGCCACGAGCGATACGGCCAACGCCGATAACACCCAGGAAGCTGTTGTAGTCCAGAGCGGAGATCTGCATCTGGAACGCACCGTCACGGTCAACGGCCGGAGGCGGAACGTGGTCGACGACCGCTTGGTACAGCGGGGTCATGTCTTCAGCCATGGCGGTGTGATCCAGACCGGCAATGCCGTTCAGGGCCGAGGCGTAAACAACCTGGAAATCCAGTTGTTCTTCGGTAGCACCGAGGTTGTCGAAAAGGTCGAAGATCTGATCCAGAACCCAGTCCGGACGCGCGCCTGGACGGTCAACCTTGTTGATCACCACGATTGGACGCAGGCCGGCTTCGAAAGCCTTCTTGGTCACGAAACGGGTTTGCGGCATAGGGCCGTCTTGAGCGTCAACCAGCAGCAGAACGGAGTCAACCATCGACATTACGCGTTCAACTTCGCCGCCGAAGTCGGCGTGGCCCGGGGTGTCCACGATGTTGATGTGGTAGCCGTTCCAGTTGATGGCGGTGTTTTTCGCCAGAATGGTAATACCGCGCTCTTTTTCCTGGTCGTTGGAGTCCATCACGCGCTCGTCGTTGAGCTCGTTGCGCTCCAGAGTGCCGGATTGACGCAGGAGTTTGTCTACCAGGGTGGTTTTACCATGGTCAACGTGGGCAATGATGGCGATGTTGCGTAGATTTTCGATCACTTGTGTATCTCGATCAGAGGATTCGGTTTGCTGACAAGTCTTGGCAGCGATTAGCAGTAGTGTCCGGCATGGCCGTTACAGCTTGACGGCGGTGTCGGGGGGCCGGTGACGCAGGCCACAGGCAAACAGCCCCGGGCACTTAGCTCGGTCGATAAACGCGCACATTGGCATGCCCCTCACTGAGCAAATGGTGAGCATGCAGGCGACTCATCACGCCTTTGTCGCAATACAGCAGGTACTGGCGAGTCGGATCCAGCTCCTTGAAACGAGCGTTCACTGCGTAGAACGGCATCGTCTGTACTTCTACGCCAGCGAGTTCCAGCGGCTCATCCTCGGCGGCATCCGGGTGACGGATGTCGATCACGATCTGGCCGGCCAGTGCTTCGCTGACTTCTTCAATCTGTACGTCCTGGCCCAATTCGTCGATCACGCGATCGATCGGCACCAGTTTGGCGTTTTCGAGCGCACGCTCAAGCACCGCCATGTCGAATTCTTTCTCTTCATGCTCAACGCGACCGCGTTTGGCGGCAGTCTTCGGATTGACCGAAATAACCCCGCAGTATTCCGGCATGTGCCGGGCGAAATCGGCGGTGCCGATCTCGTTGGCCGTATCGATGATGTCCTGCTTGTGCGCCACGATCAGTGGGCGCAGGACCAGCTTGTCAGTCACGCAGTCGATCACCGACAGGTTCGGCAAGGTCTGGCTCGATACCTGGGAGATCGCCTCGCCGGTAACCAGCGCTTCGATCTGCAGGCGGTCGGCGATGTTCGACGCCGCGCGCAACATCATACGCTTCAATACGACGCCCATATGACTGTTATCGACTTTGCCGAGAATTTCGCCGAGAACTTCTTCGAACGGAACACTGACAAATAGCACGCGTTGCGAGCTGCCGTACTTCTTCCAGATGAAATGCGCGACTTCCATTACGCCCAATTCATGGGCACGACCGCCCAGATTGAAGAAGCAGAAGTGCGTCATCAGGCCGCGACGAATGATCTGGTAGGCGGCAACGGTCGAGTCAAAGCCGCCGGACATCAATACCAGCGTCTGCTCCAACGCACCCAGCGGATAACCGCCGATGCCGTTGTGCTGGCTGTGAATCACAAACAACCGTTTGTCGCGAACTTCGATACGAACTTCGATTTCCGGCGCTTTCAGGTCGATACCGGCGGCACCGCACTCGCGGCGCAACTTGCTGCCGACGTATTTTTCGACGTCCATCGAGCTGAACGTGTGCTTGCCGGCACGCTTGCAACGCACCGAGAAAATCTTCCCGGCCAGTGCATCGCCGTAGTGCTCTTTGCACTTCTCGGTGATGTCGTCGAAGTCGCCCAGCGGGTATTCGTCGATCTGCAGAAAGTGCGCGATGCCCGGCATGCAGGTCAGGCGCTCACCCATCTCTTTCAAGGCTTTGGCGTCGGTTACGCGGGTTTCCAGCTCGAGATTGTCCCACACACCGTTCACCACCACGGCCGGGTCCAGGTCACGGAGCACGGTGCGGATGTTCTTGGCCAACTGGCGGATGAATTTCGTCCGGACAGGTCGGCTTTTGATAGTGATCTCGGGGAAGACTTTTACGATTAGTTTCATGAAAACAGCGCGCGAACGGCCAGCCGAAAAAGGGGGGCGCGGATTATAGCGGAAATTGCTCAAGGTTTAACCAGTTAATGTGCAGAAGGTTTTGCATGCACCAAAACGGGTCATTTCCGATTCATAGCGCTACATTAGGGGGCGAGATTTTCAGCTTTCAGGCGTTTGAAGCCTTAATAAGCGTGAAATTGGGGCAAAAAACCCATGCTGGGGCACTGGCATGCAATTTGCTCCCTTGTGAGGCAGGTTGCCTTGGCAGAGTATTCGCGCCGGCATCACCCAAATTCAAGGGCATCCACTACCAAGCCCGAAGCCACCCGGAGGACATATGTCGAAGACGGTTCAACTCATCAAAGATCATGACGTCAAGTGGATTGATCTGCGCTTCACGGACACCAAAGGTACTCAGCACCACGTGACCATGCCGGCTCGCGATGCTTTGGACGACGACTTCTTCGAAGTTGGCAAAATGTTCGACGGCTCCTCCATTGCTGGCTGGAAAGGCATCGAAGCCTCCGACATGATCCTGATGCCGGTTGACGAAACTGCCGTTCTCGACCCGTTCACCGAAGACGCCACCCTGATCCTGGTGTGCGACATCATCGAACCTTCGAGCATGCAGGGCTACGACCGCGACCCACGTGCGATCGCCAAGCGTGCCGAAGAACACCTGAAAGCCACCGGTATCGGTGATACCGTGTTCGCCGGTCCAGAGCCAGAATTCTTTATCTTTGACTCGGTGAAATTCAAGTCGGACATCTCCGGCTCGATGTTCAAGATCTACTCCGAGCAAGGTTCGTGGATGTCCGACCAGGACATCGAAGGCGGCAACAAGGGTCACCGTCCAGGCGTCAAAGGCGGCTACTTCCCGGTTCCACCATTCGACCACGACCACGAAATCCGTACCTCCATGTGCAACGCACTGGAAGAAATGGGCCTGACCGTTGAAGTTCACCACCACGAAGTGGCGACTGCCGGCCAGAACGAAATCGGCGTCAAGTTCAACACCCTGGTGAAGAAAGCCGACGAAACCCAAACCCTGAAATACGTTGTGCACAACGTTGCTGACGCTTACGGCCGCACCGCGACCTTCATGCCGAAGCCACTGTACGGCGACAACGGTTCGGGCATGCACGTACACATGTCGATCTGGAAAGACGGCAAGAACACCTTCGCAGGTGAAGGCTATGCCGGCCTGTCCGATACCGCTCTGTACTTCATCGGCGGCATCATCAAACACGGTAAGGCCCTGAACGGCTTCACCAACCCGGCGACCAACTCGTACAAGCGTCTGGTTCCAGGCTTCGAAGCTCCGGTAATGCTGGCCTACTCGGCTCGCAACCGTTCCGCTTCGATCCGTATTCCTTACGTGTCGAGCCCGAAAGCCCGCCGTATCGAAGCCCGCTTCCCGGATCCGGCTGCTAACCCGTACCTGGCCTTCGCAGCACTGCTGATGGCCGGTCTGGACGGTATCCAGAACAAGATCCACCCAGGCGACGCTGCTGACAAAAACCTGTATGACCTGCCGCCTGAAGAGGCGAAAGAGATCCCACAAGTTTGCGGCAGCCTGAAAGAAGCCCTGGAAGAGCTGGACAAGGGCCGCGCGTTCCTGACCAAGGGCGGCGTATTCTCCGACGACTTCATCGACGCTTACATCGCGCTGAAATCGGAAGAAGAAATCAAGGTTCGCACCTTCGTACACCCACTGGAATATGAGTTGTACTACAGCTGCTGATCCGGTAGCGCCGCGTTACGTGGCGTGAGTGAAAGAGGCCTCCTTCGGGAGGCCTTTTTTATTGCCTGCAATTTATGGCGTCATGCTGGTCGTTCCCACGCTCCGCGTGGGAATGCAGGCCGTGACGCTCCGCGTCACTGGACGCGGAGCGTCCCTTGAGGCGTTCCCACGCAGAGCGTAGGAACGATCAATTGTGGTGCCCGAATGATCTCGGGATGTGTGCAGGGTTGGGCCAACCGCCGCACCTGTCCTATGCTGCACCCCATCGCTTTCTATCCCGGTCGATTTCATGGATCGCACCTTTCTCTACATTCTGTTGTTGATCGCCCTGCCCGCCGCCGCGCAGATCTACAAGTACACCGACGCCAACGGCAACACGGTGTACAGCGATCACTCGCCGGACGGAGTGCAGGCGCAACCGGTGGAATTGCCGCCGCTCAACCGGGTCGAGCCGCAAGCGCCGAGCGCACCGCCCGCGCCCGAAGCTGATAACCATGAGCCTGCACGTAATGCCTACGACACTCTCGAACTCGCCGGCCTGCCCAGCGAAGAAGCCCTGCGCGCCAATAACGGCACGTTCACCGTGCAAGTGCTGATCAAGCCGCGTCTGCAGCCGCCGCATCAATTAAGGCTGGTGCTGGATGACGTGCCCTACGGCCAGCCGAGCAACGTGCCGATCCTGCAAATGGTCAACGTCGATCGCGGCGAGCATCGTTTAGCGGTGCAGGTCATCGACGGGCAGACGATCATTCAGCAGAGCCCGCCAGTCCCCCTCAGCGTGCAACGGGTACACAAGCCATGATCCGCGCATGGCTCATCGCCGCGATTGCGCTGGTGACCGTGCAAGCCTCGGCAGAGGTCTTCACCTATATCGACGCACAAGGTAACCGCGTCTACACCGACCAGCCCCGCGGCAACGCCAAGCGCGTACCGATTGCCACCAGCAATCGCATGTCGGCCAACCCGACCGCCGACGCGCCGATCACCACCGCGAAAAAATCCGTCGAACAACCGCCCTTCCATTACGACATGCTGCGGATTCTGGTGCCCGAGCCCGATGCGACCATTCGCAGCAGCGCTGGTGAAATCATCGTCAGCGTCACCAGCGAACCCGGTCTGGAACGCGGCCACCGTTATCGCCTGCTGCTGGATGGTCAAGCCACTGGTGAACCAGGGCTGAGCCCGGTCTTCCCGCTGAACAATATTGATCGAGGCAGCCACAATCTTTCGGTGGAAATCCTCGACGCCGAAGGCCGGACGGTCGAACGCACTGCCAACCAGCCCTTCCACATGCTGCGCATTTCCCTCGCGCAGAAACGCCAGGTCAAACCCTGTGTAGCCGACGATTACGGGGTTCGCCCGGAATGTCCGCTCAAAGACAAACCCGAAGAGCCGAAAAACCCTTTCCTGCGTTTCTTCTAACGCCGCTCAGCTTTGCGCACTATATTGGTGCAATAGGCTGCACCGTACTCACATTCCAACCCATTTTGGTTCGAAACTTCCCGTTCGAGCTGGCCCACTGCCACGCAAACGAGCGTCAAACGCCTGTTTCAGGCGATGAACGCTTCTTTTCGGAGCCTTGGTTTGGTTTTTGCATTTTCCGTTCACCGACGCTTGTTATTTGCGCACGCTCCGCCCCCAAAAGAGGCTCCGATGACCATTAGCGACGCAATCCACCGTTTGCTGCTCGACAACCTGACCACCGCCACCATCCTGCTCGACGCCGAATTGCGCCTTGAGTACATGAACCCGGCGGCGGAGATGCTGCTCGCCATCAGCGGGCAGCGCAGCCATGGGCAATTCATCAGCGAGCTGTTCACCGAATCCACCGAGGCGCTGAATTCCCTGCGCCAGGCCGTGGAACAGGCGCATCCGTTTACCAAACGCGAAGCCATGCTCACCGCGCTCACCGGCCAGACCTTGACCGTGGACTACGCGGTGACGCCAATCCTCAGCAACGGCGCGACCATGCTCCTGCTGGAAGTCCATCCGCGTGACCGCCTGCTGCGGATCACCAAGGAAGAGGCGCAGCTGTCCAAACAGGAAACCAGCAAGATGCTGGTGCGCGGCCTGGCCCACGAGATCAAGAACCCGCTCGGCGGCATCCGTGGCGCCGCGCAATTGCTCGCCCGCGAGCTGCCGGAAGAGAGCCTGCGCGATTACACCAACGTGATCATTGAAGAGGCCGACCGCCTGCGCAATCTGGTCGACCGCATGCTCGGTTCGAACAAACTGCCGTCGCTGGCGATGTGCAACGTTCACGAAGTGCTGGAGCGCGTCTGCCAACTGGTCGAAGCGGAAAGCCAGGGCTGCATCACCTTGGTGCGCGATTACGACCCAAGCATTCCCGACGTGTTGATCGACCGCGAGCAAATGATTCAAGCCGTATTGAACATAGTGCGTAATGCGATGCAGGCGATCAGCAGCCAGAACGAATTGCGCTTGGGCCGCATCAGCCTGCGCACCCGCGCCATGCGCCAGTTCACCATCGGCCACATCCGCCATCGCCTGGTAACCAAGATCGAGATCATCGACAACGGCCCGGGGATCCCGGCGGAACTTCAGGAAACCATTTTCTTTCCCATGGTCAGCGGACGCCCGGACGGTACCGGGCTCGGTCTGGCCATTACCCAGAACATCATCAGCCAGCACCAGGGTCTGATCGAGTGTGACAGCCATCCAGGCCACACCACGTTCTCGATCTTTCTGCCACTGGAACAAGGAGCCACATCGACATGAGCCGTAGTGAAACCGTATGGATCGTCGATGACGACCGTTCTATCCGTTGGGTTCTGGAAAAGGCCTTGCAGCAGGAAGGCATGACCACCCAGAGCTTCGACAGCGCTGATGGCGTGATGAGTCGTCTGGCCCGTCAACAGCCTGACGTGATCATTTCCGACATTCGCATGCCCGGTGCCAGTGGTCTGGACCTGTTGGCGCGGATTCGTGAGCAGCACCCACGTTTGCCGGTCATCATCATGACCGCTCACTCCGATCTGGACAGCGCTGTCGCCTCGTATCAGGGCGGCGCGTTCGAGTACTTGCCGAAGCCGTTCGACGTTGATGAAGCGGTGTCGCTGGTCAAACGTGCCAACCAGCATGCGCAAGAACAGCAAGGCCTGGAAGTCGTTCCGGCGCTGACGCGCACCCCGGAAATCATCGGCGAAGCGCCGGCGATGCAGGAAGTGTTTCGCGCCATCGGCCGCTTGAGCCACTCCAACATCACCGTGCTGATCAACGGTGAATCCGGCACCGGTAAAGAACTGGTCGCCCACGCCCTGCACCGCCACAGCCCGCGCGCGGCCTCGCCGTTCATCGCGCTGAACATGGCGGCGATCCCCAAGGATCTGATGGAGTCCGAGCTGTTCGGCCACGAGAAAGGCGCGTTCACCGGCGCGGCGAACCTGCGTCGCGGCCGCTTTGAACAGGCTGACGGCGGCACGCTGTTCCTCGATGAAATCGGCGACATGCCGGCGGATACGCAAACCCGTTTGCTGCGGGTTCTGGCCGACGGCGAGTTCTACCGCGTCGGCGGGCATGTGCCGGTCAAGGTCGACGTGCGCATCATCGCTGCGACGCACCAGAATCTGGAAACCCTGGTGCACGCCGGCAAATTCCGTGAGGACTTGTTCCACCGCCTCAACGTGATCCGCATCCACATCCCGCGCCTGTCGGACCGTCGCGAAGACATCCCGACCCTGGCCAAGCATTTCCTCAGCCGCGCCGCGCAAGAACTGGCGGTCGAGCCGAAGCTGCTGAAAAGCGAAACCGAGGAATACCTGAAGAACCTGCCGTGGGGCGGCAACGTGCGCCAGCTGGAGAACACCTGCCGCTGGATCACCGTGATGGCGTCCGGGCGCGAAGTGCACATCAGCGACCTGCCGCCAGAACTGCTGAACCTGCCGCAGGACTCGGCACCGGTGACCAACTGGGAACAGGCGCTGCGTCAGTGGGCCGATCAGGCGTTGGCGCGTGGTCAGTCGAGTTTGCTCGACAGCGCGGTTCCGGCGTTTGAACGGATCATGATCGAGACCGCGCTGAAGCACACGGCTGGGCGTCGGCGCGATGCGGCGGTGTTGCTGGGCTGGGGGCGGAATACCCTGACGCGCAAGATCAAGGAACTGGGGATGAAGGTTGATGGTGGGGATGATGACGAGGGGGATGAGGGCTGATCAGCCTTTGAATCTTCGCTGACCGTGACATCCATTCGCGAGCAAGCTCGCTCCCACACGGGATTGCATTCCAACGGTGGGAGCGAGCTTGCTCGCGAAGCGTTTAGGGTCAGCGTGCACCGCATCAATGCACGATGACCCGCGATTGAGCACAGTCGCCCCCCCCACAGTCGCTGCCGAAAACACTGAACAATCAACCTTTCAAATACACGAAAGCCCCGGATTCAGGGGCTTTCGTGTTTCTGAGCAGCTTTTTTGTTTCAACAGATTAAAACCTGGCACGCGCCCTGCAATACCTATTACAGGTGATTCGATTCACCCACCCTTTCGGGGACCTTGGTACAGGCAGGCCGGGGATTCCCCTCTTTACATCGGGCTCACAGCGCCACGCGGCGAGCTCACCCTTTTGGGGCTCTTGGTACAGGCAGGCCGGGGGTTCCCTCTTTACACCGGACCGACGCTTCACGCGAAGTCCATCCCGTTTTGGGAACCCTGATACAGGCAGGTCAGGGATTCCCGCTTTTATTACTCCCGCAGATGAATCTCCAGACGCCAGCGGTCATCGACCGCCCTGCCGGCCCAGTCGCCCTGCAGTGGCCGCGCCGCCAGCACCGTCAGCAACAACCCACCATCACTCGCTCGCGTACGCCAGTTGACGTCTTTGCCATTGAGCCTGAGCTGGCCCTTCTGGGCCGGACCCTCAGCCTGGAACAGCAGCGCCACGGTGCCGTCGATGATCTCGCCGTGCAGCTTCGGTTCGTTGTTGAACCACACCACCAGCCCCTGTTCCGTTACCTCGACCTGTTGCAGCACCGTCGGATCCGGCGTGGTCAGGCGGCCGATCATCAAGCCGATCATGACACCGACAATCGCCAGCGAAGCGATCACGCGCGGGAATAGTTTCGAACGGTTGTCCACAGGCGGCGTAGAATGCCGCTCATCTTTACCTTCGGAGCCGTGCATGTTTCACGTCATCCTTTTTCAACCAGAAATTCCGCCGAATACCGGCAACGTTATCAGGCTGTGCGCCAACAGCGGCTGCCACCTGCATTTGATCGAACCGCTGGGCTTCGAGATGGACGACAAGCGCTTGCGCCGTGCCGGTCTCGACTACCACGAATATGCCACGCTGCAACGTCACGCGGATCTCGCCAGTTGCCTGACAAGCATCGGCAACCCGCGGGTGTTCGCGTTCACCACCAAGGGCTCGCGACCGTTTCATGATGCCGCGTTTGTCCCGGGCGATGCGTTCATCTTCGGCCCGGAAAGTCGCGGCTTGCCGCCGGAAGTGCTGGATGCCCTGCCCGCCGAACAGCGCCTGCGCCTGCCCATGCGTGAAGGCTGCCGCAGCCTGAACCTGTCCAACACCGTGGCTGTTGCAGTGTACGAAGCGTGGCGCCAGAACGACTTCAAGTAACACCACACCTGATCGTTCCCACGCTCTGTGTGGAACGCAGCCCGTGACGCTCCGCGTCACTGGACGCGGAGCGTCCCCAGAGGCATGCCCACGCAGAGCGTGGGAACGATCAGCCAAGAAAAAAGCGCCTGTAACGGCGCTTTTTTCGTTGTCGCTCAGACCGTTTATTGAACGGTTGGCGCGTCGCCGCTTTCCTGCATGCGCTGCAGTTCTTGCGCGTACAGGGCGTCGAAGTTCACCGGGGCCAGCATCAGGGCCGGGAACGAACCACGGGTCACCAGGCTGTCCAGGGTTTCGCGCGCGTACGGGAACAGGATGTTCGGGCAGAACGCACCCAGAGTGTGGCTCATCGAAGCCGCGTCCAGGTTCTTGATCAGGAAGATACCGGCCTGTTGCACTTCAGCGATGAAGGCGACTTCTTCACCGTTTTTCACGGTAACGGACAGGGTCAGCACGACCTCGTAGAAATCACCTTCCAGCTCTTTCTGGCGAGTGTTCAGATCCAGCGCAACGGCCGGATCCCACTGCTGGCGGAAGATCGCCGGGCTTTTCGGAGCTTCGAAGGACAGGTCGCGTACGTAGATGCGCTGCAAGGAGAATTGCGGTGCGGTTTCTTCTTCGCTGGCTGCAGTGTTCTGTTGGTCAGTCATCTCAGATCCTTATCGATCTTGGGTCTTTTAGGGAGTGCTGTACGTGGGTGCAGCCGTTCAAGCCTTGAGCAGCGCGTCGAGCTTGCCGGCGCGCTCCAAGGCATACAAATCATCACAACCGCCGATGTGCTTGCTGCCGATCCAGATCTGCGGCACGGACGTGCGTCCGGCTTTCTGGGCCATTTCGGCGCGCACCTGCGGCTTGCCATCGACCTTGATCTCTTTGAAGGCCACGCCTTTGTTCTCGAGCAGGTACTTGGCTCGCGAGCAATAAGGGCAGTAATCGCTGGAGTAGACGATGACTTCGCTCATATCACTTCACCAACGGCAGGTTGTCGCCTTTCCAGCTGGAAATCCCGCCGGATAGCTTGGCGGCGGTGAAGCCGGATTTCATCAGTTCGCGGGCGTGGGTGCCGGCGGTCTGGCCCAGGGCGTCGACCAGAATGATGGTCTTGGCCTTGTGCTTTTCCAGCTCGGCGGTGCGCGCAGCCAGTTTGTCCTGAGGAATGTTCACCGCGCCAACGATGTGGCCGGCAGCGAAATCCTTGGCCGGACGGATGTCCACCACGACGCCTGCGTCTTTGTTGACCAGTGCAGTCAGTTCGCCGGTGCTCAGGCTTTTACCGCCGCCCTGCATCGTGTGCGCCAGCAGCAGAGCCAGCAGTACGACGAAGATACCGACAAGAATGTAGTGGTTAGTGGCAAATTCAATCAGGTGAGCAACCATCGAAGGAGGTTCCAGGGCGTTAAAATGTCGGCCAGTATACACAGCCACTATGGTCGGCCAAACCCCGTCCGGCGGTGACGCGGTCGGAACTTAGCATTAAACTCCAACTCCCTTTTCCATCGCCCTCTTCTTTATTAGCCACGAGTGGATTCCATGACGACTACGCCTAAACCTTTGGTCCTGATGATTCTCGACGGCTTCGGTCACAGCGACAGCCCTGAATCCAATGCCGTTTTTGCGGCGAAGAAGCCTGTTCTCGATCGCCTGTGGGCCACCGTGCCGAACGGCTTGATCTCGGGCAGCGGCATGGACGTCGGTCTCCCGGACGGCCAGATGGGCAACTCTGAAGTCGGTCACATGAACCTTGGCGCTGGCCGCGTGGTGTATCAGGACTTCACCCGCGTGACCAAGTCGATCCGCGACGGCGAATTCTTCGAGAACCCGACCATCTGCGCCGCTGTGGATAAAGCCGTGGCCGCCGGCAAAGCCGTGCACTTCATGGGCCTGTTGTCCGATGGCGGCGTGCACAGCCATCAGGATCACCTGATCGCCATGGCCGAACTGGCGTTCAAGCGCGGTGCTGAAAAAATCTACCTGCACGCCTTCCTCGATGGCCGCGATACGCCGCCGAAAAGCGCCGCGTCGTCAATCGAACTGCTCGACGCAACCTTCCAGGCACTCGGCAAGGGCCGCATCGCCAGCATCATCGGCCGTTACTTCGCCATGGACCGCGACAACCGTTGGGATCGCGTCGCTCAGGCCTACAACCTGATCGTCGACGGCAACAGTGAATTCAACGCCGCCACCGCGCAGGAAGGTCTCGACGCTGCTTACGCGCGCGGCGAGAGCGACGAATTCGTCAAAGCCACGACCATCGGTGAGCCGGTGAAAGTTGAAGACGGCGACGCTGTGGTGTTCATGAACTTCCGCGCCGACCGTGCCCGCGAGCTGACCCGCGTGTTCGTCGAAGACGATTTCAACGACTTCGAGCGCGCACGTCAGCCGAAGCTGGCCGGTTTCGTCATGCTGACCCAATACGCGGCAAGCATTCCGGCACCGTCGGCGTTCGCCGCGGGCAGCCTGGAAAACGTGCTTGGCGATTACTTGGCGAAAAACGGCAAAACCCAACTGCGTATCGCCGAAACCGAAAAATACGCCCACGTGACCTTCTTCTTCTCCGGCGGTCGTGAAGAACCGTTCCCGGGCGAAGAGCGCATCCTGATCCCGTCGCCGAAAGTCGCCACCTACGACTTGCAGCCGGAAATGAGCGCGCCGGAAGTCACCGACCGTATCGTTGAGGCCATCGAAAACCAGCGTTTCGACGTAATCGTCGTCAACTACGCCAACGGCGACATGGTCGGCCACAGCGGCGTGTTCGATGCGGCGGTGAAGGCTGTCGAGTGCCTCGACACCTGCGTCGGTCGCATTGTCGAAGCACTGGAAAAGGTTGGCGGTGAAGCGCTGATCACGGCTGACCACGGCAACGTTGAAAAAATGGCCGACGAAGAAACCCACCAGGCGCACACCGCGCACACCACCGAACCGGTGCCGTTCATTTATGTCGGCAAGCGTGATCTGAAAGTGCGTGAAGGCGGCGTATTGGCGGACGTAGCGCCGACCATGCTGAAGCTGCTGGGCCTGGAAAAACCGGCGGAAATGACCGGCACTTCCATCCTGGTCTGACCCCAATCGCCAAAACACCGCAAAACCCTGTGGGAGCTGGCCTGCCAGCGATAGCAATCTGACAGCCAACATCTATGTTGAATGTGCAGACGCCATCGCTGGCAAGCCAGCTCCCACATTGATTTATGGTGGTTTCAGAGATTATTTTTAGCTGTATCTCCAGCCAGTTATCACACAGCCCCAATTGGGCGTTTTTTTTGCAGCCTCGGGCGGGCATACTAGGCCGTCCCTTACCCTGGTGCCGCCCGCCTCTATGCTCCGCGTCCTGATCGCCCTCGCTCTGACCTGCCTGCTCCAACCGGCCTTCGCTGACGAGCGCGCGCAAACCCAACAGCAGTTGGACGCCACGCGTCAGGACATTGCCGAGCTGAAGAAGCTGCTGAGCAAAGTCCAGGAAGAAAAGTCCGGCGTACAGAAAGAGCTCAAGGGCACTGAAACCGAGCTGGGCAAGCTGCAGAAGCAGGTCGACGCACTGCAGAAAGAACTGCAGAAAAGCGAATCCGAGCTACAGCGACTCGATGCAGAGAAAAAAAAACTCCAGAGCGCGCGCACTGAACAGCAGCGACTGATCGCCATTCAGGCCCGAGCGGCTTATCAGAACGGTCGGCAGGAATACCTCAAGCTGCTGCTCAACCAGCAGAATCCCGAGAAATTCGCCCGCACCCTCACCTATTACGATTACCTGAGCCAGGCCCGCCTGGAACAGTTGAAGAATTTCAACGAAACCCTGCGCCAACTGGCCAATGTCGAAAAAGACATCGCCGCCCAGCAAGCGCAATTGCTGGTGCAGAAAAGCACCCTCGATAGCCAGCGCGACGAACTGGAAAATGTCCGCAAGGAACGCCAGCAAGTCCTCGCCAAGCTCAACGATGACGTGAAAGCCCGCGACCAGAAACTGGCCGCGCGCGAGCAGGATCAGGCAGATCTGTCTAAAGTCCTTAAAACCATTGAAGAAACCCTGGCCCGCCAGGCTCGTGAGGCAGAAGAAGCGCGGCAGAAAGCGCTGATCGCCCAGCAGGAAGCGGAAAAAAAGCGCTTGCGTGAGGCGCAGGCTGAAAACAGCGACGCCCCACGAAAACCCGCCCGATCCACTCCCGGCGCACTGGTCTCCAGCAGCGGCGAGACCTTCGGTGGCCCTTTTGCTGCAACCCGGGGAAAACTTCCTTGGCCGGTTGATGGTCGACTATTGGCGCGCTTCGGTGAAAGCCGTGGCGACGACGCCCGTACCAAGTGGGATGGCGTGATGATCAGCGCCTCCGCCGGCAGCCAGGTGCACGCCGTACACGGCGGGCGCGTGGTGTTCGCCGACTGGTTGCGTGGCGCCGGACTGCTGGTGATCCTCGATCACGGCAACGGTTTTCTGAGTCTTTACGGTCACAACCAGACGCTGCTCAAGTCGGCTGGGGACGTGGTTAAAGCCGGTGAGTCGATTTCCACTGTCGGTAACAGTGGCGGTCAGGACACACCAGCGTTGTATTTCGCTATTCGTCAGCAGGGTCACCCGAGTGATCCGGCGCAATGGTGTCGTGCGCAAGGATAAGCGCGCCGCCTAATTCAGGAGTTCGTTCGACATGCTGCATTTGTCCCGCCTTACCTCGCTGGCCCTGACGATCGCTCTGGTGATCGGCGCGCCTTTGGCGTTCGCCGCTCAACCGGCCCCGGCCGTCGCTCCGGCAGGCACTGCCGCGACCTCCAAGGCGCCGCTGCCACTGGAAGAGTTGCGCACCTTCGCCGAGGTCATGGACCGGATCAAAGCGGCTTACGTCGAGCCGGTGGACGACAAGACGCTGCTGGAAAACGCGATCAAGGGCATGCTCAGCAACCTTGATCCGCACTCGGCATACCTCGGCCCGGAAGATTTCACCGAGCTGCAGGAAAGCACCAGCGGTGAATTCGGCGGCCTGGGCATCGAAGTCGGCGCCGAAGACGGCTTCATCAAAGTCGTCTCGCCAATCGATGACACCCCGGCGTCGAAGGCCGGTATTCAGGCCGGCGACTTCATCGTCAAGATCAACGGCCAGCCGACTCGCGGCCAGACCATGACCGAAGCCGTCGACAAGATGCGCGGCAAGATCGGCCAGAAAATCACCCTGACCCTGGTTCGCGATGGCGGCACGCCGTTTGACGTGACCTTGGCCCGTGCAGTGATTCAGGTGAAGAGCGTCAAGGCGCAACTGCTGGAAACCGGTTATGCGTACATCCGCATCACCCAGTTCCAGGTCAAGACCGGCGAAGAGGTCTCCAAGGCCCTGGCCAAGCTGCGCAAGGACAACGGCAAGAAGCTCAACGGCATCATTCTCGACCTGCGCAACAACCCGGGCGGCGTGTTGCAGGCAGCGGTGGAAGTGGTCGACCACTTCATCACCAAAGGCCTGATCGTTTACACCAAGGGCCGCATCGCCAACTCCGAACTGCGCTTCTCCGCGACCGGCAAAGACGAAAGCGAAGCGGTGCCGATGGTTGTGCTGATCAACGGTGGCAGCGCCTCGGCTTCGGAAATCGTCGCCGGCGCCCTGCAGGACCAGAAACGTGCGGTGGTCATGGGCACCACCAGTTTCGGCAAAGGCTCGGTACAAACCGTGCTGCCGCTGAACAACGACCGCGCGCTGAAGATCACCACGGCGCTGTACTTCACGCCGAATGGCCGCTCGATTCAGGCGCAAGGCATTGTTCCGGACATCGAAGTGCGCAAGGCCAAGATCACCAGCGAGGCCGATGGCGATTACTTCAAAGAGGCCGACCTGCAAGGTCACTTGGGCAACGGCAACGGCGGCGCGGACAAACCGACCGGTTCCGGCGCCAAGGCCAAAGCGATGCCGCAGGATGATGACTACCAATTGGCCCAGGCCCTGAGCCTGCTCAAAGGCCTGAGCATTACGTCCGGCCGTTGAGGATGCCTTTGCGTTTCGTCTTCGTTCTGTTGTGCTGTCTGGCGGGTGCTGCTCACGCAGAACCCGTCAGCCCAAAGCCACACAAAGCCTACCTGACACTGATCATCGACGACCTGGGGCAGAACCTGCCCCGGGATCGCCGCGTGCTGGCCCTGCCCGGCCCGGTGACCACGGCGATCATGCCTGACACACCCCACGCCACCGAGTTTGCCCGCGAAGCCCACCGCGCCGGCAAGATCGTTATCCTGCACATGCCGATGGACCCGGCCACCGGGCCGTACGCCTGGCACCCGGAACTGCCCCTCGAAGAACTGGAAAAACGCCTCAACGCGGCGTTCAAAATGGTCCCCTACACCGCAGGCATCAACAACCACATGGGCAGCCGCATGACCGCGCAACCCGTGGCGATGGCGTGGTTGATGGGCGAGTTGCAACGCCGGCACAAGTTCTTCGTCGACAGCCGCACCAGTGCGCAGACCGTTGCCGCACAGCAGGCGCAAAAGATCGATCTGGCCAGTGTTTCTCGGGATGTGTTTCTCGATGATGAACGCACGGAAGCGGCGATCACCACGCAGTTGCAGACGGCGATCAGCCTGGCGCACAAGCAGGGTTCAGCGGTGATGATCGGCCATCCGTATCCGCAAACCCTGGCAGTGCTGGAGCGCGAATTGCCGAAGCTGAAGGCTCAGGGGATCGAGTGGATCGATATTCGGCAGATGATCAGTGTGCGGAGTAACAAGGCGACTGCGGCTCACGGCAAGGATGGCGTTTACCGCTGAGTTTAGAAGCCCCTCTCCCCAACCCCCTTGGGGGCGGTCCGACGTTTCGGGAGGGCTGGGGTGAGGGGGTAGCGACCTGGTAAGCGCTACAAATACCGCCCCATGATCTCGTCCACCACACCATCCTTGCGCATCTGATCCAGCGCCGCCTGCAGCTTCTTCACCGTCTCTTCCGGCACGTCTTTATTCAGCGCCAGATACAGCTCGGCGCTGTTGAAGCGCAGCACCGTCTTCAGGCCCGTTACCCCATCCTGTCGCGCCAGATAACGCCCCGCCGGATCACCCGTAGCCCACAAATCAATCTGCCCGCTGACAAGCTTCTTGGCGTTGTCCTGATCGCGCAACACCACCACCGGCTTCAGTCCCTGCTTGGTCAGCGTCTCGGCAATCGCATCGCCCTTGTAGGCGCCGATCTTGTATTTGCGCGCATCATTGAGGGTTTCGAGGGTGATCTTGCTGTCGGCTTTGGCCAGCAGGATCCAGTCATCCGGACCGATCGGGCCGACCCATTTGAAGAGTTTTTCGCGATCCGGCAGGCGCGCCATCACAAAGGCGCCGTAGCCAGGATTTTCCAGCGCGAGTTTGTACACGCGCTCCCAAGGAAAGCGCAGGGTCAGGCTGTAAGTAACGCCGGCACGCTGGAACATTTCACGGACGATATCGGTGGCGATGCCGTTGATGTTTTCGCCTTGGGCGAAATTTTTGCCGTTCTTCGCCATGTTGTACGGCGGGAAGTTTTCGGTGAGGAGCACCAGATCGGTGTCAGGACTGGTTTCGGCGCGGGCCGTGTTGATGAGCAACATCGAGGCGCTGGCGAGAACGAGAAGCAGGCGTTTGATCATGTCGGGCTACCGAAATCCATGGCGTGCCCAAGAGTGCCTTGGGTGCGCCATGGTGTCCACTGGCCTGTACGGATTTTGACGCTTAACGCATCGTGATGCCGCGTTTGGCCATGTAGGCCTTGGCTTCCTGCACGGTGTATTCGCCGAAGTGGAAAATGCTCGCCGCCAACACAGCGCTGGCGTGGCCTTCGAGAATGCCGTCAGCCAGATGCTGCAAGTTGCCGACACCGCCGGAAGCGATCACCGGAATGCCCAGCGCATCGCTGATCGCGCGGGTCACGCCGAGGTCGAAACCGTTTTTCATGCCGTCCTGATCCATGCTGGTCAGCAGGATCTCGCCGGCACCGAGACCTTCCATTTTCTTCGCCCACTCGACGGCATCGAGGCCGGTTGGCTTGCGCCCGCCGTGGGTGAAGATTTCCCAGCGCGGGGTTTCGCCCGGGCCGGAAACCTTCTTGGCGTCGATGGCGACGACGATGCACTGCGAGCCGAAATGCTGCGCGGCCTCACCGACGAACTCCGGGTTGAACACGGCAGCGGTGTTGATCGACACCTTGTCCGCGCCGGCATTCAAGAGGTTGCGGATGTCCTGCACGGTGCGCACGCCACCGCCGACGGTCAGCGGGATGAACACCTGGCTGGCCATGCGCTCAACGGTATGCAGCGTGGTGTCGCGGCCATCGACGCTGGCGGTGATGTCGAGGAAGGTAATCTCATCGGCACCCTGCTCGTCGTAGCGACGGGCGATTTCCACTGGGTCACCGGCGTCGCGGATGTTTTCGAACTTCACACCTTTGACGACCCGGCCGTTGTCCACGTCCAGGCAAGGGATGATGCGTTTGGCCAGCGCCATGGTCAGTCCTCAGCCTTTGTACGAATCGCAGAAAGCTTGCGCTTCGGCGACGTCGAGGGTGCCTTCGTAAATCGCCCGGCCAGTGATGGCGCCGATGATGCCCGGCGCCTTGGCGTCGAGCAGCGACTTGATGTCACCCAGATTGTGGATGCCGCCGGACGCGATCACCGGGATCTTGGTAGCGGCAGCCAGTGCAGCGGTGAACGGCACGTTGCAGCCCTGCATCATGCCGTCTTTGGCGATGTCGGTATAAACGATCGAGGACACGCCGTCGGCTTCAAACTGCTTGGCCAGATCGATGACTTGCACGGTGCTGATTTCAGCCCAGCCATCGGTGGCGACGAAACCGTCTTTGGCATCCAGGCCAACAATAATTTTGCCCGGGAACGCGCGGCAGGCTTCAGCAACGAACGCCGGATCTTTCACGGCTTTGGTGCCGATGATCACGTAGCTCACGCCAGCCTTGACGTAGTGTTCGATGGTTTCCAGCGAACGGATGCCGCCGCCGATCTGGATCGGCAAGGTCGGGTAGCGCTTGGCGATCGCGGTGACCACTTCGCCGTTGACTGGCTGGCCTTCGAACGCGCCGTTCAGATCGACCAGATGCAGACGGCGGCAACCGCCCTCCACCCACTTGGCAGCCATGCTCACCGGATCATCGGAGAACACTGTGGAATCTTCCATGCGGCCCTGGCGCAGACGTACGCAGGCACCGTCTTTAAGATCGATAGCGGGAATAATCAGCATGCTTTTTCCTTCGTCAAAAGAGCGGCAAGCTGCAAGCGACTAGCTGCAAGCATGCGGTGTACCAGTTCTTGCAGCTTGAAGCTTGCGGCTTGCAGCTGCTCCTAATTTTTCTCGAGCGCCCACAGGTCGCTTTCGATGCTTTCAAACCGCTCTTTGAGGTGGGTCTGCACATCGAAAATCGCCCTGTTGTAATAGTGCGGAGCAATTTCGCGGGTAAACAGCTCAAGAATTTCCGCCGCTTCGAACGAACCCAGATCCAGTTCGAAACGGTCTTCCATGAACCGCTGAATCTTGCGATTGGCGTCACTCTCCTGCTCGGGAGTGAGGGTCAGTATCGGCGGTTTGGACTTCTTGGCAGCCATTTACCAGCGACCGTCCCACGCGGCGAAATTCTGCAGCAACTGCAGGCCATGGGTATGGCTCTTCTCCGGGTGGAACTGCACGGCGAAGCGCGAGCCATCGGCGAGCGCCGCAGCGAAATCGACGCCGTAATGACCGCCACCTACCACTTGCCGCGCATTGGCGGCAGCGATGTAGTAGCTGTGCACAAAGTAGAAACGCGCCATGTCCGGAATGTCATGCCACAGCGGGTGGCTGACCTTCTGCTTCACCTCGTTCCAGCCCATGTGCGGGACTTTCAGGTGTTCGCCGTCTTCATGCAGGTCTTTGCCGAAGAACTTCACCGCACCGGGGAACAGACCGATGCAGTCGACACCGTCGTTCTCTTCGCTGGTGTCGAGCAAGGCTTGCATGCCGACACAGATACCAAGAAACGGACGATCCTGGCTGACTTCGCGCACCAGCGAATCGAAGCCGAGGCGACGGATCTCCGCCATGCAATCGCGAATCGCGCCGACGCCGGGGAACACCACGCGGTCAGCTTCGCGAATCACCGCAGCATCGCTGGTGATCAGCACCTTGCCGGCACCGACGTGCTCGAGGGCCTTGGCCACCGAGTGCAGGTTGCCCATGCCGTAATCGATAACTGCAACCGTCTGCATTACAGAACGCCTTTGGTCGACGGCATTTGCCCGGCCATGCGCTCGTCCAGCTCGACGGCCATGCGCAGCGCGCGGCCAAAAGCCTTGAACACGGTTTCGATCTGGTGGTGGGTGTTAGTGCCACGCAGGTTGTCGATGTGCATGCTGACCAACGCATGGTTGACGAAGCCCTGGAAGAATTCCTGGAACAGGTCAACGTCGAAGCCGCCGACGGTGGCGCGGGTGTACGGCACGTGCATCTGCAGGCCTGGACGACCGGAGAAGTCGATCACCACGCGCGACAGCGCTTCATCGAGCGGCACGTAGGCGTGACCGTAGCGACGGATGCCTTTTTTATCGCCGATGGCTTTGGCAAATGCCTGGCCGAGGGTGATACCGACGTCTTCCACCGTATGGTGGTCGTCGATATGCAGATCGCCCTTGCATTCGATATCCAGGTCGATCAACCCGTGACGGGCGATCTGATCCAGCATGTGCTCAAGAAAAGGAACACCGATATCGAATCGGGCCTTTCCGGTGCCATCAAGGTTGATCGAGGCTTTGATCTGGGTTTCCAGAGTGTCGCGCTCGACAGAAGCCTTACGTTCGGCCATCACCAGCTCCGCAAAATCATTGGGCGAAAAAGGCAGCCATTATAGGCACGCAGGAAGCAAACAGAAACACGAGAGGTGAGATGGCTGACGGATAGAACCCCCGGTTGTCGCGGGTAGACATGTCCATACAAGCCATTACAGGTAGCGCAAAAACAAATGTGGGAGCGAGCCTGCTCGCGAATGCGGTGGGTCAGCCAACACTTATGTCGACTGACAATCCGTCTTCGCGAGCAGGCTCGCTCCCACAGGGGTACTGCGTTTTACCACTTACTTAGTGAAACAGTACCGCCGTTTTCTGCAGGGTCACCCACACACCCCACGCCAACGGAATACCCACAACCAGCCACGCGGCGATTGCCAACGGCTTGCTGCCCGGTGCGGCTTTCCACTCCAGAACCGTGCTGGCATCAGCACCTTTGTCGTGACCGAGCGCCTGTTCGGCGGCCAGTTCAGCGTCGGTCATGAAGTACTTGTCGGCCACCGGACGCACCATCAGGTTGCACAGGAAGCCCAGCACCAGCAGGCCGGCGAGGATGTACAAGGTGATGTCGTAAGCGGCAGCGCGTTCAACGCCGATGCTCAGCTGATATTCACGCAGGTAGTTCACCAGCACCGGACCGAGCACACCCGCTGCAGCCCAGGCAGTCAGCAGACGACCGTGGATCGCACCCACCATCTGCGTACCGAACAGATCCGCCAGATACGCCGGAACCGTCGCGAAACCACCGCCGTACATCGACAGAATGATGCAGAACGCCGCCACGAACAGCGCAACGTTACCCAAGTGGCCCATGTTCGGAATCAGCGCGTACAGGGCAAAACCCAGGGCGAAGAACACGAAGTAGGTGTTTTTGCGGCCCAGGTAGTCCGAGAACGAAGCCCAGAAGAAGCGGCCACCGATGTTGAACAGGCTGAGCAAACCGGTGAAACCGGCAGCGATCGCAGCAATCGAAGCCAACTGGCCGGCATCGAGCTGGCCAAACGGCACATCAACACCCAGCAACTTGCCACCGAACACTTCCTGCAGCAGTGGCGAAGCCATGCCGAGGATGCCGATACCCGCGGATACGTTCAGGCACAGCACCAGCCACACCAGACGGAATTGCGGGGTTTTCCACGCCACATTCACGTGCACGTGACGGTTGGTGATCATCGCGTTCGCGGCTTTCTTCGCCGGAGCGGTCCAGCCTTCAGGTTTCCAGCCGGTTGGCGGAACGCGGTAAGCCAGAGCACCGCCGATCATGAACACAAAGTAGATCGCCGCCATGGCCACGAAGCTCTGCCACACGCCGACACCTTCAGCCGAGCCGAAGTGGCTCATCAGCGCCGTCGCCAGCGGTGCACCGACCATTGCACCGCCACCGAAGCCCATGATTGCCATGCCGGTCGCCATGCCGCGCTTGTCCGGGAACCACTTGATCAGTGTCGATACCGGCGAGATGTAGCCCAGACCCAGACCGATCCCGCCGATCACGCCGGAGCCGATCCACATCAACCAGATCTGGTGGGTATAGATACCCAGCGCCGAAATCAGCAGACCGCCGCACCAGCACAGTGCCGATACAACACCAGCCTTACGCGGCCCTGCGTGTTCCAGCCAGCCACCCCAGATCGCTGCCGAGCAGCCGAGGAAGATGAAGAACAGGGTGTAGATCCAGCCGAGCATGGAGATCGGCCAGTCGCATTGCGACGAAAACACTTGAGCGATGAAGCTCATGTCCGGTGCGCAAGCCACCGGAGCGGTTACGCCCAGCGCCTTGGACAGCGGCAACCAGAACACCGAGAAGCCGTAGGCCATGCCGATGCACAGGTGGATGGCCAGAGCGGCCGGTGGGACTAGCCAACGGTTGAAACCGGGCTTGGCGATAATGCGTTCCTTGGACAGGAACGCGGGCTGATCGGCTTTGAGGCCGTCCGCCGTGATGCTCGTGCTCATTGTGTATCCCCCAATTATTAGTATGGTTCGCCAGCCACTGCTCACCCTCGGACTTATGCACGCAGGCATGACCGTTTTTTAAGGTGAAGCTCCTTGAAGGCGCGACGTTAAGTCGCAGAAGGACGGACGAACGGGCGAAGGTTACCATTTGCAGGTGACAGAAAAACCAAACTGATATCACCTTTTTTATGTCACCTGATCTCCTATCACTCAGGAAACTGCCATGCCGATCGTTGTAGAAGCGCTGAACGCCGCCAATTATCAGGATCAGCAGGATCTGCAAAAGATTTATCACGACGCGCCAGAATGGCTATTCACGCCGTTTTCCGGGGGGATCGACCTGATCAAGAGCGCCTTGGCGGACGGCACTTTTATTGCCGGACGTTTCAACGACCGCCTGCTCGGCGCTGCATGTCTGCAAAGGCACCACGACGCTTGGTACTTGTCCCATTTATGCGTACGAAAAGTTACCCGACGCCGTGGGGTCGCGGAACGACTGGTGAACCAAGCGCAGAAAATGGCGTCGCAAGCGGGGGCTGAACTGCGTCTTCTGGCGCCTGCCGGGCATCCCGATGTTGAGGCGATGTCCGCGAAGCTGCAGGTGTCGCTTGCACCACTGGCAATATGACGCCACACCGAACCGGGTCGTTGCAGCGCTATACTCCCCGGCTAAATTACGAATTCGACTAACTACAAGGACTCGCCCATGAAAGCGTTCGGCAAAATCCTGGGTCTGGTACTTCTCGGGCTGTTGCTGATCATAGTGGCGGCAGGCTTTGCCCTGACCCACCTCTTCGATCCCAACGATTACAAAGACGAGATCCGCCAGATAGCCCGCGACAAGGCCCACATCGAGCTGACGCTCAATGGCGACATCGGCTGGAGCCTGTTCCCGTGGCTTGGCCTGGAATTGCACGAGGCCAGTGTCGCCACCCTGGCCAAGCCTGCCGAACCGTTTGCCGATTTGCAGATGCTCGGCCTGTCCGTGCGCGTGCTGCCATTGCTGCGCCGCGAAGTGCAGATGAGCGATGTGCGCGTCGAAGGCCTGAACCTGCGCCTCAATCGCGACAAGAACGGCCATGGCAACTGGGAAGACATCGGCAAGGTGCCGGCTCCGGCTGGCGCAACGCCGCCCGCTGCGCCCGGCCAACCGGCCAGCGAGACCACCGCAGCAGTGGAAAAACCGCCGCAGCCGATTCGCCTCGACATCGACAGCCTGACCGTCAACAACGCCCGCGTTGAATACAACGACGAGTTGACCGGCAAGCAATTCAGCGCCGAAAGCATCCAGTTGAGCACCGGCCCGGTGCACGATTCGACCAACATCCCGCTGAAAGCCACGGCGTTCCTCGGCACCAATCAGCCGGTTCTGCGCGTGCGCACGGAGCTTACTGGCGAGTTGCGCATCGAGCGCGCATTGCAACGCTACAAGTTTGAAGACCTGAAACTGTCTGGTGAATTGGCGGGCGACCCGCTGCAAGGCAAGACTATGACCTTCTCCGCCCAAGGTCAGATGTTGCTGGATAAAGCCGCGAACGTCGCCGAATGGACCGGGATCAAAATCTCTGCCAACCAATTGCGCGCCTTGGGCGAGCTGAAAGCCAACGACCTCGACAAAACTCCACAGATCACCGGCGGCATTTCCATCGCCCAGTTCGATCTGGCGAAATTCGTCGACAGCATCGGCCAGAAACTTCCTGCCATGGGCGAAGGCAGCCTGAGCAAAGTCGAACTGGTCAGCCGCGTGGCGGCCACGCCAACCAGCGTTGCGTTCGACAACATCAACCTGAAACTCGACGACAGTAGCTTCAGCGGCCGCATCGCCGTAGAAGATTTCGCCAAGCAATCGCTGCGCGCGGTGCTCAAGGCTGACACCTTCAACGTTGATCGTTATCTGCCGCCGAAATCGGCGCAGGCCAACAGCGCTACGCAAGTGCGTCAGGCCGAAGTGGCCAGCACCGAAGCCGATGCGATGGCCGGTGCGGGCTCCACGCCACTGCCGGACAAGCCAAGCAAAACTGCCTGGAGCACCGAGCGACTGCTACCGATTGAACGCCTGGCCAAACTCGATGTTGATGCCGACCTGACCTTCGGCCAACTGACCCTCGACAAGCTGCCGATCCAGAACGCCGCGCTGAAAGCCACCGGCCAGGGCGGCCTGCTGACCCTGAGCAATCTGAGCGGCGAACTGTACAACGGCGGTTTCGAGGCCAAAGGCACCCTCGATGTGCGCCCAAGCGCGCCGGTGCTGAACCTGCAAACCAAGCTCAACCGCGTGCCGGCGGAAAAAATCCTCGAAAGTCAGGGCAAGAACCCGCCGGTCAAAGGCCTGGTGACGCTCACCAGTAATGTCACCAGCAGCGGCAACAGCCAACAAGCGCTGATCGACACCCTCAACGGCAATGCCAGTTTCGTGATCAATAACGGCGTGCTGCTCAACGCCAACCTTGAGCAGCAACTGTGCAAAGGCATCGCCACGCTCAACCGCAAAACCCTCAGCGGCGAGCCTCGCGGCAAGGACACGCCGTTCCAAGAGCTGAAAGGCAACCTGACTTTCCGCAACGGCATCGCCAGCAATCCGGACCTGAAGGTGCGCATTCCCGGCATGACCGTCAACGGTGACGGCGACATCGACCTGCGCGTGCTTGGCATGGATTACCGCGTTGGCATCATTGTCGAAGGCGACACCAGCGCCATGCCGGATCCAGCCTGTCAGGTCGGCGACAAGTTCGTCGGCATCGAGTGGCCGTTGCGCTGCCGTGGCCCACTGGAACTCGGCGCCAAGGCCTGCCGTGTCGACAATGATCGCCTTGGCCAGGTCGCCACCAAAATGGCTGGCAACAAGCTCAGCGAGAAGATCGACGAGAAACTCGGCGACAAGGTCAGCCCGGAACTGAAAAACGCATTGAAGGGGCTGTTCAAGCGATGAGAGCGGAGCAGTTTTCCAAGGCGGTGCTGGATTGGTTCGACCGTCATGGCCGTCATGATCTGCCTTGGCAGCAAGACATCAACCCGTATCGGGTGTGGGTGTCGGAGATCATGTTGCAGCAGACCCAGGTCAGCACTGTGCTCAACTATTTCGACCGTTTCATGGCCGCGCTGCCGACGGTCGAAGCGCTGGCCGAAGCACCGGAAGATGAGGTGCTGCACCTGTGGACCGGGCTCGGTTATTACACCCGTGCACGCAATCTGCAGAAGACCGCGAAGATCGTCGTAAGCCAGTACGGCGGCGAGTTTCCGCGCGATGTCGAAAAGCTTACCGATTTGCCGGGCATCGGTCTGTCCACTGCCGGCGCGATCGCGAGCATCAGCATGGGCCTGCGCGCGCCGATTCTCGACGGCAACGTCAAACGCGTGCTGGCGCGCTTTACCGCACAAGAGGGCTACCCCGGCGAGCCGAAGGTCGCCAAACAGCTCTGGGCCAACGCTGAGCGCTTTACCCCGCACGATCGGGTCAACGCCTACACCCAGGCGATGATGGATCTCGGCGCCACACTCTGCACGCGCAGCAAACCGAGCTGCCTGCTGTGTCCGCTGGAGCGCGGTTGCGAGGCGCACATGCTCGGTCTCGAAACCCGCTACCCGATCCCCAAGCCGCGCAAAGCCATCCCGCAGAAGCGCACGCTGATGCCGATGCTCGCCAACGGCGACGGCGCGATTCTGCTTTACCGGCGCCCCTCCAGCGGTTTGTGGGGCGGTCTGTGGAGCCTGCCGGAACTCGACGACCTCAATGACCTGCAACATCTCGCCGACCAGCATTCGCTGACCATGGGCGAGCAGCAGGCGCTGCCGAGCCTCGTCCACACCTTCAGCCATTTCCAGTTGTCCATCGAACCCTGGCTGGTGCAGGTCCAGGAGGCCGCCCATCACGTGGCCGAGGCCGACTGGCTCTGGTATAACCTCGCCACCCCGCCGCGCCTGGGCCTCGCCGCCCCGGTCAAAACCTTGCTCGAACGCGCGGCCGCCGTATTGAACGCAGGAGAGTCGCCATGACCCGCACCGTAATGTGCCGCAAGTACAAAGAAGAACTGCCCGCGCTGGAACGCGCTCCTTTCCCGGGCGCAAAAGGTCAGGATATTTTTGACCACGTCTCGGCCAAGGCCTGGGCTGACTGGCAGAAACACCAAACCCTGCTGATCAACGAAAAACGTCTGAACATGATGAACGCCGAAGATCGCAAATATCTTCAGGGCGAAATGGACAAGTACTTCTCCGGCGAGGAATACGCCAAGGCCGAAGGCTACGTTCCACCTGCAGAGTAAACCCCGAGAAATCGGGGGTCGGATCGTAAGCGACGGAATTAATTTAAGAAATTTTAAAAAAGTCGTTGACGTAAATCCGAAAAACCCTTTTAATGCGCCCCGTTGCCCAGATAGCTCAGTCGGTAGAGCAGGGGATTGAAAATCCCCGTGTCGGCGGTTCGATTCCGTCTCTGGGCACCAAATACCGAAAACCCTGAATCGCAAGATTCAGGGTTTTTTTATGCCTGCGATTTGATAAACACTGAATCCGCGCTACTTTGCCCGCCCCTTACGGAAAAGGGTCATCAAGCTGATGAACCAGAAACGAACCCGCGTGCCCCTGCCGCATCCAACGCCGCCACCGGAAAGCCTGGTGTCCAGAAGTCTGGCGATCATGATCAGCCTGTTTCTGATCGGTACCGGCGCGTTGCTGGGCTACTCCTCCATCGACGGCCTGATTCACGAAACGATCACCACCGCCACTCGCGGTGGGCCGGCCAAGGTCTACACCCTCGCCGGGCAGCCGGGTGGGTACTGGTTTCATATCGTTTTTCAAGGACTCTTCGGCGGATTGCTGCTGGTCGCAGGCTTGGCGTGGCATCGACTGACACGCATCGATAAACCTGCGACCAAGGCCAAGCGCAAACCTCGTTCGCGCTAGCGGTTGTCGTCAGGCGTACGAAATGGACTACAGACCTTTGCACGTCAACGTCCCTTTCCTCGGCAACGTCCTGCAATATCCATCCCCTCTTCCTGCGGATTTCTCCGTCTCTCCCGACATATTCAAACGGGGACTTTGGGCATGCTTCTGCGTCTGTTCACAATGAAGCGGAAGACCCAATGAGCCAGCTAAAACCTGCAGACATGCAAGACCCGAAACTTGACTCCTTGCTGGGAGAGCTGGGCGAGTTGATTCGTCAGGCGCGGCAAAAAGTGCTGCGCGCGGTTGATACGATTCAAGTGCAGACCTGCTGGCAGATCGGCAGACATATCGTCGAGTTTGAACAAAAGGGTGCCCAGCGTGCGAGCTATGGAATGCAGTTGCTTGCCTTGCTGGCGAAGGATCTGACGGCGCAGTTTGGTAAAGGGTTTGATGATCGTAATCTGCGATACATGCGCAGCTTTTATCAGATGTTTCCAATTTGGAACGCAGTGCGTTCCGAATTGAGCTGGACCCACTATCGCCGGCTTCTAGGAGTGAACAACGAAAAAGCACGCCACTGGTACATGGAAGAATGCGCCAACCTGAACTGGTCAAGCCGCGCTTTGGACCGCCAGATCCTGACGCTCTATTACGAACGACTCCTCATGAGTCGAGACAAAGCCGATGTGATCGAAGAAGCCACAACCAACATCGAAGCCATGAAATGCAATCCGCGCGAATTCATCCGCGATCCCGTCATGCTTGAATTCCTCGGCCTGCCGTCAGCCGGCAAGGTTCGGGAAAGCAGTCTCGAACAAGCCCTCATCGACCACCTGCAGAGCTTCCTTCTCGAACTGGGCAAAGGCTTTTCCTTCGTTGCTCGCCAGCAACGCATCAGTACCGACGGCGTCGATCTCTACATCGACTTGGTGTTCTACAACTACCTGCTCAAATGCTTTGTGATCATCGATCTCAAGCGCGGCAAGCTCAGCGCGGGCGATGTCGGGCAGATGGACATGTATGTGCGCATGTACGACGAACTCAAGCGCAGCGAGGGGGACAAGCCGACTGTCGGGATCATTCTGTCTGCCGAGAGCAACGATTCGGTGGCACGCTACTCAATGCTGCAGGCCAATGAGCAACTGTTCGCCAGCAGTTACAAGACGATCCTGCCGAGTGAAGAGGAGCTGCGCGCAGAACTCAATCGCGAACAGGCCTTGATCGAGGAACGCATGCTTACTGAATCCACTGAATAAACCTGCGGATTGTTACTGGGCGGCGCGCAGACTATCGTTGGCAGCTTACCCGTCCAGGTCGATTGTCATGAGCTGTCAGGACACGCCCGCAACGCAGGACACGCAGTCAAAGTCCCCGACGTTGGCTGCGACGCAAGGTGAGCCTTTCAAGGAAGCGGCTGCCGACGGCTATGGGCTTGGCGGCTTTACCTGGCGCCACACAGGACTCGATGCTCAGCGCCCGGTGGTCATCATCAACGCCGCCACCTCCGTGCGCTGCCGCCACTACTCGCGCTTCGCGGCTTATCTGTTCGCCCATGGTTTCGACGTGATGACCTACGACTACCGTGGCATCGGCGAATCGCGACAGACTTCGATCAAAGGCTTGAACGCTTCATGGACCGATTGGGGCGCACTGGATTTCGAAGCGATGCTCAAACGTGCGCAACGGGAGTTTCCCGGCCAGCCGATTGATGTGGTCGGCCACAGTTTTGGCGGTTGCGCGGCGGGACTGGCTGAATCCGGGCGAGTTATCCGACGGTTGGTCACCGTCGGCGCACAGTTCGCCTACTGGCGTGATTACGCCCCCGAGCACCGCTGGCGCATGGTTGGCAAATGGCACGTTGTGATGCCGCTGCTGACGCTGCTCTGCGGCTTCTTTCCCGGCAAACGCCTCGGCTGGCTGGAAGACACGCCAACGGGCGTTGTGCGCGACTGGAGCACGCCTGCCCCGCGTTTTGAACAGCGCCCCAGTGGTCGAGTACTGTTGAAAAAAAACGGCACCCTGCCCTTCGCCAATGTGAGCGCAGAAACCCTGGCCATCAGCATCAGCGACGATCCATACGGCACCATCCCAGCCATCGAACGCCTGCTCGGCTACTTCAGCAACGCGGCAAAAACTCACCTGCGCGTCGAGCCGCAGGACATCGGCGAACAACAAGTCGGACATTTCGCCTTTTTTCGTAGCGCATACCAAGCCACACTATGGCCCATCGCTCTGACCTGGCTGCAAACCGGCAAACTGGCCCCCGACACACCCGGGCGGCCAGTCCCGCGCAGCTGAGCCCTCTCAACGCACGACGGAACACATCATGGCCTCCGCCAACAAGCAGCAAAAACGCGCCACCCGGGCCAAAGCCAAGGCCAAGCAGAACCGCACCAAACGCGCTGAAGCGCCGGTCGAGCTGGACCCGAACGACGACCGCATCGACTTCGAATCGGTGGACCTGACCGAGCTGTTCAAGAAAATGATCGACGCCGAGAAGATCAGCCAGCAGGCCCTGTGCACCGCGTTCCTCGAGGACCCGCTGCTGGAGCTGGTTTACGAGCAGGAAGGCGAAGAAGGCGCGATGGATTTCATCCTCGCCGCGCTGATCGAGTATCGCCAGTGGTCACAGGAAACCGACGAGGCAGGCGCCTTGGCATGGATCGAATCCCCGGCCTTCCGAGCCGACTATGTGGCGGCGTCCGACGCAATCGCCGCGCAAACCCAACAGAAGAACTGAGTTCCCATGGCATCCCTGAACAAACAACAGAAACGCGCCAAACGCGCCAAGGCCAAAGCCAAACAAATCCGCATGGTCGGCCGCAAGCCGCTGGAGCAGGACGAAGACCTCGACCACCTCGCCGAGCCGATCCCGGAATACACCCTGGCGATGTTCAGCAAAATGCGCGACGCCGAAGCCATCAGCCGCAACGAAATGCTGCTGACGCTGCTGCGCGAACTGGCGTTCATCATCGTTGATCATCCAGAACTGCTGGACATGGAAAACGCCGACGACGAAGGCATGGCCGCCACCCACCTGGCTGCCGACATGCTGATCGACTACCGCATGTGGGCCGAAGGCGTAACGATCGAAGAAGCCCAGGCCTGGTTGAGCGAGCCACAGTTCATCACCGATTTCGGGGTGGCGCTGGATGCTTATGGCAAGTCGGTGGAAGACGGCGAGCCCAAGGCCGAGTAATTTTTTTGCGCTTCAGGCTCACGTATGCTCAAGAAAAGGACGTCAGATGAAGACAGCAGATTCACGCGAGGACGGGCAAATCCCGAAAGCAGAAGACTCAGCAGCAAGCCTCGAGAGCGACCCTGTTAAATCTCTCAAGCAAGCAGCTTGGGATGAATGGTTCGACGGAGAGAAATGCAGCTCAGACTTCATGCTCTCGCGACAGCAAAGCTGATCCGGATCTGAAGCACAGAATATTTCGCCACCGGTAGCACAAACAAAAACGGCCGCTAGTCATCACTGACAGCGGCCGTTTTGCATTACGCGTTACGGATCAGTTCAACACCACCGCGCCACGTTTTTCCAGCTTGCGACGGCGTGCGACCAACAAACCGGCAGCCACCACCATCAGACTCAGCAAACCAGTCGCGAGGATCTCCACGCGATGCGCTTCCTGGAACAGCATGATGGTCAGGGCCGCGACGATGAAGATGATCACCGCGTAGGTCAGGCCTGGGAACAGCCACATGCTGAAGACGATTTTCTCGCCGCGCGCCATGCGTTGTTTGCGCATGCGCAGTTGCGAGAACGCGATCACCAGGTACACCAGCAGCGCGATGGCGCCGGAGCTGGCCAGCAGGAACTCGAACACCGCCGCCGGAGCCACATAGTTGGCGAAGGTGCACAGGAACGCTGCGCCGGTGGACAGCATCACCGCCCAGTAAGGCGTGCCGCTTTTGTTGGTGCGGGTCGACATGGCCGGGGCATCGCCACGCTTGCCGAGGGAGAAGAGCATGCGCGACGAGGTGTACAGCGCCGAGTTCAGGCAGCTGGTTACCGCGACCAGAACGACGATGTCGACGATCATTTTCGCGTTAGGAATGCCCATGCGCTCAAGCACGGTCTGGTAGGAACCAAGGTTGGCCAGCGTAGGATCGTTCCATGGCACCAAGGCCACAACGATGAAGATCGATACGAGATAGAACAAGCCGATCCGCCAAATCACCGAGTTGGTGGCCTTGGAGATTTGCTTGCCTGGGTCTTTCGATTCCGCGGCCGCGATGGTCACGATTTCGGTGCCCATAAAGGAGAACATGGTGGTCAGGATCGCACCCAGCACCGCACCCATGCCGTTTGGCAGGAAGCCGCCGCTGTCGAACAGATGCGAGACACCGCTGACCTGGCTGTTCGGCAGGAAGCCGAAAATGGCGGCGATACCGAGGCCGATAAAACCGATGATCGCCAGCACCTTGATCAGGGCAAACCAGAATTCGAATTCGCCGTAATTCTTCACGCTGAACAGGTTGGTGACGGTCAGCAGCATGGTGATGATCAGCGCGAAAGCCCAGATGCCAACATCAGGGAACCATGCGTGGAGGATGGTCGCGGCGGCGTTGGCTTCCAAAGGAATCACCAAAACCCAGAACCACCAGTACAACCAGCCGATGGTGAAACCGGCCCAGTGCCCGATGGCACGGTCGGCGTACGTCGAGAACGAACCGGTGTCCGGCGAGGCAACGGCCATTTCGCCGAGCATGCGCATCACTAACACCACCAGAGTACCGGCGGCGGCGTAGGCCAGCAGCACGGCAGGGCCTGCGGCAGCGATCGCGTGACCGGAGCCAACGAACAGACCGGCGCCGATTACACCGGCGATCGACAACATGGTCACATGACGCGGTTTGAGCCCCTGTTCGAGGCCATTGGAGCTTGGGGTACTGCTCATCGAAACTACCTTTGCGAGGAAAGCGATTCAGTCCGTCCTGCCTGGAAATTTCCTTCTCGTAAAAAGAAACCAACAGGGCGTTCCGGATTCTGCACGCAATAAATGCGCCAAAATGTTTCAAAGTCTTCTGGATCGCGGCTTTGCGTGCGACCGGACGGTCATCGCAAGTCCTTGAGATTAATGGCTATTCGCCAGAGCGTTACCCTGCGACTCACTTTCAAGACGAATTCGCGCACCAGAAACACACTGAAAAAGTGTGGGATGCACAATAAAAGGGCGAATCCTGAACGTTCGGCCGGATAGCGCTTCCAACACCCCGCCAAAGCTGGCAACATCGCGCCTTTTTTTACGCGACACCCACGGGTTTGCATGATCAAACACCCGTTCGGTTGTTGATGGGGCGACAGTCTGCTGCGCCGATGCGACAACCTGCCACACGGCACCCGTTTACCGCTCGTAGCGCTGTTGGCTGCCATTGAAACGCTATGCTAGCTTGGCCGCCTCGCCAGGACGGCCATCCAACAGCTGGAGCGCAACATATATGAGGAACGCACATGGCTGAGGCCACGCCCGCGCTTGAAATTCGCAACTTGCACAAACGCTACGGACAGCTGGAGGTGCTCAAAGGCATCTCGCTGACCGCCCGCGACGGCGATGTGATCTCGATCCTCGGTTCCTCCGGTTCCGGCAAGTCCACGTTCCTGCGTTGCATCAACCTGCTGGAAAACCCGCACCAGGGCCAGATTCTGGTGGCCGGTGAAGAACTCAAGCTCAAGGCTGCCAAGAATGGCGAACTGGTTGCCGCTGACGGCAAACAGATCAACCGCCTGCGCTCCGAGATTGGTTTTGTGTTTCAAAACTTTAATCTGTGGCCGCACATGAGCATCCTCGACAACATCATCGAGGCACCGCGTCGCGTGCTCGGCCAGAGCAAGGCCGAAGCCATTGAAGTCGCCGAAGCGCTGCTGGCCAAGGTCGGTATCGCCGACAAGCGTCACGCCTACCCGGCGCAATTGTCCGGCGGTCAGCAACAACGCGCAGCGATTGCCCGCACGCTGGCTATGCAGCCGAAGGTGATCCTGTTCGACGAGCCCACCTCGGCGCTTGACCCGGAAATGGTTCAGGAAGTACTTAGTGTCATCCGCGCATTGGCTGAAGAAGGCCGCACCATGCTGCTCGTGACCCACGAAATGGGCTTCGCCCGTCAGGTCTCCAGCGAAGTGGTGTTCCTTCACCAAGGCCTTATAGAAGAGCAAGGATCGCCACAGCAGGTGTTCGAAAACCCGCTTTCGGCGCGCTGCAAACAATTCATGTCCAGCAACCGCTAACGGAGCAACATGCATGCAGAATTTCAAGAAGGTCTTCCTGGCCGCCGCCGTCACCCTCGCGTTCAGCGCCGGTGCCATGGCTGAAACCCTGAAGATGGGCATCGAAGCGGCCTACCCGCCGTTCAACAACAAAGACGCCAGCGGCAACGTGGTCGGCTTCGACAAAGACATCGGCGACGCCCTGTGCGCGAAGATGAAAGTCGAGTGCACCGTGGTCACTTCCGACTGGGACGGCATTATCCCGGCCCTGAACGCGAAGAAGTTCGACTTCCTGATCTCCTCGCTGTCGATCACCGAAGAGCGCAAAGGCGCGGTCGACTTCACCGACCCGTACTACTCGAACAAGCTGCAGTTCATCGCACCGAAAAACGTCGACTTCAAAACCGACAAGGACTCGCTGAAAGGCAAGACCATCGGTACGCAGCGTGCGACCCTGGCCGGTACCTGGCTGGAAGACACCTACGCCGATGACATCAAAGTCAGCCTCTACGACACCCAGGAAAACGCCTACCTCGACCTGACCTCCGGTCGCGTCGACGCGATCCTCGCCGACAAGTACGCCAACTATGACTGGCTGAAAAGCGACGCGGGCAAGAACTACGAGTTCAAAGGTGACCCCGTCGTAGAAAGCGACAAGATCGGCATCGCTGTGCGTAAAGGCGACCCACTGCGTGAGAAGCTCAACGCCGCGCTGAAGGAAATCGTCGCCGACGGTACCTACAAGAAGATCAACGACAAGTACTTCCCGTTCAGCATCTACTGATCCTGACCTGTGGGACTGGCGCCGTGATGCAACGGCGTCGGCTCCCGACTTTGCCTGCCGCAATTTGAACAGAACTCCATGATTATCGACCTCTACGGATTCGGCCCGGCGCTCGCTGCCGGCGCGCTGATGACCGTCCAACTGGCCCTCACCGCCCTGTGCCTGGGACTGGTGCTCGGCCTGCTCGGCGCCTTGGCCAAGACTTCCCCGTACAAGCCGCTGCAATGGCTTGGCGGCACCTATTCGACCCTTGTGCGTGGCGTCCCGGAATTGCTCTGGGTACTGTTGATCTACTTCGGTACGGTCAATCTGATGCGCGCCCTCGGCGAGTTCTTCGGCAATCCCGACCTGCAACTCAACGCCTTTGCCGCCGGTGTGATCGCCCTCGGCCTGTGCTTCGGCGCCTACGCCACGGAAGTGTTCCGTGGCGCGATTCTCGCCATTCCTAAAGGCCACCGTGAGGCCGGCCAGGCCCTGGGCCTGTCGAAATGGCGGATCTTCACCCGGTTGATCATGCCGCAGATGTGGCGCATCGCCCTGCCCGGCCTGGGCAATCTGTTCATGATCCTGATGAAAGACACCGCGCTGGTCTCGGTGATCGGTCTGGAAGAAATCATGCGACACGCGCAAATCGGCGTGACCGTATCGAAACAACCGTTCACCTTCTATATGGTCGCCGCGATCATGTACCTGGGCCTGACCGTGCTGGCGATGACCGGCATGCACTTTCTGGAAAAACGCGCCGCCCGCGGCTTTGCGAGGAGCGCTTCATGAATTGGGAAGTCATCATCAAGTGGCTACCGAAACTGGCACAGGGCGCGACCCTCACGCTGGAACTGGTGGCCATCGCTGTAATCGCCGGTCTGCTGCTGGCAATTCCGCTGGGCATCGCCCGCTCTTCGAAACTTTGGTACGTGCGCTCGCTGCCTTACGCTTACATCTTCTTTTTCCGTGGCACGCCGCTGCTGGTTCAGCTGTTCCTGGTTTATTACGGGCTGGCGCAGTTCGACGCGGTGCGTGAAAGCGCGTTGTGGCCTTATCTGCGCGATCCGTTCTGGTGTGCGACCGTGACCATGACGCTGCACACGGCGGCGTACATCGCAGAGATCCTGCGCGGTGCGATTCAGGCGATTCCGCCGGGCGAGATCGAAGCGGCGCGGGCGCTGGGCATGTCCAAGCCGAAAGCGATGTTCTACATCATCCTTCCGCGTGCCGCGCGCATCGGCCTGCCGGCCTACAGCAACGAAGTGATCCTGATGCTCAAGGCCAGCGCGCTGGCCAGCACCGTGACGCTGCTGGAACTGACCGGCATGGCGCGCACGATCATCGCCCGCACCTATCTGCCGGTGGAGATCTTCTTCGCCGCGGGCGTGTTCTATCTGCTGATGGCTTACGTGCTGGTACGCGGCTTCAAGCTGCTGGAGCGCTGGCTGCGCGTCGATGCCTGCCAAGGGCGGTGATACTTCCTACGTGCTGACGGGCGAGGACTTACTCGCCCGTTTCACGGCATTGGATGCTTTCTTGATTGAGCATCAGGCGCTGTGGAAACCTCGACCGTTCACTCATCTTTCGCTTGATTGGGAAGCGTCCTACCCGGAACTGGCCATGTGGCTACGCGGACGGTCGCTGGAAGACGCGGAACGCGCCCATAACCAACCTGCAGATCTTGCTGATGCGCCGGAGCCGTTTGCTTCATTGGCGGCGTTGTCGGCTGAGCTGAGCGCGGTGGGTGAGTTGCCAGGGCATCCGCTTGAGGCTGCCGGGCATCGATTGAATGTCGATGTGCCGGGACGCAAGTGGCAACAGATTGAGGCGTTTGCCAGTCGTTTGTCCTTTGCCGCGCAGCCGACGCATTGGCTGGACTGGTGCTCGGGCAAGGGGCATCTGGGACGGCGCTTGTTGGGCTCGGGACAGCAACTGACTTGCGTTGAATACGATCCGTTGTTGGTGGCCAGCGGTCAGGCGCTAAGCCAGCGTCACCATCTGCACGCGTTGCATGTAGAACAGGATGTAATGGCGGCGAACGCTTCCACCGTATTGAACGCGAGTCACACGCCCGTAGCGCTCCATGCCTGCGGTGATCTGCATGTGCGATTGATGCAACTGGCCAGCGCCGCAGGTTGCCAGCAAATGGCGATCGCGCCTTGCTGCTACAACCGCATTGATCGCAGCGAATACCGGCCATTGTCCTCCCCGGGATCGGGATCGCTCCTACAACTCTCGCTGGAAGATCTGGCACTGCCGATGAGCGAAACCGTCACCGCCGGTGCACGCGTCCGACGTCAGCGCGATACGTCGATGTCTCGACGACTGGCGTTCGACCTGCTGCAACGGCAGGTGCGCGGCGTCGACGAATATTTGCCGACGCCATCGCTGCCCAGTGCTTGGCTGGAAAAACCCTTCGCCGACTACTGCCGGGATCTGGCCGCTCTCAAAGAGTTATCCACAATCGGCTCGCCAGACTGGTCAGTGCTCGAAGCGGCCGGTTGGCAGCGATTGTCCGAAGTTCGCAACCTGGAACTGTTGCGGGGATTGTTCCGACGACCACTTGAGCTTTGGCTGACGCTGGACCGGGCACTTTTCCTCGCCGAACGGGGGTACGTCGTACGTCTCGGCACTTTCTGCTCGACACCCCTCACACCCCGTAACTTGCTGTTATTGGCGGAGCGCAAATAATTTCCGGCGCCCTGTGGATAACTCTGTTGATGAATTCATACTGGATCCAATATTAATGCCTGTCTCAGGCCTTTAACAACGCTGGTCATTTTTTGTTCACATGGATAAAAAACCAATAAAACAGGGATTTGCGAACAAAATGAGAACGCCTCCGCAAAAAGCCGCTCAAGGCCGGTTTCATGCCAGCCCGTTGTGCATAAGCCGCCAATCAAAACGACATAACCGCCGAAATCCCAACGTTCGAAGTGAATAATTGCGACCTCTCGCCAGCCTTGCTATACAAGGCCACAGCGTGCCGCCAGCGCACCTCCAAACAAGAACAATCAGACCGACAGGAAGCGACCGTGACGTTCATTTCTTATGCGCAGAATTTCGAAGACGTCCGCTTGTGGCGTGCCCTCAAGCAGGTCGAACACGGCTTCTACATCGATGTTGGCGCCAACGATCCGAATCACGACTCCGTCACTAAAGCTTTCTATGACCACGGCTGGAAAGGCGTCAACGTCGAACCGATGCAGAATTACTACGACGCCCTCTGCCAGCAACGCCCACGCGACGCCACCGTGCAATGCATCGCCAGCGACCAGCCTGGCGAAATGACCTTCCACGCCATCCCCGACACCGGTTTGTCCACGGCCGACCCGGCAGTCGCCCAGCACCACAAAGATCAAGGCATGGACGTGCGCAGTCTCACCGTAAAGGCCCGTACGCTGACGTCAATCTGCGAACAATATGCTGCCGATCGCCCCATCCACTTTCTGAAAATCGACGTTGAGGGCCACGAAGAAAGCGTCCTGCACGGCATGGACTTCACTCGCTTCCGCCCCTGGATCATCGTCATCGAAACCCCATGGGAACGCGATCACATTTGGGAACCACTGGTCACCGACGCCGGATATCAAGCGATCCTGTTCGACGGCCTCAACACCTGGTTCCTCGCCGACGAATACATGCAGCTCAAACCGGCTTTCGACATCCCGCCGTGCAACCTCGACAATTTTCAACTGTGCAAAGGCCACGCCTTCGCCCACCCGATCAGCGCCAGCGAACTCGACACCGCCCAACAACTGGCCAACGCTCTGCACCGCGCCGAACAAGCCGAAGCACAGCTGTCTGCCCTGCAAAACAGCCGCACATTGAAGGCGGTGCAAACGCTGCGAAATGTGCTGCGCAGGGCTTGATTTGCAACGATGCAAAAATAGTCTGAATTCAGGGGTTTACAGAAATTATCCAGTCGCTATAATCGTCGCCCACACGCCGGTATAGCTCAGTTGGTAGAGCAACTGACTTGTAATCAGTAGGTCCCGGGTTCGACTCCTGGTGCCGGCACCATATAAATCAAAGGCTTGCAGCGATGCAGGCCTTTGTTTTTTGCGTCACACGTAACAAGCCACGTAACAAGGCTGCCCATAGCGCAACTCGCGGCCCCCCCACTCAACCATTTCAGGTAACGATGATGGATTTGATGGTCGGCAGCCCTCCCCCTGCGGAAAATGACAACGGCGCTTCTGGAGATCAACAGCCAGGATCCGCAGGTAATGTCGCACCCACTCCTCCGCCGCTCGTAGCAGACCAGCTACCTCGCGTTTTCATGCATATTATTGCCAAAAGCCCGGAATTCTTTGGTGGCCCACATCTGGCACCAGTGATGTCTGCGATGATCAGCGATGCCAGTGTTGAAAAGGTTCAAGCGCGAACCTCAGTTGACGCCATTCAATCGAAACTCGATAGCAAAATCGCAGAATTAAGTGAATTGAAGGAAAAACACGCAAGGCTTGAGGAGCGGCTTGAGGCTGCGACAACACTGGGAAATATGCAGAAACTCTGCACTTTCATCGGCACTGCCGCTGTGGGCTTCGCGATTGAATTCTTTAAGTCAAACTATACGACTGTTGCGGTTTTGGTCGGTCTGTTCGGCCTGGGTCTGCTTTCGATGAACCTGAAGCGAGGTAAGAAGTCATGAGCATCGGAATGATCGACGCCCTGCAGATAGCGGAGGTTCAGTTCCACGGGATTCCCAATCAAGAGCGCATAGCGATCTATGTGCATAAATTTTGTGAAATTGGTGAGTACTGCATGATGCTAAGCATGCCTACCGCCGACGGTATTCCGGTTCCGGTGAAGGATCACATGTTGTGGTTTGGCACGGGCTACGTGAATACGGGGGACTGGATTTTTGTCTATACCGGCGCCGGGGCCACAACAATAATGCCCGGGCAGGCTGCCGCAGGGTCAGTGATTCAGCCTCGAATTATTAGCTTGCACTGGGGCAAGGATCACACAATCTTCCAAAATCGCGCGCTCAACCCTGTACTTGTAAAGATCGGTGCGGTGCGAGGTTTACCCCCACCCATGCCGGCTTATCAGGGTAATCCTGGTAACAAGCCGCAGGGGCTTTTATTCAGCTGAGCATGTTCGAAGGCCAGGCAGCGGCCTTCGCGCCTTACATGCCAAAATGTGTGACGACGCAAAAAAAGAGTAATAAAGGTGATATGCCTGTCGAAAAACTGCTGTAGGCCCCGTTGTACAAGGCTTTGAGCGATTTTCGTATAAGGTGATATTTGAGTGATATAGAAGTAACCGTATTACTCTTTTATAAGGTGATATTTCAAAACCACGAGACCCAATGAAATCGGGAGGTTGGAGGGAATATCACTTTTCATATCACTTCATATTACTTTTCCATGTGATATCGAAAGCCCAGTAAAATCGGGGCTTCCAGAGCATTTTCTCCGCCGTATTACCTTTATTACTCTTTTTGAAAAGCCCACCGCGTGCCTGAGATTCAATCTCATCTGCATGACGTATTACCGCTCCCGGTTTAGACTGGCTGCAGTCCCTCAAACTGCTAGGAGCACCTATGCGCCAACTGACCAAAAACCCAGCACTACCGATAATCGAAGTATCGAAGGAAGGTCGATATTGGCGGGTGGATTGGGATTACCAGGAAGCGCCCGAAAGCAAAGTCTTGACCGACAGAAAAGAGTTTTTGAACGGGTATGTAAGCGGTCTCCTTGACTCATTCGGAGTTTCAGCAGGCGAATTCGCTCTACCGTCTGCCCGTACCGGCACAGTCAAAAAACTGAGTGAGGAGACAGCTCGAAAGCTGGAGAAGCTGCTTACAGACCTTCTGCACTCGCACGTCAAAGCAGAACATCGTCGCCTGATAAATTCCGCCGAAGTCAGGGAGTTAATAGCAGGAGCAGGAGTGAAAGAGCCTGCGGTCGGCTGATACTGACCCAACCCAAGCACGACGGGGCTTATAGCGCTTCCGTGGACACATAGCGCAGATTGCACCGCTTCCCTTTTGCCCATCTGCGCTAAAAACGAAAACTCGCATTCTGTTCAGTTTTTCGGTGCGCCGCCCTTATCAATCGGGCCTTTCAGAATCACTACCCTCTCCAACCAGCCACTGCACGTTGTGCAAGCTCGTAGCAATTCTTTTCAATTCCTTTCACACATTGAAACCGCCAAACATCCCACAGACCCCGCTGCGGCCATGGGCGGGGCTGGGGTTTGCACCGCGTCGCCGTTTTGCAAAAAAAAGAGACACAAAGCCCGCCGGCGGGAGGGGGATAAGTGCTTTTTTGAGCAAAAATTCTCCCGCCTGATGGATTAAGCACGTGGCACACAAAAGCTGAAAATTCCGAAGCGAACTTTCAAATAGCGAAAAAAAACCGAGAATACTCTCGGTTTATTCGCTTACCTAATATCAGGAGTGGGTGTCTTGAATAGTATAGATGTGAAAATTCCTTCCCAACGCAACCACACGCTTACTCATCAACCGAAAAATCATAATTTGCTCAACGGTTTCGAGGAACTTATGTATCTCGTGACACGCAGAGTAAACGTCTGTATCAGCCTTTACCATATCAGAACCAAGTAGCTTTTGTGCTTCGTCTATATCAATGACGAAATTATGATCTTTGTAGTGGTTGGTAAAATGGCTTGCTAATGACTCACAATCCTTAACTGAACCCGTGGTGGATGTAGCCTTAGCCTGAAGCAGCAATGTTGCATACTGAGTTGCAGATTCAGTAATACGATCGTAATGACCTAAAGCCCGCACATCTAATTCACTACCAATCAGATACTTTGCCAACATATCAGCCGCATTTGGATATTTATCCGCCAACTGAGTAATTTTCTCCAATGTACCTGAGAACGCCAATGCAGGAAAATCGTTGATTTGCGGATCAATTGGTCCCAGCTCACTCATGCCACCCATGTGCAATTCGTCCGCACCAAGCGATAACAGGGTCGCTGCTGACTTAGCCTCAGCGGGTATACATATAAAAAATTTATTGTCACCCTTAAATCGATTGCACATTTTACTAATGAGGTAGGCCGGTTCCACTTCACCACCAGCACTACGCAGTATAAGCAGAATATTTTTATTTACTTTCTTTTCTGAGAGACTTTGATAGATAGCACTAGAATGATTTCGGGAAATTTGTTGATGATCATATAAGAAAATCACATCAAAATCTTTCAGCGCGCTATGTTCAGAGATCATGGAATTGATCTCATGAGTTAAAACTTTCTCAATTTCAGCGTCAGTCATCGCTTTCGTGATGAGCTCGCCAATATATTTTGCATTTCGAACCTTTTTTTCTGTAGGTTCGCTATCGCTGCTTGCTGGCTGTTCGGTATCCATTCCAAGGAGGGTGGATAGACGACGCTTCTTGATCAAAAATTTGGGCATATCGACAACATGAACATCACCGCTCATCGGAATGCTGGTGAGCCCCTCCTCTTCGTCCAATGGGCCGTTCGAGTCATCCAACTCTGATTGGTTATCTGTACCGGAACCCATGGATCCTCCCAAGGTCGAAAAAATTGCCAACGCACCAAAAATACACCAGAATGGCACCAAATCTGATGCCGTATTCTGCCGTCAAGAAGGGAGAAAGACAATGTCTAGAATGAGCGTTAATTTATCGCCGGAAATGGAACGTCTTGTTGACGAAACAGCAGAAAGTGAAGGCATTACTAAAAGTGAAGTAATACGACGAGCCTTTGCACTGCTTAAAGTTGCAGAGTCTGAGAAGAAAAAAGGCAGATTTTTAGCTGTCGCAAAAGAAAATCAGGCTCACGATATTGAAGTTATTGGCAGAATTTTGGGGCTATAAGAATGGCTGACAGGGAAGATTTCGAGCTAGACGGGATTGATGTAGGAGTTGCATCTTTTAATATGCCCGAGGCAAAACTTGGACTTGCCAAATTAGTCTTGCTTTTTCTATTCCTACTTGTAGCCTTTGCCTTCCTGACTAGCTTTATACCCGACGAATACGTAACTGGTCGCTCAACAAAGCTAGCAGAAAATATTTATCAAAGTATTGTGCCAATGGTATCGATGATTATCGGCTACTACTTTGCTAAGGACTAATGTTATGGCTACTTACTTAGTATGCTGCGATTTAAATCAAGAATTCGATCAAGATGAATTCAATGTCACTATCTCCAGCATGGGAGAGGCAAGGCAAGTACTTTCGGGTGCATGGGTTGTTGTAACTGAAAAAACCGCGACCCAAATTCGAGATGAGTTAGTTACTGTACTCGATGCATCCGAAAGATTACTTGTTGTAAAATCAGCATCCGTAGGCGCATGGAAAAGCATTCTAAGCGATAACAAGTGGCTAGCGGAAAACTTGTAAAATTGGTGTGGCGTGTGCGACATTTTTTTCACACGCCCACCCTTTTTTTCATTCAAACATCGTAACCTCCTTCGTTTCCCCTGACAGCACTGCAAACTCATGAGACTTAACGAGAAATTCCTGCGCAGTTAGCGAGGCAGTTTCGTCTGCGTGTGTGTGCTCTGCTATTAGTGTTGCTAGAGCTGATAACAAATCAAGTGCGCTATGCAGAACTACAAACACATTAGTAGTTTCAGATCCGACCCATGTCGTAGGCGCCTCATATTTCTGACTCATGACTGAAACGCTCGTGCGCAAGCCTTGAATCTGTTCTTGCATGTCGCCACCGACCGTAACGTTGTGCTTCTGCCCCACCACCAGATTCAGATCCCGGCCAGTAGCTTGGTGTAGATCGTCCACCGCCGCCAGGCTCGCAGATCCGCCCGACATCAGCTTGAGCGCGCCCAGTGCCTCGATCTTTTTCACACCACCCACCGTCTCGGTCGAGTGGTCATCGATCGTTTGCGTGTGGCTCTGGAATTGCTCGCGGTTGTCCAAGGCTTCAACCTCGCGCTCGATCGCTTGGTCACGGATCTTGCCATCGGTCTGGCGTAGCCAGTTACCGTCAGCGTCGACGCGCTGCTGGGCGGCTTCGCTGTGCTGCCACACCTGATCACCTTTAGGCACCTTCGGCATGCTCAGGCCGTGCGGCAAGATCGATTGGATGTACGGCTTGTTCGGCAGGCCGTAGGCGAAACACACCACCACCCGCGTGCCTTCCTCCGGAAAGGCGTAAATGCCCATTTCCTCGCCACCGGTGGGCAGCGGCAGAGGAACGCCAGTGAGCGGCGGCATGGCCGGATCTGGCTCGTCATCCGGGCCGAGTACGACAATGTCCACGGCGTAGCGCGGCCGGAAGTCATCGCACAGTCCGGCGTCCGCCGGCGCGTCGGCCACGGCAGTTACCTGGGCAAAGCGCGGCAGGTGATAGCCACCGGTGAGTTCGGGGAATTGGCGCTCTACAGCGCGGCGGATTGCGTCGTCCATCGGATGGCCATCTGGTCATTGGCGAGTGCCACCGTGATGATGCGCTCGCCGTTGTTGATCGTTGCACCTGGTCGCAACCCGGGAAGGGCCGCGACCATTGCGCTCTGGTTGCCCTGGTAGCCGTCGAACAGCTCCGTGGGAATTTGTAGCGGCGCACGTGCGCCGAAAAAACTGTCGGCCCAACTGCCGGCGAACACTTCACCATTGCCCAGCTGGTGCCAGGTGAAGTCGGGAATGCTGAACACTCGGGCCAAACTGTCCATAGCCTGGTAACCGGCAGCGAGGCTGTAGAAATACGGCGCCTTCACGCTGGCATAAGGCCGATCGGGAACACGAAAGCGAAGCCCGGTCTGTTCGCTTACCTGGGCCAGCACGGCGCGCAGATCCACATGACGCAGGTTCAACGGCAACGGGTTGGCCAGCACGGCGGCCAGCTCACGGCAGAACAACACCTGTTCGACCGCGTTGGCGGCCGTGCAACGCTCGACGTAGCCGATAAAGTGCCGTTGCAGCGTGCCCTCGTTGTAGCCGATATCCAGCGTCACCAACCCTTTCAGCGGCACAGGGGATTGAACTGTGAAGTTCGCCCGGCCGGGGCTGGTAGCGTCCAGCCTGACGTCTTCATTGATGAGAGCGATCGGAGCGCCGTTGATGGAAAGTATCTTGTGCAGTTTCACGTCTGCTCACTCCCGCCCAGCCACTTATCCACACGTCCCAGCACTTTTTCAAAGCCGCTCAGCGCGGGGTTGTCGTTGGTTGCGTCACCGGCGGCGCCTTCGCCGACCGTACTGCCCGGCGCGCCCTGAGCGTCTACCTTGTTGCCGGCGCGCCGGCCTTCGACTTTCTCCGGGTTCGATTCGCGCTCGCTCAGGGTGAATTGCACAAGCCAGGCTTTCAGGGTGTCGGCTTCCCGCGCACTGACGCCGTCGGAGAACTCCACCTGACGCACGCCGAAGGATTCGGCCGTGTCGTTCACGATCCGGTACAGATGCAACTGACCGCCGCCAGCGGTGGCTTCAGCCATGCGCAACAGATCCGTCAGCTGGGTTTTATCCACAAAGGGAATCATCAGCGAGACAGCCAGCGTCTTAGGCTTGAAGCCTTTGTGAGCCTTGTCGGAGTTGCTGGTCTGGCCGGACATATCGCCGCTTTCGATTCGCAGGTTGGCCGTGACTTTGAGGTTCTTGCCTTGGACTTTTTGCCCGTCGAGTAAGAGCGTCATAGGCCTACCAGTTCCCGCACAAAGCTCAATCCTTTTTTACTGCCGACCAACAGAACCCCGACACACTGAATCCATTCATGGCCCGGCGCATCGCCGGCCAACAACTCGCGGCGTAATTCGCCGGCAGTGCCTGGGCCAATCATCCGCGCGCACATGCTGACATCAGGGTTGCCACCGGCCAGCAGGTCTTTCAGGTCAGCCAATTGCTTATCTCTCCCCTGCTGCTGGGCGCTCTTGCGAGCTGCCAGCGCTGCCAGATCGGCCAACGGCGAGCTGTCGGCGGCGTAGCCTTCCAGCACGGCTATCTGCCCCGCCATCGACTGTTTGGCAGCTTTGACCACCGTGCAACGCTCCAGCGGCAAACCCTTCCAGCGCGGCAGAGTTCCAGCGCCGGGGATCTCCCACTTTTCGCTCTCCAGTTTCACCAGGTGTTGCGCCCGGCGCTCGGTGCGCACCAGGTCAGGGATCGGCAGCAGAGCATTGAATCGCGCCAAGGTGCTAGCCAGTTGTTCCAGCCGCGTGCCCAGGAACAAGATCGATAGCCCGTATTGCGGCCCGGTCGGGCGCCCGCAGTCGCTGGCGTCTTCCAGTTTCTTGGCGAGATGTTCCAGCGCGTTGGGCGCGGACAGAAAGCGCTGATAGCCCGCGCCCTGGCCAACGCCGCTTTGAAATGGCGTCACGACCAGGCACGCCGGAACCTGCCCCATCTGCTCGGCCAGCGCTGCGCGTCCGGCCGCGATCGCGCCTTTTGCTGCATCACCGACCGGCCCCGGGTTGGTGTTGGCCAGTCCACTCAGGCCAGCAAGGCGCTGGGCGGTCCTGGCCAGTTCGCCACCGGCCAGATCCTTGGCCGCTGACAGCCCGGCCATCCACTGCGTGGCCTGCTCCGGCCAGCGCATTGTCACCGGTGCCCAGGTCATGCCGGCGGCGTCCAGGTGATGGCTTTCATTGCCTTCAGATTTTTGTCTTTCTGAGCCTTCGCCACAGCTTGGCGCAGTGTTTCCGCGTGCTGCTGTGCGGCCTGCCGGAAGCGCACCAGGTCAAGGCTGACTTTCTGCAACTGTTCGATGGTATGCGGCCGGAACGCCAGCACTTGGTCGGCGTCATAGCATGGGTAAACGTCGTCCAGGCCCAGCACTACCTGGCCGTTTAAATTCACCTGGTCATCGATCGCGCTGCTGTAGCGATATGGCTCGCCCAATGCGCTGGAGGTGAAGCCCCCCGCGATGTAGGCCGCGAAGTCAGCCCCGATCATCTGCAGTTTCTGATCGCGCAGTGAGGCCAGTACGGCGTCGACGTCATCCACCCACTTGCCTTTCTTCCAGACCTGGTTCGGTTCTGGCCGGCTCATGGTGAAGCCCGCCGGCACTGGCTCGAAACCTTCGAGAGTCCGTGGCTCGCCGGTTTCGGTGCTGTACACCACGACACCGCCGAAATAATCCACCAACTGCCAGGCCTTGCCGTTCCACCATGCGGCTTTGTGTTCCGGTACCGAAGGCGGCTCAGCTTCCACGCAGCCGCCAGGAATCAGATAAACACCTGGCTCCAGCGGCGATTCATCAGCCGCTACCGCACCAATAAAAATGCCGAGGTGGTCGGTTTGATAAACCAGTTTTTCAGTCATGCTCGATCTCAATACTTGATGCAGTAATTTAGGGCCATGTTTCGAGGCCGGGTTTCGGCGCCGCCAGCGGCGGCAACAGTCACACCGTGGGTATGCGCACCGCTGCCACTCACCCCAATGTTGTGCGCGTGCAGGCCAGCGGCACCGATGCCGACGTTGTGTGCGTGATTGCCTTGGTAGTCGGTGCGCATGGGGCGACCGTCAGCGTTCTTGCCACCGGGGATTTCCAGCTCTGTGAAAACGCTGCCACCTGCTGGATAGCCCACGTTGATCCCGGCGCCGTTATCGACTATTCGAAACCCGTGGTCGTGGTTACCTTGGGCATCAGTCCAGGCACTGTGGTTGTGGTTGCCTTGGGCATCAGTCCAGGCACTGTGCAAATGGTCGCCTACGGCCGCCGCCGACGCAGAGTGCGCATGCGAATGAATCATCATGTCCTGATACGCGCCGAGCGCGCGGCCGGGATCCAGCCCGCGCCCATCGTCCCAGCCGCGAGGGAATAAGCCGCGCATGTCAGGCAGATTGAATGTGGTTGAACCATCACCCTCCCCGTAGTGCGTCCCAAGCCAAGCGAAGAGTTGTGCGAACGTGCTACGCGAGACCGCCGCACCGTTGCACTTCAGCCATCCCGTAGGAGCTGCGGTCATTGCAAACGCTGCCACCATGCCGGTCATTGAATCCCCGACTTGTTTCTGAAGTTTGTTGAGTGCCGCCGTAGATGCCACGATCTCGCTGCTGTTCGTCGCTGGATCGTCGCTGATGGCGTTGGGCAAGTTGCCCAGTCCGACGTCTGCTTTGGTCGTGGCCCGGGCACGCAGCTGCGGATAATCGCCGTTACGGGATGCGAAATATTTGATCAACGCACCGCCGACTGGCTCGGCGTCCCGCAAATCCAAGATATTGCTGGGCGAAATGAAATCAGCGATCGGCACGCAGTAATGACGCACGCCGGCAGCATCGGTGTAATCAGCCTGGTCACCGAAAACCACTTTCCATACAGCCACCCGATCGTTCAGTTGGCGCTCGAGGCAAACGTCCAGACAGACCTTGCCGACAGGAACGACACCCGGGATGGCTTCTGCCTTCGCGATCGCCACACGGACGCCCTCGACGTAGGCGGTGCCACCGTTGACCTGGTACCCGGTTTCTGCTTTTTCGAACATCAGTGAATCACTGAAAAAGAACGCACGTCCGTAAAGGTTGCGATTGCTCAGACGTTCGCGCTCGTCGATACCGGCAAGGCGCACCGTGAAGTCATGCTGCCAAGTGCTGGCATCGATCTTCACACCGGTGAGCTGCATCGCACCGTCAAAGGCCACCAGAAAATTGCGGGTGACGTTGTTGCCGATCTGCTCCGGTGGAATGTTCCTGCGCTTTTGTTGCAGAGGCACCGACGACGCGGCGAACAAGATGCCGTCGGCGTCCTCAAGCCCGACCCAGTTAAAGTCCCAGTCACCAACGTCAGACCCCAATTGTGCGCTGTACACCACCTGGTTCGGATTCACGAAACCCGCGTTCTTTTCCGGGATGGTGTAGACGTGAACAATCTGTTCAGCGGGTGGCTTGCCGGTCGCGCGATCGAGCGGCGCGGTCGGATCAAGCCCCGGCACATTGGCAAAGATGAACCGACTGACGATCAGCGGCTTTTGCTGGCTTTGTTTAAGGGCAATTTGGCTTTCGCCGGCCAAGGTAATACTGGCGCTCACGGTGCGCTCCTACAGGCTGGCAACCAGCGTTTGCTGGTCGTCGTTGAAGTCGATCAGGGCGATTTGCAGCCCCACGGGTGTGATGGTGACGAAGTCGTAGCGCCGGCACGTTCGGCCGTATTGCTGGATCAACACGCGCAGAAGCTCGGGATTGAGCGACAGCTGAGCGTTGCTGAATTTGAGCAGCACGACGTCCCAATCCCGATCGGGCTGACGCTCCTCGATCTCGACGTAACCCACGCCCAGGCGCTCAAAAATGCGTTTCAATCCGGCAGTGCTGCCAGCGTCGACCGAGTTGATAAACGCGTACTTCACGCGCAACCGAAACAGGGATTCCGGTTCGCCTTTGAAGCGCGTCACGTCCCGCTGCCAGGCCCACAGCTCTAGGATGTTCATGTGGCAGGTGTCGGGATCGATCTGCGAATAGGGCCAATGCAACCAACCCGTGACGGTTTCCCACCACGCCTGTGCAGCGGCCACCAGCTTTGAAAGCTCGGTGCCGCCCAGCCAGAACGGCAATTTGAGTTTGATCATTGCAGGTTCACCTTCAGCGACGTCAGGCGCGGGATGTCCAATCCGCTGGTGATGTCGACGCCCGGGGAAAACCGCAGTGAAGCGATATCGACGAACTCCTGGTGCAACTCCTCCGCCAGTCGACTGAAGCTGAAACGCGACTGGGGATAAGTGAGCGTCGGCTGATAGTCGCGCGGCGTGCTTTCACGAAACGCGGCCCTTATGAACAGCTCGACCTCACTTTTCAACGTGTCGACCTGCTCGGCGCTCAGGTTAGGTTGCGGCCATAGATCCATCTCAACACTGACAGACACCTCTGGCATTACCATGGCCAGCAGATCGTCGCCGTGGCCATGGTTGCCTTGGTCGCGAATGTGCGAATTGATTTGCTCCAGGTAAGTCGCCGACGGCACGCCCGCGTCAAACAGCACAAAGGCGTTGGCACTCCCCGGCCCGCGCGGTGCGCCGTGCTCGAAGTAGACGCCATCCGGACGCACGCCCGGAAAAGCTGAAATCATGGCCCGATACACCGCGTCGGTGTGCCACTGATTCACGGCCGAGAACTGGTTGCGCACGCGCAAACGCAGCTGGTCGTTCGGCTCCGGATCCGCACCTGGTGATTCCAGCCAACCGTCCTTGTTCACGACCTGAACAATGCCCGGCACCGGAACCGGCAGGATGGCGTAGTAACCTGGGGCGAGATTAAAGCCACTGCCGGATTCGATCGCCTCCGCCTGAACTTCCAGCTGCAGTTGGCCCGCGACGAACGTCGCCGGCGCCGTGGTAATCAGTTGGTACACGTTGCCGTTGATGGCGGCCGACTGCACCACAATGCCTTTTTCCAGCTCCAGGACACCGTCCGGCAAGGCCCGGGTAAACAGCAATTTACCGCAGGCTTTGGTGGCGCCTTTACGCTCGACGTTGACCGCCCAGGCGAGCATGTCCAGCCACCCGTCCACCGCCGTTTTCACAAAGAAGTTCGGCAGCACCGTCAGGCAAAGAAAGTCCAACAGCCACAACACCGGTTTGGTCACCAGCGCAGTCATCACCCGCCAGAACGGCGAATAGCTGCTGGTGTTGGCCACTTTGGCGCCCTGGGCTTCCACCTCCTTTTCCCACGCGGCCTTTAGCCCGGCCTCGGTGTTCGGGATGCCGGCGTCGGCGATCAATTTTTTAAAGTCGACCTGGCTCACAGACTTACCTCAATCGAACCAAATTTCAGGGTTTTCGCGGTGACCAGGTACACGCCTGGTTCCTGCTGGGTGATGCGCGCCGTACCAGGCACCAGGCGCTGGTCATCCTCCACCAGCAGCTCCAGCTGCTGGATACAGTCGCGCTGTCGAAGCCGATCGCGCTCGGCCACCAATGTCACCAGCAACCCGCTGTCGCGGATCATGTGAGCGATGTCCTGCGCGATGCAGGCGCGGTCGTCGACCAGCAGAGGCTGGTGAGACGGATCCAGAGCCAGGTCGTTGTTGACGATCAACAAATCGACGTACTCGCTCATCCGCCTACCGCCATGGCCATCAGGTTTTCCATCTCCAGCGGCGTCATGGTCTTGCTGGTGTGAATGTTCACGTTTTCCACATGCGTGCCCTTGTTCTGGCTGCTGGTGGTGTTCTGGATGCTGGTCAGCAGTCCACCGGCTGGCACCGATGCAGGGCGCGTCGGCGATAGGCTGGGGATGGCCGCGTTGATGGTCTGTTGGGCTTTCTGCGCGGCGTTGGCGGTGTCGGCTGCATTGGTCGCAGCATCCACGCCGGGCACCTCAGGCATGTCGCCGAAACGCGCCTCGATGTTCACGCCCGGGATGCTGTTCAGCAGCTCGATCACGCCGTTAACGGCCTTGGTGAAAATGCCGACGATGCTGTCCCACGCGGCCTTGGCCATGCCTGACCAACCGCCCATGGAGTTAAACCAGTCGGATAGCTTCTGCAGCTTGTCGGCAACGAACTGGAACGCGGCCGAGTTCATCAGGGCGGACGTCCATTCGTCCCAGTAGTAGACCGCCGCGACAATGACGGCCACCAGGGCAAGAACACCGGCAACGATCCACACCATCGGGTTGGCCAGCAACGCCGCGTTGACCAGCCAGATCGCCCCTTGCCACAGCAGCATGGCGCCACGAACCAGGGCAAGGCCGGCGCAGAGCGTATAGATCACGGCCATGTAAGCCAGGATCGCCAGTTTTTGCAGGACGAAGCCGGCAACGGTGCGCAGGTTCATCAGTTGGACGACCTTCCACACCGACACCAAACCCAGCCAGGTCATCCGTGAAACGCCAACCACCAACGTCAGCAGTGACATGGCACCGACGAGGCTCATGATGGTCAGTGCGGCGATGCCGATCACGCGGGTGATGTTGGGAAACAGCTGCGACCAGCGCACCAATGTTTTGCCGATATCCACCATCTTGTTCATGAACGGCGTCAGCACCGGGATCAGCACTTGGCCAAACACCACCCGCATGACTTCGACCAGGGACGCCCATTGCTGCCAGGGATCGACCATGGCCCGGGCCATTTGCTCGGCATTCTCCAGACCGCGCACTTTGCCCAACTGTTCGATGCCGTTGCGCAACCGGTCGGTGTCCTTGGCGAGCGCGCCGATCACCTGGGCGCCTTCGCCGCCGAAAGCCTCCATCAGCTTGGCGCCGGCCGACGCACTGGTCAGGTCACCGAACTTGCCCTGCAGCTTGTCCAGGATTGTCATCATCGGCAGAAGCTTGCCCTGCTGATCGGTGAACTTGAGTCCCAATTTGTCGGAAGCGGCGCCGATGTTTTCAAAAAAGGCCTTGTAGCGTCCGCCAGCGTCGCCGCCTTCCATGGTGCTGCTAAGCGTACCGATCACGGCCATCTGTTCGGCCAGGTCAACGCCCGATGTGGTGGCGATTGCACCTGCTTCCTTGAAGGCGTCTTTCATCGCCGCGCCACTGGTACGAAACAGCTGCACGGCCAGCGCGGTCTGCCCGCCGAGCTTTTCCACCCACGCGCCCTTCCCCATCGCATCCGCTTGGGACTTCTGCAGGTTGTAGAGCGTGCCGACGTATTCACCCATGGTTTCAGCGTCGGATTTGGTGGCCTTGGCCAGCAGGTTGCTGGTGTTGGTGAAGATCGCGAGCTGGTTGCCGGCAAGTCCTTTGATCGCGCCTTCGATCACATAGGCGGACGCCACAAAATCCTTGGCGTTCTCGCCATAGCTCACGGCGAACTGCAGCGACTTGGCATTGAGCGACGACAGCGCATCCTCGGCCACGCCGAGCGACCGAACGTCGCCAAGGGCGCGATTGACCTCCAGCGCCGGCGCCATCGCCTGCTGGACGCCGACCACAGCCGCCGTCACGCCGCCCATGCCCAAGCCGATCGTCTTGATGTGCTTTTCGCTCTGATCAGCGAGCTCGGAGAAACCCATCTTCACCTTGCCCAGGGGCGCGGTGACTTTGTCCTGCAAGCTCAGAATGAAAGCCAGGCTGGCGCTACGGTCTGCCACAATTGTTATCCGTTCAGCGCAAGGGCGATGCCGTTAGCCACAGCAAATTCCATGCGTCTCCAGTGTTCGTCCTCCAGCCACTTGGCCGTGCCCATCGCCTCGGACGTGGGTTCCGCACCAGGTAGCCAGCGGTTCGTCAGGGCCATCAGCTGGCCCAGGCCGTTTTCGCTCAGGCGCTCAGCGTGCTCGAGCGCTTTTTTACGATCACCTCAACGTTGGGCGCGTACTCCTCGAGCAGCGCGCCGGCGATCTGCATCACCATCACCGGGTTGGCCAGCAGCGGTTTGAGTGTGGCCTTTTCCTCTTGCTTGACGGTGGTCATCAGCAGGTTGTTGCCCGGGGCCACCTTGTTGGTTTGGGTCAGGGCGTTGAAGTATTTGGTGACGTCCGCCGGCGTGAGGTTGAAGGTGAATTCCGCTTCGCCGACTTCCAGGGTGATTTCGGTGTTTTGGCTCATTGGGGTGCTCTCTTGTTGGGGTTGGGAAAAGTGGTGCCTTGGTGCGCCGGCGATCGCTGGCACACACCACGGACGTACTGCTGCAGCCCGACAATCATTTGCCGGCTTAAGGCGAGCTGATTGCGGAGGGTGAAATAATCCTGTCGAGCGTCTGCTGCGAGTTCGGCGCGTCCTGCATCAGCCACGCGGGCGGCGCCGGCGGTGGCTGGCACAGGTTGGCCGGTGGGACAGGTGGCGCGGACGTGCAACCGGCCAGTGCCATCGTCAACAGCGCCGCGCAGGCGATCGTTTTCGGTGCGCGCATCGGTCAATTCCTGTGTGTTTCGTTGGTCGATCGCGTCCCGTTCGGCGAGCATTTCGCCGCTGATTCGGGCCGCTTCACGTAACCCGACGACCTCCGACTTCAGCCCATTCAGGTCTTTCAGCGCTTCATCACGCTGATCCACAACCCGGATAAACCAATACAAGGGCACCAAGGCAGTAATCAGCATCACGATCAGCGCGAGCCGTAGCGGTGGAATCGTCATTTCAGACAAACCTCCACTTCAGCCAGCCGGCGGTTGTGCAGGCCTGAAACGAAGCGCTTGCGGCCTTGGGCGTCGGTCACGTACGCCCATACCGGTGTCTTGCCGTCCGGTGCCCAGGCCAACGCCCTGCAGCCGTCAGCAATGCGGCCGGTGTTGATCAACGCCACCGCCCGACTGGCGCAAGTGCTGGGCACACCGACGTTGTGGGCATGGCTGGTCAGCGCGTCGAAAGTGTTCTGGCTCACGTCCGGGTTGGTGATGCAGTCGGCCAGCTGCAGCTGGGTTTTGCGGATCACCAGCTGCTCCACCTCCGCGCAACGATCGGGCGACCAGTAGTCACCGACTACCACCGGGAACGGGCTGGTGTGTCGAGTGATGCCCTTGCAGACAGTGGGCAGTCCGCTGGCCAACTTGTCGGCATAGACGGTGTTCTGGCCGTTGCCTTCCCAAGTGCCCAGGAAGATCACCAACGGAGCGCTGGCCAGCGCAATCACGCCGGCTTGAATCCTGCCGCGCAGGCTCATGGGAACCACACCCGCAACAGTGCCGGCACAACCATCTGCAGCACAGAAGCGACCACAGTGAGAATGGTCAGCAAGCGGCCGACCTTCGCGCCGATGTCGTTCACAGCGACCGTCAGGGTCTGCTGGCCAGCGTTGAGCTCCGACAGTTGCCCCGCCATATGCTCGAAGCCCTGCTCCAACTTGGTGACGCGGGTCGGGACGGTTTCGTGGCGGTCTTCCAGCTCGCTCAGGCGGTGCTCAAAGACCGCAAATTTTTGCTCCAGCGCGCCGAGGCGCACGGCTTCGATGGTCATCAGCGTTTACTCTGCTCAAAGTCAGCCTGGCACGGCACGCAGCGCGTTTTACCGCCCAGCGCCTGGCGCGCTGGCGGGATTTCGTTATCGCAGTCCTGGCAATGGGTCAGGCTTGGCCCGACCGGCATAGGCGTCAGCAGTTGAGCCTTGATCGCCTGGTCACGCTGGCGTTGCTCCAGCTCCTGGGCGCGGTCGAACCAGTCCACCATCAGCGCAGCCCCTCGATCTCGGTAGCGTCGAGGTACGGAACGCCGTTGATGTGGATGAAGTCCGGACTGGTGACGTCAAACGGCACCTTGTGCTTGGTTTTCTCGCCACCTTTGGGATCGATCGACAACAGGCTGGAAATCTTCACCTTGCAGCCAAACGCCTCCACGCGCAGCTCCTCGTCCTCGCCGGCCTTGGCAAAAAACACCGCATCAAAGGGGGCGAGCTTGCGGAAGCTGCCCGCCGATCGCGCCGCGTCGATCAGCAACTGAAAGTTGGAGCTATCCAGTTCCAGTTCGCCGGCCGCAGCCACGTCGCCCTCCACGTAGCCGTCAGGCACACCACGCGTCTGCGCCACGGCCGAGTTGTCGGTGATGTCCAGGGTGCAGCTCTCGACGTGCAGCGACAGATCGCCCAGGCTCACGTCGAAGTTCTTGCCGCCAATCTTTGCCATGGGGCGTTACTCCGTTTTGTCAGTGGAAAGATCCAGGGCGATATTCGCCGTGAGGTCTTTCGGGCAGTTGAGGGGTTTGAGCTTGATGTAAGCCGCGACCTTGGTTTTGCTGAGCCACTCCAGCACCAGGTCACCGTCCTTCGGTGGCTCGATATCACCGGGAAAGACTTCACCGTTGAACTTGATGGACTTGGCCATAGCGCGTAGTGGCGCCATCAACTGGTTGGTGTTGACCGCCATGCTGTTGGGCGTGCTGTTCAACCGGCGATCGGCGACACGGCGAATCAGCAGCGGGCGAATCAGGCGCGCGGCCTTGTCGGTGATGCGCAGATATTCAACGACCTGAAAGTCACTGCCGGGGGTATCCAACATATTGGCGTCACCCCAGTACACGCCCGGGTAATCGGGATAGGTCTGCGAAACCGATAACCGCGCTCGATCCAGCTCGCTACGCACCGCCGATGGCAGAGGGATTTTTTCGCTGTCGAGCGGCACTGGCCCAAGCCCCAGCACAGCGCCGGTGGCTACACGCATTGGGCTGTCTGCGATGCTGACCGAGGCGTTGGCCAAGCGGCCAGCCAGCACGCCCAAATCGTTTCCGTGCAGTTGCGGTACCGGCAAGACTCGAGCAGCGGCGACGTCTGTCACCATGGCCTTTTGCTCGGTCAGGTATTGCGCCCACGTCTGATCTGGCGTGATGCCGGTAGTGGCTGCCATGAAAAAAACGCGACGACCGTAGCGATTGTTCAAAGCAATCGCCGCGTCGTGCATGTCCGTCAGGTCGCCAGGCTTGATAACGGGTTTGGTCACCACCACCGCTTCGACGGACAGTCCCTGCTGCTGAGTTTTCTCCAGGGCATCGGCCCATTCACCCTCTGGGCCGATCGGCGCTGCGATACAGGCCCAGCGCTGGCCACCGTTTTGGCGCGCGGCGGTGATTTGAGTTTTGAGGTCGCTCGCTGGAACGCCCAGCGCGGCATCCAGATCGCTGTCGGTGTTCAATGCAATGAACTGGCCGACGTTTTTGGCAGCGGGGCCAATGAAAAGAAAGTAACGCTCAACCTCGGTGACGGCGCCCTGGCCTAGATTGAGATTGTCGACGGTGACTTGACCGAGTGCCATGCAATGCCTCGTTAGCGGGGTGAATTCAGGATTTGTTGCAACACCTGGCCAATCAGCAGATTGGTGTCGCGTTCAGTTTCGGCGCCGATGAACTGGCGTTTGGGCAGCGTAATTTCCCAGCTCTGCGCGCCTGTGCTTTCGCGGCGCTGATCGTCCAGGATCCGGATCAGCAAGCCGGCCTTGGCGTAGTTCACATGCTGTTGAATCCACGCCACCGATGGCCGGGTCAGCGTCTTTTTGCCTGCTTGGCGCACGCGGAATCCCAACCGGCGCAGGCGCTTCGCCTGCTTATCAGTTGCTGCTAAACCCGGTGGGGTTTTGTTCCAGCGGCGCATCTGCTGGGCAGTGCGCCGTTCACTGACGCCGTTGTGCTGCTGCGTTGCGACCCATCGGGTCAGGGCGTTTTTCCAGCCCAGTTCCGCTTCATCAGCGCTAACCCGCGTGACCACCATCAACTTGGCCAGGCCGGCTTCCATCTTCTTTTTGCCCTTGCCGTCGCCCTTTCGCGGGGCGAAGGGTGTGCCGTCCAGATTCCTCTGCTCACGCACACGCTTGCGGCTCATCGTCCGCACGCGTTTGGTGACCTGGTTCAGCAGGCGGCGGCGCAATTGCGGCGGCAGACTCAGCAGCGCCAACTGCTCGCGAACGCCCAACCGGCCGCGAATGTCGAGTTCGAACGTGCTACGCCCGGCCATCGGTGGCCACCTCGCCGCGCTCGGCAACCCAGAGCTCAAACGGAACGAAAGCCCACGTCTTGCCGAAGGCCTGGATCTCGCCGGTGTCGTCTTCGGCCAGATACTGCGGCTCGACAAATTCCAGTGTGATTTCCACATCGAACAGATCGTTATCCAGCGGCTCCACAAGAAATTCCGGTGCCGGCAGTTCGTGGCGGTCACGGTTGGCGTCGTGGCTTTCCAGCCAACTGCCAACCAATGCCATCAGCCGCGCGGGATGGTCGGCGAAACGCTCCAGGACGATCACGGCGCGATAGTGCATGTCGCCCAGGTGCATCCCGTCGACGTCGGGTTTCCAGATCAGTCCAAGCTTCACCTGCTCGGTGAAACTGTCGAGCTGTTCGGGCTCTACCAAGCGGCGTTCCTGCAGGTAGGCGGTCAGTCCCTGGAGTTTGGTCATAGCAGCGCCGCCGTGATGCGGCTGCGGCCTTGCAGGGCGCGCACGGCCGCTTGGCTGAATGCCAGGAACGTGCTTTCGCGCTCCGGCGCTTCCTTGCCCGTGTTCTCTGCGCTTTCGCGGCGGGTCACCGTGGCGAACTGCTGTAACGCGCTCGCCTTGGCCCGGCAGTACACGGCTCGTCGGTAGATTTTCAGCTTCAACGCGTTATCAGGCAGAAGGTTCTGATCGGTCTGAATGAATGGCCATTGCTTGAGCTTCGGCGGCAGGTGGAGAGGATCGGGAACCTCGACACTTTTTATGCCAAGGGCACGCCAGCGTTGTTTCAGCTCTGCCAGATCGGCATTGACCTCAACCATTGCCATGGTCAGGTCAGCGGCCAGCATGTCCACCAGATACTCCGCCGGCAGGCGGTATCCTTTCTGGAATTCGGCAACAGACAGATCCGGCCAAAAGCCGTCGTTCTCGATCATCTGTTCCACAAACGTGGTGGGTTTACCGGAAAAGCTCATTGCTGACCGCTCGAATAGGGCGGGGAAACTGTTTTTCGTGGGGCTGGCCATGAATGGCAGACGCACGTCCACAGTTCCCCGCTGGGGGGGGTAGTCGGTTATTGGGCGCCGTTACCGGCAGGTATTTGTTTGGCCAGTGCGATGCGACACTTCTTGATTCGTGTCTCGTTGCCAGCTTTCGCGTACAGCTCCGTCGAGCGTTCCAGATGCTGGAGCGCGGTTTTCCACTGCTCGGCCTCCATGGCGCGGATGCCGATCAACTTGTGGTACTTGCTCGGGATTTGTTCGGTCAGCTCCCACTCACCGTCGACGCGCGGCAGCAGGTCAGACAGGTACGGCTCCGGGCTGCGCTGGGCGTTGTATTCGGCGTAAGCCCAATCGATTACCGCGTCCGCAACGAAGGTCTGCACGTCGCGCCGCTTGAACCGCTCGGGCATCTGCTGCCCTTGGCCGATCGCAAAGTCAGCCAGCGCCAGGCCGTCTTCGAACTGTTCGGTGTCGAACAGCCAGACCATTACCTGCACCAGGACACGGTTTGGCATCACCAGGCCCGAGTCCATGTAGCGCTGAATGAAGTCCTGGTACTTGGGTAACAGTTCCTCGCGCTTGAGTGCCTGACGCCCGGCAAGCCCCTTGATATCGCTCAGGCGCTGCAGATCCTGATCCAGCGAGGCTTCCATCAGCAGCAGGTGCTTTTTCGCGTTGGCTGGACTGCTCAGGGCTTCCGCCGGCGAATACGCCAGCGGTGCGGCGGCTGCAGCAATTACTGCAGCGCTGCCCAAGGCCAGGGTGCGGCGCTTGTGCGCAAGCGCCAGGCTCACTTCAGCAGCTCCACATTCTCGGTCAGCGCGATTTTCTCCAACTGCTCGATCACATAGCCTTCATTGCGGCTGTTGTAATCCTCGACGCGGGAGCGTTTCGGGTTGTCCACGGTTTGCTTGCGCCAGCTGGAATCCTGGAAGTAGATCGACAGATTGTCCCAACTGGTGACCAGCACACCGTTGACCGGGAAGAACGGCACGCTGAAGCTCGGCAAGCCGCCATAAGTGGCGATCACCTGCGCGTCTTCGATGCGTTCCTTTTCGGTTGGCGTATCGCCCTGTTTGGCGTACAGCTTCGCCTTATCAGCCGCCAACAGGTCGGTGCCGATGATGGCGATCAAATCGCCGCCGTCGCGCAGACGTTCATCCACCATCTGCTTGGTGTCATGCACCAGGGCGTCCAGGTTGGCGTAATCGCCGTCAAGCCCCAAGGTAACTTTGCCCGCTTCCTTGCCTTCCTTGAGCACCTGCTGCGGGGCTTGCTCGCGCAGTTGCTGCAGCCAGCCTTTGTTCACGTCCTGCAGCATCGGATAGGCTTCGACGTCGGTCTGCGCAGCCGCTTTCACACCGTGGAAACCGACCATGATGCGATCCAGAGCAATCTGTTTCTGCACTGCGGCGGAATAGCGCTGATGGAAGTCCGGGAACTTCGCCCAGGCATCGATCTTTGCGTACGGCAGACCCACGTCGGATTCGGTTGAGGACAGCTCGTAGGTGCTGTTTTCCAGCTCCGATGCATCTTTTGCTTCGCGATCAGTGGTCTTGGTATTGGTGCGTCCGGTGACGGGGCCAGACACGCCGATAAACACCTTCTCGCCTTTGATCTCGGTCACCGGAATGACGTTGATGCGCTGCAGGAAATCGGCTTTTGCGGTGATTGCGTCGTTCAGCTCTTGGGCGATCGACGGTTCAACGGAAAACATCTTGCTGGACAGCGGGACACCGTAAGTTTCGGCGATCGCCAGCTGCATTTCGGCATACATCTTGGCGCCGTAGGCGCTCAGTGAACGGGCCATGGTCAGAGTACCCGCGCTTTGGATTTGTCAGCGGGGCCAGCATTGCGCGGCAACTGACGTCCGGTGCTGGTGTTCTTCAGTTCGGTGAATTGCTTCTGCAGGTCGGCCAACGCCGCCAGCACAGCTTTGTTTCCGCTGCCGCTGCGCTTGAATTCGCGCTCTTCTTCGGCAGTGGTGACGATCTCGTCTACTGCAGCGCTGACGTCATCGATCGGAGCCTGATCGGGTGCTGGTGCGTCCTCGGCAGCAGGCTCAATCACAGCCTGGATGCCGGCAGCGACGACCAGCAGCTGGGCCAGCAGGGCTTGTAAAGCCGTTGCGGTAGCTTCATCCATTGGGGGTTTGCTCTCGGTTGGGGTTTGCGGGGTGTTTTCGGCGGCGGTGTCATTGATGCCGAAACGCTTGAACAAGCGGGTAAAGACGGCGACGAGTCGGCCGAGCTCGCCCTGCGGCTCGGTTTCGCGCAGTGGGCCGAGTTCCAACGACGCGGCGTAATACGCGGCGCGACTGGTACGCCTGGAAAAATACAGCTCTTGAGTACCGAGACTGGCTGGCTCGTCGGTTACGGCCAAGCCGGTCAAGTAGGCCTTGCCGGTGCCAGCAAAATTTGGAGTGATTTCGATGCTGGTAAAGAGCTTCTGGCCCTGATCGTTCAGATACAGCAGGCGATCGTTCGGTTTTAGCTGAGCTTCCAGCGCAATTTGACCCGGCTCCAGATCCTCGCCCTCCTCCACCAGGCGCACAGCGAATACGGTGCCGTGCGAACCAGGCCAGCGTTCGTGGTCGCACCAGATCACAGCGGTGTATTTGGCCGGGGTGTAGGTCTCGGCGATATCGCGCAGTTCCTGGGGGAGGATGTCGCGGCCATCGACGGTCGGGCCGCTGGTGGCAACACGTTTCCAATAGGAGACAAGGGAACGGGGCATGAGTGGTAACTGCGCTCAATCATTGAATGAGCCGTCACGATAGGGAACCAATTACCACCAAACAAACGGTTGAAATTCAGTATTCGCCTATTTCCATCTGTTAGGCGAATCGCAGCATTTAACCGCGCGTTTCACCGGTTTTCGCCGCATAGACTGCGGCTCATGAATTACCCGACCGAAGTCAAAGAAGCCGCAAAGCGCCTCTACCTGCGCCGTTGTTCGGTGAAGGAAATCCAGGCGCATTTGAAGCTGCCGAATATCCGAATCGTGTACTACTGGATCCGCCAAGGCGGCTGGGACGAAATGCTCACGGATGAAGAACCGTTGAGCGCGGTCAATCGGCGAATAACCCTGATCCTGGAAAAAATCGATCCGCTGACCAAAGCAGAACTGGACGAACTGGAGCGATTGACCGGCCTACTTGAGCGCTTGAAAAAACTTGCCACGAAACCTTCGCCGGCGGCGCCGTCAGATCGTCTGGACGAGCCGCACGACCGGCAAGCAGGTCGACGCCGTGAGCGGGGCGAAGGCGGCGCCAAGAAGCGGGAAAAGAAGGCTAAGAACGATATCAGCGGCCTTACCGAGGTGGATTTCCTCGATAAATTCATCTCGAAGATGTACGGCTACCAGAAAGAGCTGTTCGAGGCGAAACAGAATCCGCTGACCCGCCGCGTCCGTAACATCCTCAAAAGCCGGCAGGTCGGTCTGACCTACTATTTCGCCGGCGAAGCTTTCATGGATGCCGTGCTGAGCGGTGACAACCAGGTATTTCTGTCTGCCAGCAGATCGCAGTCCGAGATCTTCCGCAGCTACATCATCCAGTTCGCCAAGCAATGGTTTGATATCGAGCTGACCGGCAACCCGATAACGCTCAGCAACGGCGCCGAACTGCGCTTTCTCAGCACCAACAGCAGCACCGCCCAGGGCTATCACGGCCACGTCTACGTGGATGAATATTTCTGGATTCGCGACTTCGAAAAACTCAGCACCGTGGCCAGCGCCATGGGCACCCACAAGAAATGGCGCAAAACCTATTTCTCGACGCCCAGCGCCGTGTCGCACCAGGCATACCCGTTTTGGTCAGGCGAAGAGTTTCGCAACAGCAAACGCGGCAAGAAGGCCGGCGGTGTGTGGCCGAGCGAAGCGACATACACGCAAGGCGCACTGTGTCCGGACGGCCAATGGCGCAAGACGATCACCCTGGACGATGCAATCGCCGGTGGCTGCGATCTGTTCGACCTCGAGCAGCTGCAGCTGGAGTACGACGAGGACAAATTTCAGCAGTTGTTCTACTGCAAATTCATCGACAGCACCCAAAGCGCATTCAGCCTAAAAGATCTGGAGCGCTGCTACTCGGATCTGTCGTTGTGGGAGGACTACAACCCGGATTCCGATCGGCCATTTGGCAACAGTCCAGTCTGGCTGGGTTACGACCCGAGCCGCACCCGCGACGACGCCACCTGCGTGGTCATCGCGCCGCCGCTCGAACCTGGGGCGAAGTTCCGGATCCTGGAGAAGCACAGCTGGCGGGGCCACTCGTTCACTTACCAGGCCGCACAGGTCAAAAAACTGACCGAGCGCTTCAACGTCCAGCACATTGGCATCGATGTCACCGGCGTGGGTTACGGCGTGTTCGACCTGGTACGCGACTTCTACGCCAAGGCGACACCAATTCACTACAGCCTTGAGGCGAAAAACGCTCTGGTGCTCAAAGCCCAGGACACGATCCAAGGCAGTCGCATCGAGTGGGACGCTGGGTGGACGGACATCGCGCAGGCCTTCCTGACCATCAAGCGCGGCGCCACCAACAGCGGCCAGATCACCTACAGCGCTTCGCGCACCGACGCCACCGGCCACGCCGACATTGCCTGGGCGGTGATGCACGCGCTCGCCAACGAACCTTTGAACACCAACAAGCGGCGTCGTAGCCGCTACGTCACGAGTAACCAGACCAGCCATGGCCAACCGCAAACGCAGAAAGCAGCACGTAGCCCAACCACCGCAGCAGCCGATGCGCTCGTTTACGTTCGGGGAGCCGGAACAGGTGTTGTCCGGCAACATCGGCGAGTACGTGGGCGTGTTCCCCAGCGACGACGGCAAGATTTACAAGCCGCCGGTTTCCCGGGTTGGCCTGGCCAAGCTGCTGCGCGCCAACGCCCACCACGGCGCCATTCCGAAATTCAAACGCAACCTGCTGCTGCGTGAGTTTATTCCCTCGGCGGGCTGCAGCACCGAGACGATGGGCCGCGCAGGTTTGGATTACATGGTGTTTGGCGAAGCGTACTTCTACAACGAAACCAACGCTTTCGGCCAAGTGCTGGAGTTGCAGCATCTGCCGGCCATCAATATGCGGGTTAAGGTCGACGGTGGTTACGTGATGCTACTGCCCGACAACAAGGAAATGGAGTTCGAACAGCATGAGATCTCCCATGTCCTGGACTACGACGTTGAACAGAACATTTACGGGATTCCAGACTACCTTGGCGGCCTGCAGGCGCTGCTGCTCAATGAGGCGGCCACCCTCTTCCGCCGGCGCTACTACAGCAACGGCGCCCACGCTGGTTACATCTTCTATACCAACGATCCCGACCTGACCGAAGAGGATGAAGACGAGCTGCGCGCGCAGATCAGCGCGAGCAAGGGCGTGGGCAACTTTCGATCGATGTTCGTCAACATCCCCAATGGCAAGGAAAACGCGATCCAGATCATCCCGGTAGGCGACTTCCAAGCCAAAGACGAGCTGGAGAAGGTGAAGAACATCACCCGAAACGACGTCATCGCCGCCTGGCGAATGAACCCGGCGCTGGCCGGCATCATCCCGGAAAACACCGGTGGCTTTGGGGACATCGAAAAGATTGATCGCGTTTACACCAGCAACGAGATCAGACCGATCTGTCAGCTATTCAGCCAACTCAACGATTACCTGCGAGCGGATAGGCGTTTTAGCTGGAACGCCAATCCCACCGCAGAGAATTCATCTGCATAAACGAAGTTCAGCAACTAAAAACACTACTTTTTGTGGCAGTATTAAGGGGATAAATTGCCCTGGGGGAGGGAAACGATGAGAGTGGTATGCAAATGCGGGCACAAAGGGCGGATCGGCTCTCGAGAGGAAGTGACCACAGAGTTCGTAAAGCTGTACTGCCAATGTTTGGATGCAAAGTGCGGGCACACTTGGGTCGCTAATCTCACGTTCTCCCACACGCTTAGCCCGTCGTCGCAAACATTCGAACGGATGCTGATCGACAGCTTACGCGAGATGCCCAGGGCGAAACAGAGAGAGCTTTTTGAGCAGTTGGGAACACAGGTGTGAGCAGAGGTTGAGTCGCCAACGCGTAAGCGTTAGCGGTTACTTCATAGGGATAGCTGTGATGGGTAAAGAGACGTTGCCAGTTCCTGTCCGTCAGTTGGATCTGGATGCTTCGCTAGCAAACAAGCCAGGCGCATCACCTGCTTTTGATCATCAATAACCATCGTACGATAGAGGTCGACCAGGTGGCTTTCATCGCTACTAAGCGGGGATCGCTCGACGCGTTTCAGATTCAACATGACACTACTCCATAAAGTGCGTTGTCGAACCGACTTAAGGGAGCGTATCGGAACAGTTAATAAGAAAAGTCTGATTCTGCAGAAACTACCTTGAGCTTTTTACGACATCATCGACCATCGCTCTTAAGAATCGACGAATTGCTTTCTGGTCGTCTTCCGGGATGATCCGATATTGCTTTATCAAAGAGTCCTCGATCTCATTTAAAGCACTCTCTGAAAGATTTGTACGCACACCTGTAAGGATGTAAGGGACATCAAAACCGAACTGCGCAGCAAGCTTGCTGAGGTACGAAGCAGGAGCATCGCTCGTCCCTGCCTCGTAATTTGCTTGGGTTCGCTTAACAACGCCAATTGCCTCGGCGACCTCACCCTGTGTCATGCCGAAGCGCTTTCGCTCTTCCTGCAGGCGAGAACCAATTTCTTCAGAAAGATGCAAAATCATTCATCCCAAATATTTACAAATGCATCAAGATGCATCATTCTGCATTTCACACCACATGAAATTGCACGGATTTGCACTATGCCGAAGATCAGTATCAGCGAGCAAGCCCGCCAGAAAGCGCGGAAAGCTTTGGAAAAGCGCGGGCAATCCGCGAAGGACTTTGCACTTCTTCATCATTTGAGTCCCAGCACCGTTTATGCGGTGCTGAGTGGCCAGAGCCAATGTCGCCGTGGGGAGGCACACCGCGCAGCAGTATTACTCGGCGTCAAAGACGGTGTGATTGAAAAGTAATAGCGGCGCTCAACAGGGAAAAGTAGAAGATGAAAAGCCCGATCCTAGATACTCGCAAAGAAGTCATGAGCGAGATCATCCGTAGCTATACCGGCGGGCGCGAAGCTGCTGCTGCACGCTTGGGACTGAAGCTCAAAAAGTTCGACAACCATGCCTACGAAAACGCCGGCTGCAGTCCACTTAGCGACTCTCAGGTTTTCATGCTTGAGCAGGACTGCGGAACTCACCACTTCCCCAACTACGTCGCCTCAATGTACGGCGGGTTGTTCGTTCCAGTAGTTGATCCTGAAACGCTAGACAACGTCGAGCTATACGCTCGATCGCTACAGGTGGCGGCAAAACGCGGTTGCGTCGACCAGGCGATCGCCAAGGCGCTGGAGGACGGTTCAATCAGCGAAGAAGAAGCCGAACTGATTCTGGACGCTCACAACCTTCACGTTGCTGCACGGCACGCCGAAGTGCTTGCCGCAATAGCTCTTTACCGCGCAGGGAACGCCCAATGAACAATCTGCCTGCAGTACAGGAGTATCAGGACATGCTCAAAGCTGCCGCGTCGGTGTTTCTTGAACGGCACCGGTGCGAACACCTGAGCGATGATCAACAACTGATCAAACGAGCTGTGCAGCATTTAGTCGCGGGCTTCGACGTACTCACTCCGACAGCTGAAAAAATAGTTCACCTGGCCTACAGCGATTTGTCTGTTGTCAGCGATCGGCAGCGACTGGATGTAATGACCAGCACACCGACACACACCGTTATCACTGACACAGGCACCGGTGAGGTTTGGGCCATTCCCGTCAGCCTGATTTATGAACGCATCCTCAACGCACCGGACAACGGGCGTTTTCGCGTCACCACTCCGTAACACTCAACCACTAAATACCCGCCCCCTCTTTCCCGTGGGTTTGGGTGAGCTGCGCCCGAAATTGAGGTTTGACGATGGAAAACGCCCTGAACATCAACGCAAAACTGCCACCGGTGCAGGCCGAAGCGCTCTTGGCCAACCTGCGCGAGCAATACCGTCTCAGCCTCAATGACCTCTGGTATTCCGACCATTACCGCCTGATCCCCGAAGGGCTGCGCCACGGGTCGATCCTCACGAACGATCCGGTGATGGCCGCTCGAAAACATCTGATCGGCGCCCTCGCCGGCGCCCTGACTCAAAGCCTCAAAACAGTGAAAAAACCATGAGAGACGATCTCCGCTCCGACGTCCTGCAGCGCCTTGAAAATGACTACGGCCTAAAACACCGTACCGGCACCGACTATATGCGCGGTGGTGAATGCCCCAAGTGCAGGAAGAAAGAGCTGTATTCACGTCACGACAGGCCGTGGCTGGTTATCTGCGGTCGCCCTGAAAAGTGCGGCCACACCATGCACGTCAAGGAAATCTACGACGATCTTTTCGAAGACTGGAGCAAGCGAGCCCCCGCTACGGACAGTGCACCAACGGCCACAGCCCGCGCCTATCTGGAGTTCGGCCGGGGCTTCGACATCCAGTTGATTGCTGGCTGGTTCACGCAGGACACCTACTACTCCTCTCAGCACAACGCAGGCAGCGCGACGGTGCGTTTCGCCTTGGAGACAGGCGGCTACTGGGAACGCTTGATCGACAAGCCGGGACGCTTCGGAAAAATGAAAGCGCGTTTCGCTCCGGCTGAAAGCTACCGGGGGGTGTGGTGGTGCCCGCCCTGCGTGGATCTGCTTGAAGCGAAAGAAGTGTGGATCGTGGAAGGCATCTTCGACGCCACCGCCCTGGTGCACCACGGCATTGCCGCCGTGTCCGCCATGTCATCCAACGCCTTCCCAGCTGACTCGCTGCAGGCGTTGGTCACAGCACGCCCGGGCAATCTGCCGAAGCTGGTTTGGGCGTTGGACAACGAACCAGGTGCACACGCCTATACCAAACGTTGGGTACGTATGGCCCGCGAATTGGGCTTTACCTGTGAGGCCGCGCAGATCCCTCAGCGGGACAAACGCAAGGTCGATTGGAACGATTTACACCAGCGCTGGCAGTTCCTGGACGAAGGCGAGAAACGCGACGCCCAAATTGAAAAAGACATCACCATTGCCCGGCATCACGGCGCGCTGCTGATCGCTGAGAACGCTACCGAAAAAGCCCTGGTGATGTTCGATTGGAAGCGTCGAAGCGAATTTCATCTGGAGTTCGGCAATCGTCTGTATTGGTTCAAGCTTGATCTGGAGAAATACAACAAGGCCATTCAGGAACTGGAGGACAGCGAACATCACGACGATCAGCAGCTGAACAACAAACAGATGCGGGCGAAAGCCATGCAGCAGTGCGGCGCGCTGCAGCGCATCGCTACCTGCAATCCGAAAGCCCTGTACTACCAGGAGAACAAGCTCACAGACGAGTCCTGGTATTACTTCCGGATCACGTTTGCACACGACGCTGCGCCGATTAAAAACACTTTTACCAGCGCTCAGATCTCTTCATCGGCCGAGTTCAAAAAGCGTCTGTTGGGCATTGCCCCCGGTGGGATGTTCACCGGTACAACGCAGCAATTGGACGCGTTCATTGAGGAGCAAACCGACGCTCTCAAGACCGTTCAAACCATCGACTTCACGGGCTACACCCGCGAACACGGCGCATACGTGTACGGCGATGTGGCGGTACGCGACGGTAAAATCTTCAAACTGAACGAAGAAGACTTCTTCGACATGGATCGCTTGAGCATTAAAACGCTCAGCCAGTCAGTGACCTTGAACCTGAACACTGACCTGGAGAAGTTCGACACCGAATGGCTCGACATCATCTGGCAGTGCTTCGGTGCCAAAGGGCTGGTCGCCCTCGCCTTCTGGTTCGGCTCATTGTTCGCCGAGCAGATCCGGCAGCATCAAAAGAGTTACCCCTTCATGGAAATTATCGGTGAGCCAGGCGCCGGTAAATCCACCCTGATCGAATTCCTATGGAAGTTGTGCGGACGCCTCGACTACGAAGGTTTTGACCCCACTAAAGGCACCCCAGTTGCTCGGGCACGAAACTTTGCCCAAGTCGGGAATCTGCCGGTGGTGTTGATTGAATCTGAACGCGAAAAATCAGATGGAAGCCAAACCCGCCAATACGACTGGGACGAACTGAAGACCGCCTACAACGGCCGCAGCGTTCGCTCAACCGGTGTAAAGAACAACGGTAACGACACCCGCGAACCGCCCTTCCGTGGCGCCGTGGTCATCGGTCAGAACCACGCGGTGAACGCCTCTGAACCGATCCTGCAGCGCTTGGTGCACATCGCCATGACGAAGGACGGGCAGACGCCGCAAACCAAGCTGTTGGTTGAAAAGCTTGAGCGTATGCCCGTCGACCGCGTGAGCGGATTTCTGCTCAAAGCCACCACGTCGGAGTCCTCCGTGATGGAGACCATTCGCGCGAAGGTTCCGACCTACGAACAGGCGCTGCTGGCCCTGCCTGAAATTCGCACCGTCCGGATCGCAAAGAATCATGCCCAGCTGCACGCGCTCGTAGACGCACTGGTGCACGTCGTACCTCTGAAAAAGCATCAGTTGGAAGCCACACACGCGGAGATCCTGAACATGGCCAAGGATCGCCAGCTGGCCATCAATGCTGATCACCCGGTCGTCGTCGAGTTTTGGGAACTGTACGAATACCTAAACAGCGCTGCCGGCGGACTCAACCACTCACGCAATGACAGTTTGATTGCGGTGAACCTCAACGACTTTGCAAAAGAAGCCGCGGAGAAACGCCAGAAAGTCCCGGACATGACCGAGCTGAAACGCCACCTGAAAACCAGCAAGTGCCCGAAGTTCGTGGAGACAAATAGAACGGTTTGCTCTGCCTGGGAGTTGGATGCGGCAGACAAACCCAAAACCGTGCGCTGCTGGATTTTCCAGAGCGCTTAACGAAGTGGCGTCGAGGGGTTGCAGCCCCCCGACACCGACCACCACTGAGGGCAACACGATGAAAGCACAGCACTACAGCGGTAGCGATTCAAAGGCTAACACACAGGGCGACGTCGACACTCAATCCGCCCGGCACCTAATGGCGATCCGGATAGTCGGCACAGCATTGTTCGACTACCAGGTAACCAAGACTGACGAAGCGCGGATCCGCCTTGAGTGCTTGGCCACCTTCGCCAAACAACAAGGCGATATTGATGCGGCCGAAGCCGCCATTGTGGCCCATCTACTGGCCAGCAACGCGTCATCGGAAGCAGGCATATGAGCGATCACAAAACAATTCGGGAGCGGCCAGCGATGGCGAGTAAGCGATTGGATCTGCCGAGCATCTGCGACATCTGCGGCAACGCCCGATCTACCCGAAAACATCAAAAGTGCAGCCGTATTCGCCAGCATCGAAAGACTGAGGAATGGGCCGCTGTAATGGCCGAAAAGGCTGCAATCAGAAAAGCAAAGGAACGCCGGTATGTTTAAACGCCGTGAGCAAGCAGCACCAGAACCAAAGCCATTGGTTTCTACTACGCTATCAACAGATCCCGCCTCTACACTGGTCTGTCATCAGACGCGGGAACACACAGGTTCGAGGGTTGTACCGTGAGCCAAGCAACAACAGGTGTTTTGACCTTTCAAGACCTGCAGCACATCACCGGTTATCAGCGTCGATCCGATGTAGAGCGCTCGCTGATTGCCCAGGGTGTGCGCTTGTTCCGTGGCCGGACTGGCCCGTGGACAACGCTTGACCTGATTAATCACGCCGGCGGCGTCACGTCGGCCAGCGCTGAAAGGTACGACACCGACATATTATGAGGCGAGCGAGGAAGCGTAAGCACAACCCCCATATCCCTGCCCATGTCGATCAGGCCGCCCTCCCGGCGGCCGTTTACTTCGACCATCGCGACAGTGGTGTCTGGTACACCCTTCATCGGGATGAGACCGGAAAGCAGCGCCGCCAAAACGTGGCGCCCGCAAACGTGTCGCTGGCAGAACTACATCAAATCATGGACGAGGCGTCCAACGTCGATCGAGGAACGCTGCGCTACGTGTGCGAACAATTCCACCTGAGCGATCGTTATAAAAAACTCGCACCCAAAACCCACGCTGATTACTGCTACTCCCGAGATGTTCTGCTGAACATCCCCACTAAATTGGGCAAGCCGCTGGGCGATCTCGCCGTGAAGAAATTCACCGCAGCCTTGGTGCAACGCATTGTCGATCGGATCGCAGACGAGGGCACGCCCTCAAAGGCGGCGCACGCACTGCGTTATCTGCGCCGTGTTCTGCAGTGGGGACGTAATCGGGGTTTCCTTGAAGTGAACCCAGCCCTGGGCATCGAAGCGCCGATAGAACGTAAACAACGCCGGTTGCCACGGTTGAACGTTATGGACGTACTCATCGATCGCGCAACGGCGCGTGGACGTCTGGCACGTAACGAGCCTGGCGGTTGTCCCGAATACCTGGCCAGCGTGATGGAGTTGGCCTACCTTTGCCGACTACGCGGCATCGAGGTCGTGACGCTCACGGATGCGAACGAGCTGCAGGAAGGGATTCTGACCAATCGGCGCAAGGGCAGTCGGGACAACATCGTCCGATGGACGCCGCGACTGCGCACCGTTTGGGAAGGCGCGAAGGCTTTGCGCGCCAAGGTTTGGGAACGTCGTAAAACGCCTATCCCGATCGCGGCGTCAAAGCGCTTTATCATCGTGGCCAGCCACGGTGGCCCGCTTCGAAAAACAAGCCTCGACACCGCTTGGCAACGCTTTATCACTTTGGCGATCGCAGACGGAAACATTGATCCTGAAGACCGCTTTGCCCTGCACGACTTGAAACGGCGCGGCATCACTGACACGACCGGCACCAGGGCAGACAAGCAGGAAGCGAGTGGCCACCGTGACGCGAAGATGATGGACGTGTACGACCACAGTATCCCTGTCGTTTCACCCTCTGCTGACTGACGGCACGATCCTAGACGGACGGCTGCCTTCAAAAAATAACGAAGGCAGCCGCGTAAAAGCTAAGCTGACAAGCCACGACCGAATGCGCCAAAGTAGGGAAGCAAGGCATGAGAACTGACGAACCGAGCAAAGGACGCAGCGCTAAATCTGCGCGAGATGAGTTCAGCCCTTCCACAAAAAGCATTCTTGCACTGCGCGTTGCCTACCGTTGTTCATTTAAAAACTGTGACAAGACAACCATTGCCCCCAGCGATTCAGCTATCAACAAAACCATAAGCATTGGCGAGGCTGCCCATATCACCGCTGCTGCGCCCGGAGGCGCGCGGTACGATCCCACTCTGACCTCAGAGCAGCGGAGTAGCATCAGCAACGGGATATGGATGTGCAAAATTCACGCTCGGCTCATCGATGTTGATCCCTCTGTCTATCCCGCACACCTACTCCACGCGATGAAGGCTGAACACGAGTCGCGCATAAATCTCGAAATTTCCGGTTTGAACCCCGGACAAAACGCGTTCGACTTCATAGCCATCGGCCCTTCGATAGTCTTCGTTGGTGATTTGGTAGCTGCAGAACAGAGCAAGTGGAGCTATCGCGTAGAACACTTTGTTATAGGAGATCTTTCTGAACTGTTGAGATACATCGATCAGTTCGAAAGCACGGATCCTTATGACAAATACGTGCTAGTCAATGAACTTGGAGACGGCCGCGAGCTGGTGGCCGCACCATCATGGTCGAAAAACGGCAATGACTGTGTGATCACAACTCAGGTTAAGCCCAGTTTTCCGAAGATTGATGTACATAAGCTGCCAATGACGATGGCACTCAGTCAAGACAATGATTTTCAAATCATCAATGGAAGTTTTGCTCGTATAAGAGGCTTGGAGGCGCTCCCTCAACAAGTCAAAACGTGCCTTTCAATGAGCCGTGGAGAGTCCTATTTCGCTCCCAGCTACGGCACGCGAATTCGTGAGTATTCCGTCGGTTTCTTTGGCTCGCCCTGGCTTCCAAGGCTAATCAAGCTGGAGGCCATCAGGATGGCCGCAATTCCATACGTAGACAGCCTCGGGATAACGCCGCCGACGACACCGCTTCGCTGCGTTCGGAAGGTTATTTCGATTGAGCAAATCGACACTGTCGGTGACCGTGGCTGGTATCGATTCCGTGTTGACTTGGATATTGAGGGGTTAGGCGAATGGTCACGGGAAATTCAGATCCTCGTATCCGAGAATCTTTGAGTGATCATCTGCCCCGTAACAGGCGAGCCAAAACCCACGAAACGCGGGGTTTCTGGCGTGTTCGCACGTAACAACAAATCACGTAAGTCATTGTTTTTATTGTTTAAAGCACCTTCCTTGTAATCAGTAGGTCCCGGGTTCGACTCCTGGTGCCGGCACCATACAAAACGAAGCCCCTGCAGAAATGCAGGGGCTTTGTTGTTTCTGGCATTTTGCAATAAAGCTTCCAAGAACCGCCTCAAAATCTCACAAATCAGTGCGAAATTAGCGGCGTGCTTAAAAACTATGAACGCCTCGCCCCAGGCGATCATTGCTGAGGGGCTGTCGATCAATTACGCACCTGATCAATGAGCTCCACGGCAACCAAGTGACTGCCCATTATCCAAGACAAGAAGCCCCCGCTAGCCTGAGCCGTGGGGGCTTGTTGAACGTTGCGCGCCGTTAATTAGTAGCTTTTGTGAGGACCTTGGTCGAAAACAACTCGGGAAATAGCTTCTCACCGTAATACTGCGCGCCCTCCCGGGTTAGGTGGGCAACATCAAAATGTGCGGGAATGCCATTGACAGTTAACGGGCACTCTCGCTCACGGCAGGCACTATCGAGTACAGAGATATACTTGACATCTGCCCGGCCCCCGAAGTGAGCCTTCATTCGATCATCTGCACCGTAGACGTACTGGGATGCTAGATCCGCTCCAGAGAGAGTACTTGGATTTCCTTGCGCGACTCGCTCAGCGACGATTGATGGAACGGAGCGTATATAAACTGGGCTAGGACCAAACATTGCCACAGCGATACCGGCCTCATTCAGCTGAGCGATTGTGCGGTCCAAGGCTGACAATTGTTCGTCAGTCGCGCTCCAATTTGCGCCTAGAACAACGAGGCGTGGTTTGGCATTAACAATGGTTTTAAGAGCGTAATCATTGAATCCAAGGCAATTAGGGCGCAAGGGCATGTCCACTCCAGGTGTCGGAGCACAAGCGGAAGCAGTCAATTGCCCCAGTGAATAGCCTTGAGCATTGATTTGGTCGACAAGTCCAAAATAAAACTGCGCAATATAGCTATCACCCCACAGGAGAATGGCAGGAGCCTTTTCCGGCACGCATGCAGCTTTATCCAGAGCCTCCGGAAGTTGTTCTGGTCTCAAGAAACAAGTGCCTTCTCGGAACTCTGACTTATAGTCATATTTCAGATATCCCATCATCGTAGCAACCCGCTCATTTACACGCCCGGAGAATCCATGAGCCTGAATAACGACAATTGAAACCCCTAGAAAACCTGTCAATGCAAAGCCGGAAAAAGCAAGAATCGCCTTGCGTGAGTAAATGACTTTCTTTTTACGGGTAGGCGTCTCGACCAATAGATAGGACAGATAGCCAAGCAGGATCGATACCAGGATACCAGCGACCAGGAAAGTCGCCGGATCTAGATAGGGAAACAAACGCAGTCCAAAAACGACCACAGGCCAGTGCACCAGATATAGCGAATAAGAAATTGTCCCGACGAACTTAAATGGCGCAGTCCCCAACATTCGGGATGGCACAGAATGAATGGAGTGAGCCCCCCAGATCACGAGCGCAGTGCCGATACACGGGATCAGCGCTACGACACCGGGGAACGACCACTTCTCAGTAACTACCAACATGCCGCCAATGATTAATGCAACGCCTGCGGATACGCATGTCCCTCCGAGCAGGCTATTACTTGGGGCTCTCAGACCTGGCAGCGCCAGAAGACAGCCTATCGCTAGCTCGAAAAATCGAAACGGCAGCAGGTAAAACGCTGCTGAGGGATCACGTCCGATCATCCACTGCGCACTCACAAGCGATACGATCGAAAGTGCCAAGAGCACAATGAAAAACGAACGTCGTTGCCAATTTCGAGTGGCGATCACCAGCAAAGGAAAGAGAACATAAAACTGTTCTTCTACTGCTAGCGACCAGTAATGCAACAGCGGTATCTGATTAGCCGCGGGAGCAAAATAGTCCGAGGTGGCGTAGAACAAAATATTTGTTGCAAAGAGCGACGATGCAAAAACAGATTTTGCGAAGTCAACGAGCTCTTGTGGAAGCAGAATAAAGTAGGCTGCAACTGAACTTATCGCTGTGACCGCGACTAGGGCGGGGACAATTCGACGCGCACGCTTCTCGTAAAATTCAACAAGCGAAAAGGTATTGGTGGATACGTTCTGATAGAGGGTTTTAGAAATCAGATAACCTGATATTACAAAGAAGACGTCAACGCCTAAAAAACCACCCGGTAGCCAATTCGCCTTGAAGTGAGTAAGAACAACGCCGAGTACGGCAATCGCGCGCAGGCCATCAATATGGCCCAAGTGAGTCAGTCTAGTATTCAAAGCATCGCTCGCGAACAAGTCTGGGTGATGGAAAAGTCCAGGTATTTTCAGAAAACTCAGGCCAAATGCAGATCCGACCCGCCACGTAAAACTTGAGACGTTGGATTCATCAGACTGATTTCCCGCCTGATCCATGGCCATCGTCGCGGAATTTTCCTTGTGCACGCGCGCAAAATATTTGCGTTGAGGGTGGTGCACTGGCTACCGATTCCTAGCCGTCCAAGTATATCTATCAAACCGCATCAAGATAAGCCTTGGACTTGGCACACGACAAAGACAGGGGTCTTTTTTCGTTGAGGCGCAGGAAACGACCAGCCAGCAGCTGATCATTTTTTCTCTCATATTCTAAAAAAGTGCCCAAGGTGAATCAGACGTGGCTTATTTCTAATACATAAGAAATCCTGCCCGAGTTCGCACTCCACACATAGCGCAAATGCTTGCCCTGCTTCTGAATCGATACCGCTGGCGGCCGAAACGCGGCAACGCATTCATGGCCCGGGAGGCGGACGCTGCTGTAGAGCAGCCCCCAAGACTCCCCTTCGCGCAATTGCCGGGCAAATATCTGAGAAGGTCCATAAGCCTCCGGATCCGGATTGTGCAGCTCGGGGTGGTCGTGGCGAACATCGTGCAACGGTTTAACCACCCGATTGACGTAAGTGCGCATGGTCAACTCAAGATCAGCTTCTTGAGTCGCCGCAAGAAATCGCTCCTGGTGATAACTAGTTTCGGCGATGGCCGCAGCCTGACTGCTCGCAGCGTAGTAAACGCCGAAGGTGCCGTCGCAGAAACGACTGCGTTTGCCGATGTGGGTGAACGCAGCCATCACCGGAGTCGAACCGGGGCCAGAGAGTCGATCTTCCGGTCTCACGCGGGCGAGAACCCCGGCCTGCTCGATCAGACGATCATTGGTCAGCGCTTCAATTGCGTAGGCAACTTCCAGGTCTTCGGGATCGAGCACGTCTTCGAACAACGCGATCGGCGGGAAGCTGCTGTTGACGATCCGATAGGCTCTCGGCCATGTCACATCAACCATCTCTGGCGCCTTCAACCGCGCACCCCATCGAGGTAACGACGCACATCGGCGATATCGACCACGCGTCCAGCGAGCATGTAATCCAGCGCCGTTTGCCCATTGAACGGCGCCGCCGTGTTCGGACTACTGACCCATGTGTACGCGCGCTCACGGCTGTTGCTGAAGATGATGCTCAACGCCTTGTGAATGCCCATCAGATAAGAGATGCGCTCAAGGGTATCGTTAGGCAGACGTATGTTCGGCAGGTGTTTGTATTTGTAGAACGTGGTGTTACCGACACCGCCCAGCAATGTGCGTTGCTGCTCAGCGCTGCAGCCCCAACGCTCCATGAGGTTGAAGAAGAACTTCAGCGCAACGCGACCGGCCTCGGGGGCGTCGAGTTGTTCGCGTGGAGTGAGGACTTGGGATGAGGTAGTCATTACGCCTCTCCTGACTTGACTTGCTTTGATACTAGTACAGATATGAACCAATCTATAAATCTGATTCGCAAGCGTAGTAACAATGACCTAGCTCCGGATTGACAGTTTTACTCGCGATGCCGAGAATCGGCCCAAGAGCGCGAAACCGACTGCCATCAGGTGGCGATAGTCGGCGTTAGGAACCCCACTGATGACCTGAAGATCAGCGTCCGGGTTAGACCTCTTTCCCTGTTTGGGGAGTAAAAAAGACCGACAGCGATGTCGGTTTTTTATTGCCTCAATTATTTGAGCGTTCCGTCGACCGACTCAAACCGCTGCAGAATATTTAGTGCTTCCAACATCGCTTGAGCTGTCTTGTCCGTAGGGATTCGTGCAACGGAAGGCCGCTCTCGAATCTCAATAACCTGGTGCTGCCGGGTGCCATTTGGGCAGTCCAGATCAACCGCTTCTTGTGATGCACTCAATTCGCTCACCTCATTAGATCCGCAGCCACATAGGCTTGATGGCTCCCCACTGCTACTTCATCTGCTTTGACGAGTCGCCGCTATCAGCTCGGTCGCAAATTCGCTTAAGACGCATCCACGTATCTCGCAGGCCAAAACCATTAACGCTGTCAGCCATTTCCCCTTTAAAAACCGCCCCCACGCACCAAAACCAAGCACTTTTTTTGACCTCCATCACCCCCGCGTCACCAAAAACCCCGATCCTGTGTCAGCCTCCAGCCATCGGCGGGGGCATCAATTCGCTACTAAACCCGCGACAACTATGCTCAGGTACAGGAATATAGCCAGCATATGGCGCCGGATCGGCAGTCTCGTAAACAACAATACCCAGCCCACTTTAGAGGGCATTACCCATGGATAGCAGAACCTTACGCAACCTGATGCGCATCGTGCAGACCGGCTCGTTGTCGGCCGCAGCCGAGCATTCGTGCCTGACTGTGCAGGCGTTGGCTGCGCAGTTGAACAAGGTCGAAGAGCAGTTCGGCTTCCGCTTGTTTCGTCGTTCCAACAAAGGGCTGACGCTGACGCCGCAAGGCACTGAGCTGACCCCTTACATGGACAAAGTGCTGATTGCCACGCGACAGATGGAAGAAAAAGTCGAGGCGCTGAAGGTGCCCGGCCAGCGCACGTTGAAGGTGGCGTTGAACAATACGTTGTCGCCTGATTTCAACCGGCGAATGATCGGGCGCCTGATTGAGGTGTTTCCCGATTATCAGATGGAATTCAGTTATGCCGAGTCGATGGAAAATCTCAGCAAGCTGAAGAACGAAGACTTTGACCTGGCGGTGCTGATCGGCCCGCAGCGTCCGGGTTTACCAAGCATCGTGTTGCCGGATGTGCAGGTGCAGGTCGTCGGCGCGCATTGCGGTCAGGAGAACGATCCGCTGACGTTGCTGGGCAACAAGTTTCAGGTGCGTCCTGCGGAAGATTGTCCGTATTCCCACAGCTTTTTGCGTTTTCTCGACGCTGGACTGGGCAATCACGAAAACGGTCAACGCATGGTTTATTCGTGCAGCGAAACGCTGACGCTGTCGTTGATCACGCAAATGGACGCGGTCGGCATGGTTTCGCGTGAGGCGGCGCAAAAGAATGGTCTGACGATTTTCCCCGGTTTCGAGGATTTCCTCGAGGTGCGCCTGGCGGTGAACAATCCGGAGTTGTCGAGCCAGGCGTTGAATGATGTCGTTGATCTACCGCTACATGAACGAGCCGAGCGCAATGTACGCAGCCGTCCCAACCGCCACACTGAGAAAGAGGTTTTTGCTGAAATACGCACATAGCAGGGTCGGAATCGCGGCATAAAATTCCGGGCGGTCGAGCTGTATGTGCTGATCCTTGATCAACAAGGGTGTCAGGCTGATCGCAGCGACGATCGCCACCGGCAGGTATTCCAGCGCCCGCGCAATGAACGGCGGCCAGTGCTCGGTGTTGACTTGCAGCGGCAAGGCGCGTGGCAGGAAGGTCACGGCCATCATCAGCGCGACCACCAGAATCAGGAACGTTTGGTCAGGCATACACCGACTCCGCAGCCCACAAACGTGGCGATGAAAACGTTAAACGGCGAGCTGCCGACCAGGCTCAGTGCGCCCATGCACAGCACCGCGGCCGCAGCGGCAATGAGTTTGTTGCGCGTATTACACAGCGACACCAGCACGTAGAGCATCATTGCCGTCAGGGCATAGTCGAGCTGGTATTTGATCAGGTGCGCCGCGTATTGCGCGCAGACCGCGCCGAGCAAGCCACCGAGCACCCACGAGGTGTGACAGAACAGGTTGAAGCCGATCAGGTAACGCACGTTGACTGGCGCGCCTGTGCCGAGTTTCACGCTGTGGAACGCGAAGGATTCGTCCGTCAGGCCACCCGCGTATGCCCACCGCTCCATGCGGCTTAAACCGAGGGCGCGCAGGGCTTTGGCCATGTAAACCGACATCAACATGTGCCGCGCATTGATCAGGAAAGTAGTCAGCACAATGGTGGTCAGGGACGCGCCGCTGGAGATCAGCGCCAGCGCGGCGAATTGCGAAGCGCCGGCATACACGAACAAGCACATCGCCACCGGCAGCCACATCGGCAGGCCCGCGTTGACGGCCATCAGCCCGAACACGAATGACACCGTGAAATACCCGGCGACTACCGGACTGGCTTCGGCGAACGTGCGCGACGGCTGATGGGCAGCCATCAGCGGCGCACTGCCGGACGTTTCATTCATAGATCCCTCTCAAATGTCCGTTCGCCATGGGGCTCGCAGAATCCTTGCGCAGTCCAAAAACGTTTGCCCGCGAGGTTAGCATCGTCGACGAACAGAAACATCCGCAACACGCCGACGCGTTTCATGTCGGACGATGCGGCTTCAACCAGCCGTTGACCGACGCCTTGGCTACGGTAGCGTGGGCTGACCGCCAGGTGATTGATCGTGCCGCGACTGCCGAGCATGCCGCCGAGCACCGCGCCGACGATTTCGCCAGCGACGTCGAAGGCGAGATAGGCCGTCGTGGTCTTCTGGATCAACACGCCGCGCAGGCACTTTGCGTCCTGCCATTCGCAGAAGGACACTTCGTCGAACTGGCGGAAGAAGCGCTCCATGCGCTGCGCATCCTTGGCCGTGGCGCGTCTCAGCACCACCGGCGTCGAGCACTCGACGCCGTCGATTGGGGTGATCTGATTAGCGAACAATGTCGAAAGCGGTCCCGGGCCGCGAGAAGGAAATCGCCAGAATCTGCCGGTACGCCATGGCATGGGTGTGGCTGTTGCGCGCCGGGGTCACGTAGTGGCGCATGTCGCGATCGAGGAAGTAGGTGGTGTCGAGAATTTCTTCGTAAGTGGTCGACGCCAGTTGATGCTCGTGGATGTCGTACAGACGACTCTCCGCTCCCTCAACGTTGTTGCGGCCCCAGAAGTGCACACCGCTGAACGGATAGCCGTCGCAGTGAATGCCTTCCGGGGTAATTTCCAGTTGTTTGCCGGGTTTGATCTCGATACGGATCTGATGGATCTGGCATTGCCAGATTTCATCGTGCAACTCTTCAGGCAACACACTTTTGTACACTTCGAAATCGGTGTCGATCAGGCTGCGCATCACTGGCGACGAAATCACTTCATCGGAGAAGTCCTGGAAGTGCCGCACCAGGCCGCCCACATAGGCGTTGTTTTCTTTGGATTGCACGTACGCGCGATGCTCAAGTTGCGTCAGCTCGCGAGTTTTCGGGTTGTACTCGAAGTCGCTGTAACGACGATAACGCATGCCGGCTTCGGCCTGACCGTAGTAACTGTCAGGCTCCATGTTTTCCCAACTTTTGGTCAGTCTGACGAAGTCGGCGAAATGACCGTAGAGATTGAAGTCACCACCCTGGACGTTGACATATTTGTCGCGCCGTAGCGATTCGCCCACTTCTCTGTTCAAAACGATCATTACCAAATTCTCCGCTGCATTGAGCGGCCTAATCTATTAGGTGGAGAATTTGCGTCCATGAGAAAGAATTTCAGGCATTTAAAGCCCTGCTTGAAACGGTGTTTGAAGCGACTTGAAAACAACTTTTACATGACAAAAACACGGGTTTTTTCTGGTTTCCATCGAAAAACCGTCGAAAAAAACCCCGAACCAGTCGGGGCTTTTCTCACGCTTCTTACACTTGATCGATCATCAGAAGATGTTGATCGGGTAATCCACGAATACGCGCAGTTCGTTACCGCTGACGTTGTACTCGCTGGATTTCTGCGAAACACGCAGGATCGAGCTACGCAGTTTCACGCTCAGATCTTTAGCCGGGCCAGATTGCACGACGTATTTGAACTGGTTGAAGATTTCGCGCTCGGTGCCGCCTTCGCTGGTGGAGGTGGTGATGTTATCGCCACGCACGTAAGCGAAGTTGTAGCTCAGACCCGGTACGCCGAATGCGCCGAAGTCCAGGCCGTAGCCCAGCTGCCAGCTGCGTTCATCTTCAGCGTTGAAGTCGGACCAGTAGGAGTTGGCCAGGTAGATGGTGTTGCCCCCGTCGCCGACACGACCCTGTTCTTTCTGGTAGCCGCCGTAGGCGTAGCCCAGGTTGCTGTCGCCGGTGGAGCGCTGGTGCGCCACGGTGAACGAGTGCGGGCCAGTGGCGAACGTCGCTGCCAGGCTCCAGATTTTGTTGTCGTCGCCGGTGATACCGTTTTCGCGGACATAGGAGTTGTCCAGCTTGGTGCGGTAGCCGTTGAAGTCCAGGGTCAGGGACTGATCCTTGTTGATCGGCAGCACGTAGTTGGCGTTCACGTATTGCTTTTTCAACACGTCTTCAACATCGGAAGCGTAAAGCGCGCCCTTGAACTGTTCGGTGAACTGGTAGCTACCGCCCAACACGTTGATCGACTTCAGACCACCGCTGTCACGGCCTTCAGCGCTCTTGCGCGATTCGGCGGTGAAACGACCGGCGTTCAGCTCCAGGCCTTTGATCTCTTTGGAAGTGATCAAAGTACCGGTGTAGCTTTCCGGCAACAGACGCGAGTTGTCGTAGTTCAGCACCGGCAGGGCCGGCATTTGGTCACCGTAGGTCAGCGTGGTGCTGGACAGACGGAACTTGACCGCCGCGCCGCCCTTGGACAGGTCGTTGGCTGGCTTGCCGCTGTCACCGCGCTTGAAGAAGTCGATACCGCCAGCACCGCTGCGATCTTCGCTGCGCTCCAGGTTCAGTGCGTACAGGCCGAAGGCGTCGACGCCGACACCGACGGTGCCCTGGGTGAAACCGGACGAGAACGTACCGATGGCCGCTTGGCCCCACTCGGATTTGTCGGCGTTGCCGTCTTTGTAGTCACGATTGATGTAGGCATTGCGCAGCAGCACTTTGAGGCTGCTGTCTTCAACAAAACCCTTGGCTTCGGCTTGGTCGTTAGCCATAGCCTGAGTGGCACTCAACATCCCCAATGCGATCAGACTGATCCGCTTGTTCAACATTTTGTTTTCCTTATTACGGGTTGAAACGCGCTGTGTCGAACGGCTGAAACGGCGCTTTTGCACTCTTCTTTTCACCCCGAAATAAAATGGCCCGCCAAAGCCAAACCCTGGCGAGCCCTTTCATTTTTTTTGAGTCATGGCGGTTGGCCACAGGCGTTGGGCCGAATCGTAGCCGCGCCCTGAACTATGTGTCAATTTCAAGAATCGTCTTTAAATAGGTAAAAAAAGTCTAAGAAACGTAAATTTTGCGCTGACTCCTTGCACGGAAATGCGCGCTTCCAGTGAATTCGTAGGCTCTGATGCGTCCACCAACACGGCATCATCCAAGTGTTCAATGCCCGCAATGTTTTTGTGTCGTGCATAAAAAAGCGCCGCCATCCCGGCAGCGCTTTGACCAATCCCTGTTGTAATTCCTATCCTTCCATCACATCCCACAACGCTTCCAGTTCGGCCTCGCTGAACAAGCCAGCGGGATAACGCTCGATCATCATCCGGCGCGGATCAGGTTCCCTGATCTGACGCGTTCCATTGGATTTCAACCAGTGCGCAACAATCTGGAGCGATTCGCTGTTGACGGCCATGGGATGCAAAGTCCGCTCGCTGATTACGTTCACTTCGGCGTTCATTTCAGCGCTCTCTCCCCGTTCGTGAGCGGCTACGTTATCCAAGGTTTATGACAGAACTGTTGAAGTTCTCCTCCCTCCCTAGTGCACCGGGGATGAATACAAGAGCTATGCCAATATTTCTCAATTGTCGATGAGTGGATACAAAGAAGCCCGCCGTCCTTTCGGGCGGCGGGCTTGTTCACGTACATAGCGAGCTAATCATTGCCCGGTCGATTTATGAATCAACTCAAGCTGTTACGACTCAACTCACTCTTTGTGCGGCGCGGGTTGCTGTTGGGTAAGGCAGTGAATATTGCCGCCACCCAGTAACAGTTCGCGGCCCGGCACCATCACCACTTCGTGCTGCGGGAACAGGTTTTGCAGAATCTCTTTCGCTGGCGCGTCCATCGGATCGTTGAAGCTCGGCGCGATGATGCCGCCGTTGACGATCAGGAAGTTCACGTAGGAACCGGCCAGGCGCACGGATGGATTGCGCTCCTGCGTGCCGTCCACCGGATCGACACCGGCGCACTCTTCTTCGGTCGCGTACAGCGGGCCCGGAATCGGCATCTTGTGCACCGTAAAAGGGCGGCCCTTGGCGTCGGTGCTGTTTTGCAGCACGTTCATCGCGGCTTGGCAGCGTGGGTAGTTCGGATCCTGCGGATCGTCAGTCCAAGCCAGCAATACTTCTCCCGGTCGCACGTAGCAGCAGAAGTTATCCACATGGCCGTCGGTTTCGTCATTGAACAAGCCGTCCGGCAGCCAGATGATCTTATCCACAGCCAGATTGGCGCTGAGCACCGCTTCGATTTCTTCGCGGCTCAGATGCGGGTTGCGATTGCGGTTCAGCAGGCACTCTTCGGTGGTGATCAGCGTGCCTTCGCCGTCGACGTGAATCGACCCGCCTTCGAGCACAAAACCTTCGGTGCGATAACGCGAGCTGCGCTCGATCTCGAGGATCTTGCCGCCGACCTGCGAGTCACGATTCCACGGCGCGTACAGACCACCATCGAAGCCGCCCCAGGCGTTGAAATCCCAGTTCACACCGCGTACTTCGCCGCTGTTGTTGATGACGAAGGTCGGGCCGCTGTCGCGTACCCAAGCGTCATCGCTGGACATCTCGACCACACGGATATTCGGCACGTCGAGACGCGCACGGGCGTTTTCGTACTGGCCGGCGGATACCGCAACGGTCACCGGTTCGAAACGGGAGATGGCTTTGGCCACGGCAGCATGGGCGGCTTGCGCCGGTTTGCCACCCAGACGCCAGTTGTCCGGACGCTCGGGCCAGATCATCCAGGTCTGCGTCTGCGGCGCCCACTCGGCCGGCATGTAGAAACCGTCAGCGCGCGGGGTACTTTTCAAAGTGGTCATGGGATCTGGACTCCTGGGAACCGTCGAAGGCTTTCAAAGCGATGGCGACTTTATAACCGATAAATATCGTATTTAAAATCGTAGAAGATGTATTCCGTCTAAAAATTCTTGATTAAACCCGATACAAATCGACCTACTGCACGAACTCAAAGGTGGGAGCGAGCCTGCTCGCGAAGTGGTTGCTCATTCAACGAAGGTGCTGACTGAACCGACGCTTTCGCGAGCAGGCTCGCTCCCACAGGGGTTAGGCGGATGACTAGAGACCCTCTTCAAGCACCCGATCAAGCATATCGACAAAGAAATCCACACTGCGCCGCGACGTCACCATCGGCGGTTTGATCTTGAGGATGTTCAGGTCATCGCCGGTCGGCTGCATGAAAATCCCCAGTTCGCGCAAGCGATCACACAGCAGCGCGGTCTCCTCGGTTGCTGGCTCAAGTGTCTCGCGGTTGCGGATCAATTCAAGCCCAAGATAGAACCCGGAACCATGCACCGCGCCCACCAGCGGATGTTTATCGATCAGCGCTTCGAGCCGCGCCTTGAAGTGACCGCCGACGACCTGCGCGTTCTCCCAGAGCTTTTCTTCTTCCATGACATCCAGCACGGCCATGCCGATCTGGCAGCTCACCGGACTGCCGCCCGCCGAGGAGAAGAAGTAGCCCTCGGCTTCCAGCGCTTCGGCAATTTCCCTCCGGGTGATCACCGCGCCCAGTGGCTGGCCGTTGCCCATGCCTTTGGCCATGGTGATGATGTCCGGCACCACGCCTTGATCTTCGAAACCCCAGAAAAAGTGGCCCATACGCCCATAACCGACCTGTACTTCATCGGCGATGCACACCCCGCCCTGCGCGCGCACCAATGCATAGACCTGCTTGAGATACCCCGGCGGCAGCGAGATACCGCCGGCATTGCCGTACACCGGCTCGCAAATAAATCCGGCCAATTGGCGTTTCTGCTCGGCGAGTTTCTGCAACTGATGCTCAACACTGCGCACATAATCCGCCGCCGAATCGAGGCCACGGAACTCACCGCGATAGGTATTCGGCGCGATCACCGGATGCACCCAGTCCGGACGGCTTTCCAGGGCTTTCGGGTTATCGGCGATCGAGGTCGATACCGCATCAGCGCCGACGGTCCAGCCGTGATATGCCTCAAGCACGCTGAGCATGTCGCGCCCGCCGCTGTAGGCCCAGGCCAAACGGATGGCGAGGTCATTGGCTTCGCTGCCGCTATTGACCAGGAACACCCGATCCATGCCCTCCGGTGCGAGCGCCAGCAAGCGCTCGGAGAACTCGGCAACTGCCGCGTAGTTGAAGCGTGAGTTGGTGTTGAGCAGCGACCACTGCCGCGCCGCGACCGCCGCCATGCGCGGGTGGCCGTGACCCAGCACCGCAACGTTGTTGAGCATGTCGAGGTAGGAGCGGCCCTGCATGTCGATCAGATGATTGCGCCAGCCGCGTTCAATGCGCGGCGGATCAACGTAATAGTGTTTTTGCGTGCGGGCGAAACTGGCGTCGCGCCGTTCCAGCAGGGTTTTCCCGTCCAGCTCCGGTTCCGCATCGCAGGCCAGACCCAGCAGTGCCGCCGGCGACGGGCACAGCGCCTGCCATGCCGCAGCGTGCGAAGGCGTGCAGAACAACGGCGGATTCAGGGCGGCGCCTCTGCACAACTGCACCAACAACGGACCGCTGACGACGCCCAGCACCTGACCTTTGACCAGTGCCGCGCCGCTGTGCAGCGCAGGCGTTACGCCCCACAAGCGGACGCTGAGCTGCGGGCCATCCAGTCGCAACCCACCGTCTGCTGTTTGATGCACGACGCCAGCGAATGGCGATTCCACCGCCGTGCCATTCGGCACGCGCAATTCAACGTGCAGCGGGAAGGTGTCCGGTTCAATCGCGCTGTCCGGGCGGGTGCGTGACAAACGGTACTGGCCATAACGACTCGCCGCCAAACCATGCGCCGCAGCGGCTTCGTTCAGCAGACGCTGGTCGATACCGGTCTGCTCCCAGTTACCGGCCTCGAAATGCGGACTGAGAACACCAAGATCAATCAACGCAAATTCGCGCCCGACCAGTCCCGGCAATAAGGGTGCAAACCGTTCGCTGTCGATCCCCGGCAAGGTGTGGCCGACGGCCGTCAGGATCGCCGCCTCCATCAGCGCCAACGGCACCGACGTCGCGACGCGGAAGATTTCCCATTCGTGGCTGAGGTTGTCACGACTGTAGGTATTTGTCGGATCAATGCTGACCTGTTGCTCGCCGCTGAGCACCAGCACCGCAGCCCGCGCGACGATCAATGGCCACAGCGCCTGCAGCTCTTCGTGCTGCAACGGATTGACCGCGTGATACGCCTGCACGGCGGGCAGAATGACAAACGGGTCGCCGCCCGCGTGGTGTAACAACGCCGCGCACGTCACCGACAGATCGGTGATGCGCCAGGTGCGCACCAGATCGCCGAAATCGATCACGCCCTGCAACTGCCAATGACGGTGAGCATCGCGTGCCCAAACAGCATTGTCGTCGGTGATGTCCATGTGGATCGCCTGCACCGGCAGCGTGTCCTGCAACGGTTGCAAACGGCGCTCGGCTTGCTCGGCGGCATCGGCGATCAATGCCCGCTGCTGCTCATCCTTGATCACCGGCAGCAAATGCTGGATCAGCGCACTGGCATGGCGCGCATCCCACTGCAACGTGCGTTCAAGGCCCGGGTGATCAAAACCGGCCAGTGCCAGGTCCATCTCGCCGCAGAGCCGGCCAAACCCGGCCACCACGGCTTGGCCCAAATGGTCGAGATCGGTCAGTGGCTGGCCCTCGATGTAATCGAGCAGACGCACATGCACCGCTTCGCCTGCCGTTTCCAGCGTCAACAGGTCCTGCCCGTTGTTCGCCGAAATCACCCGAGGCACCGGCACGTGGGAATGTTCCGCCAGGTACTTGAGCCCGGCGTGCTGGGCCTGCAACTCCACCAGTGCGTAATCGCCACGGCAGATTTTCAGCACAAACCGTCCGCGCGCACTGTCGACGCGGTAATTGAGATCCTGCTGGCTGCCAAGCGCCTGCAACGTGCCGCTGAGCCCGTAATGTTCTGCCAGCCATTGCAGAGCCTGCTCCGCAGACACCTGCGGGCTGGGCAAACTGGCGCGATGAATCAACGTGGCGAGCGGCATGAAACGACCCCTGAAATTTTATTAGGCGCCTATATCGCCATTGCTTCTGGCGAGACGCAACCCCCTTATATCGACTACCGATCTGAGTAAGGGCGCAATACTGCGCCAGCAGCACTCGCATTAACATTTCCTACAGCATTTTCAGATTGTGTTTGAACGCTTCGTTGTTCAACCTGAGGCCCTTGACCGTTATCCGCACGGAAGCCATCAGCAAAATGTCTCAACGTCGCCTTGCCCTTACCGACAAAAAAATACGCAACATCCCTCGCCGCCTGCGCGCCCTAAACGCTTGGGCCGCCGACTTCGAAGGTTACTTTCCTGAGGCGCTCACGGAAGAGGAAAAATACAGCAACTGGAAAATCCCGATTCACATGTCGATGGTGGAAGGAAAGCAAGCGACAGCGGATCTGAAAAGACACTGCGCGCAGCAATTGATCTGCGCAGCGCAGCACTTACGTATGTCCCGACCAGAACATGCCATCGAGTGCCGCGTGGTTGCCGCCGTCCTCCTGCCAAACATGTTTTCCAGCGAAATATGTATCTATACAGACATGAAATATCACCGCGGCCATATCCCCTCTGCTGACAGTCAATACGTCGAACAGGGTAGAAGCCTGGCCGAGGAATGGGGGCTCGTTTTACCGCCGGGCATGGAAGAAAGAGGCCTGCGCTACACAGTTGAAGACTGCGATGGCCAGACCTATGAAGAAGAGAGATGGTTCTTTGGCGAGGTCGATTGACTGCTCGCCACGGTCAGCACTCGCGCTAATCAGCACTTTGCGCAAGAATGTCGCCCATTCACACCTGTCTATGGAAATCCTCATGAATGTAATCACCACCGATCTGCCCGGTGTTCTGATCATCGAACCCAAGGTTTTTGGTGACGAGCGCGGGTTTTTCTACGAGAGTTTCAACGCCAAGGCGTTCCAGGAAGCGACTGGCCTGGACACAACATTCGTGCAGGACAACCATTCGCGCTCCCAAAAAGGCGTGCTGCGTGGTCTGCATTACCAACTGGAAAACACTCAGGGCAAGCTGGTCCGCGTGACCGTCGGCGAAGTGCTCGACGTCGCCGTGGACATTCGCCGCAGCTCGCCGCATTTCGGCAAGTCCGTAGCCGTGCGTCTTTCTGCTGACAATCACCGTCAGTTGTGGGTCCCGGAAGGTTTCGCCCATGGTTTTGTGGTGCTGAGCGACTTCGCTGAATTCCTCTACAAAACCACCAATTACTACGACCCTTCGTCCGAGCGCAGCATTCGCTGGGACGACCCGGCTCTGGGCATCGACTGGCAGCTGGACGAGGCGCCGAAACTGTCCGCCAAGGATCAGGCCGCAGCGCTGCTCAAGGACGCTGACGTCTTCGCTTGAGGCCGGGCATAATGCGCCTGTCACCTCAGGCGCATCCGGCTTATGAAACCCACCCTTCCCCGCAGACCTCGCTGGCGCAGCCTCGCCCTGCTGGCGCTGTGTCTGGCGCCGCTGCTGTGGCCGCTGGAACATCTCGCCGAGCGCTATTACCGCAGCGAACTGGCCGGACAGAACCGCCAGACCCTCGACCTCTACGTCGCCAACCTGTTGGGCACCCTGCATCGCTACGAAGTATTGCCACAGATTCTCGGCGATCTGCCCGCCCTGCGCTCTGTCCTCGGCGCACCGGACGACGGTGTCACTCAAGGCAATGCCAATCGCCTGTTGAAGAATATTGCTGCGCAGACCGGCGCCGAAGTCATGTACTTGATGGACACCAACGGCCAGACCCTGGCGGCGTCGAACTGGGACAAGCACGACAGCTTCGTCGGCCGTAATTTCTCCTTCCGCCCGTATTTCAGCGAAGCCATGGCCGGGCGCCTCGGACGCTTCTTCGGCCTCGGTACGACGTCCGCCAAACGCGGTTACTTCTTCGCCGCTGCCGTGCGCAATGGCGAAAAAATTGTCGGCGTGCTGGTGATCAAAGTCGATCTCGACCACACCGAAAGCCTGTGGGGCAAAACCCCGGAGCAACTGCTGGTGACCGACCATAACGGCGTGGTCATCCTCACCTCGCGCCCGGAATGGCGCTTCCGCTCGACCCGTGACTTGAGCGACACCGAGCGCTCCGCGATCACCGCGATCCAGCCTTATCCAACTCGCGAACCACGGCCCCTGAACCTCAGCCCCACGGCATGGCTGATCCAGACCCACGACATTGCCGAGACCGGTTGGAGCGTGAGCATCCTCGCACCGCGCACGCTGATCGATCGTCCGGTACGCACAGTGGTGGCCATCGGCGGCGCGACGTTGTTAGTGGTCATGCTGTTGCTCGGGCTGATGATGCAGCGCCGCCGCCACTATCTGGAACGCATCGCCTTCGAAGCCAAGGCGCGCCGGGAACTGGAGGGACGTGTCGCCGAGCGCACCAGCGACCTCGAAGGCCTGAACCGCCGTTTGAAGCAGGAAGTGCTCGAGCGCGAAACCGCGCAACAGGAATTGGTCCGTGCCCAGGACGATCTGGTTCAGGCCGGCAAACTGTCGGCGCTGGGGACGATGTCGGCGAGCATCAGCCACGAACTCAATCAACCGCTGGCGGCGATCCGCAGCTACGCCGAAAACGCCGAAGTGCTGCTCGATCATCAACGCACCGATGATGCCCGTGGCAACCTCAAACTGATCAGCGAACTGACCGGGCGCATGGCCTCGATCATCGCCCACCTGCGCGCCTTCGCCCGCCGCGATCGCCACGCCCCGGAAAGCGTCGCCCTGCAACCGGCGCTGGACGATGCGCTGGCGCTGCTGGCCAAACGGCGCCGCAGCATGGAGGTCGAGTTGATTCGCGACCTGCCCGCCGCCACGCTGTGGGTCGAGGCCGGGGAAACCCGCTTGCGTCAGGTGCTCGGTAATCTGCTGGCGAACGCGCTGGATGCCCTCACCGAAAAAGGCCCGCCGCGCAAACTGTGGCTGAGTGCCGAATCCACCGAGGACGGCGTCAATCTGTACATTCGCGACAACGGCCCGGGCTTCTGCATGGAAGCCCTCGGCCGCGCCAGCGAACCTTTTTACACCACCAAGACCCGTACTCAAGGCCTTGGTCTGGGGCTCGCCATCTGTGAAACACTGATGCGCGCTTTCGGTGGCGAATTGTCATTTGCCAATCACAAGCAAGGCGGCGCCTTGATCACCCTGCGGCTGCGCGCGGGCGCGCCCGGAGTCAGCCTGCAACCGTCCGAGGATCGAAGTGCATGACCATCGACAATCGCATTCAGGTGGTGTTGATCGACGACGATCCACACCTGCGTCAGGCACTGGGCCAGACACTGGATCTGGCCGGTCTGAAAATCCTGCCGCTGTCCGAAGCCAAGGGCCTGGCCGGGCAACTGGAGCGTGACTGGCCCGGCGTGGTGGTCAGCGACATTCGGATGCCGGGCATGGATGGCCTCGAATTGTTGAGCGAGTTGCACGCGCAAGACCCCGAGCTGCCGGTGCTGCTGATCACCGGTCACGGCGACGTGCCGTTGGCGGTGCAAGCGATGCGCGCCGGGGCGTATGACTTTCTGGAAAAACCTTTTGCCAGCGACGCGCTGCTCGACAGCGTGCGCCGCGCACTGTCCCTGCGTCGATTGGTGCTGGATAACCGCAGCCTGCGTCTGGCCTTGAGTGACCGCAACGAACTGAGCGCGCGTCTGGTCGGTCATTCGACGCCGATGCTGCGCCTGCGCGAGCAGATCGGCGCACTGGCAGCGACCAAGGCTGACGTGCTGATCCTCGGCGAAACCGGCGCCGGTAAAGAAGTGGTCGCCCGCGCCCTGCACGATCTGTCGAGCCGCCGTAACGGCCCCTTCGTCGCCATCAACGCCGGCGCGCTGGCCGAATCGGTGGTGGAAAGCGAACTGTTCGGCCACGAACCCGGCGCCTTCACCGGCGCGCAAAAACGCCGGATCGGCAAGTTTGAATTTGCCAACGGCGGCACCTTGTTCCTCGATGAAATCGAAAGCATGAGCATGGACGTGCAGGTGAAATTGCTGCGCATGCTGCAAGAGCGCGTCGTCGAACGGCTGGGCGGCAATCAGTTGATCCCGCTGGACATCCGCGTCATTGCCGCGACCAAGGAAGACCTGCGCCAGGCTGCCGATCAGGGCCGTTTCCGCGCCGACTTGTATTACCGCCTCAACGTGGCCCCGCTGCGCATCCCGCCGCTGCGCGAACGCGGCGAAGATGCGCTGATGCTGTTCCAGCACTACGCCGACGAAGCCAGCGCCCGCCACGGTTTGCCGCCCCACGAGTTGCAACCGGCCCAACGCGCCCTGCTGCTGCGCCACACCTGGCCGGGCAATGTCCGTGAATTGCAGAACGCCGCCGAGCGTTTCGCCCTCGGCCTGGAACTGGCGCTGGACAACAGTGGTGGCGAGGGCGGCGCGGGTACCGCTGTCGAGGTCATCAACGGCGGGCTCAGCGAGCAAGTCGAGCATTTCGAAAAGTCGCTGATCGCCGCTGAGCTGGCGCGCTCGCACAGCTCTGTGCGCAGCCTCGCCGAAGCATTGGGCATTCCGCGCAAAACCCTGCACGACAAACTGCGCAAGCATGGCTTGAATTTCGGCGACAGCAGCCACGGCGAGGAAAACGAATGAGCAGCGACACTCGCTATCTGGAATCGGTCCTGCATCACGACATCCCGCTGACCCGCGACATGGGCCTCAAGGTGCTCGACTGGCATGACCAGCAGCTAAGCCTGCACTTGCCACTCGAACCTAACGTCAATCACAAAAGCACGATGTTCGGCGGCAGCCTTTACTGCGGCGCGGTGCTGGCCGGTTGGGGCTGGCTGCATTTGCGTTTGAAAGAAGCAGGGATTGAGGACGGGCACATTGTGATTCAGGAGGGGCAGATCAGTTATCCATTGCCCGTCACCGGCGATGCCACGGCGATTTGCCCGGCGCCTGATGCGAAGGTGTGGAAGAAGTTTCTGGCGATGTATCAGCGTTATGGGCGGGCGCGATTGGCGTTGCACACGCGGATCGTCAATCAGGGCAGCGCCGATGATGCCGTGACGTTTACCGGGCAGTACGTTTTGCACCGCTAGCCGGATAATCGTGCCCACGCAGAGCGTGGGCACGAGCTCAAGAGCGGGCCAATTCCAGCAATCTGGAACGCCACGCCGCCTTCGCCGGCAACGCCAGAAAGAACTCATTGAGCAACGATTCCCGCGCCGGATAGCAGAACGCTTCACCGCGCAGATCCAGCACCTCGCCACCCGCACCTTCCAGCACACCCTGCGCCGCCGCCGTGTCCCACTGCGAAGTCGGTGCCAGACGCGGATAACAATCCGCCGCCCCTTCGGCCAACAGGCAGAACTTCAGCGAGCTGCCGATATTCGCCAATTGCAGATCGCCCAGACTCGCACTCAACCCGGCCAGCAAGCGCTCCTGCTCGGGACTGGAGTGGCGACGACTGGCGACGACGGTGAATGCTTCACCCGGCCCCGGCACATCACGCACCTGAATCGAAACCGGCGTGCCGCCCTGGTCACAACGCCATGCGCCAAGCCCGGCACCGCCGACGTAGTAACGACCGTTGGTCGGCATCGACACCACACCAAACACCACCCGACCGTTTTCGATCAGCGCGATGTTGACGGTAAATTCTTCACTGCCGCTGATGAACTCCTTGGTGCCGTCCAGCGGGTCCACCAGCCACCAGCGCTGCCAACCGGCGCGGACGCTTTGCGCAATGTTGGCGTCTTCTTCGGACAGTATTGGAATGCTCGGATCGAGCGCGGTCAGCCCGGCGACGATCAAGTGATGCGCGGCCAGATCCGCTGCGGTTACCGGCGAGTCATCGGACTTGGCCATGACTTCCACGCCTGCACGCCAGAACGGCAAAATCGCGTCACCCGCCTGCAAGGCCAACTCGACCACCGGTGCCATCAACGGATGGGGAAACTTCATCGAGATCTCATTCATGACTCAAAGAATCCTCGTTGCGTCAGCAAGTCTCGAGTCAGGTAAAGCGCCGCCAGCGCCCGCCCTTCGGAGAATTGCGGATTCTGCGCCAGCGCCGCCAGATCACGCAGGTTGACCTTGTCGACCCGCATCGGCTCAGGCTCGTCGCCCTCCAGTTGCTCTTCGTACAGATCGGTGGCCAGCACCACTTGAATCTTCTGACTCATGTAACCGGGTGACAGCGACAGCTCGGTCAGATGTTCCAGTTGTCGGGCACCGAAACCGGCTTCTTCCTTGAGTTCGCGCTCAGCCGCCGCCAATACATCCTCGCCCGGCTCGATCAAGCCTTTGGGCAAGGACAATTCATATTGGTCAGTGCCGCCGCAGTATTCCTCGACCAGCACCGCGTGCTCGCTGTCGAGCATCGCCACGATCATCACCGCGCCGTATCCGGCACCCTTGCCGACCAAGCGCTCGTAAGTGCGCTCCACGCCATTGGAGAAACGCAATTTGAGTTCCTCGACGCAGAACAGACGACTGGTGGCGACGATTTCGCGGGCAAGTACGGTGGGTTTCTGGCGCATGCAAAGCTCCTTGGCGTGAACGCGCTACTATAACGCGGCTTTCCCGATTGTTTATGTTGGATATCTTTCTACCGTTCGAGACGTTGCCATGCCTTCATTACCGTGGTCCGACATCGATACCGTTCTGCTGGACATGGACGGCACGCTGCTGGATCTGCATTTCGACAACCATTTCTGGCTGGAACATCTGCCCCAGCGTTATGCCGAACTGCACGGCGTCAGCCGGGCCATGGCCGAGATGGAGTTGCAGCCCTTGTTCGAACGTCACGCCGGCCAGTTGCAGTGGTATTGCCTGGATTTCTGGAGTGCCGAACTGAAGCTGTCGGTGCGCGAATTGAAACAGGAAACCGCTCATCTGATCGCCCTGCGCCCGGATGCCGATACGTTTCTGGAGGCGATCAAACGGGCTGGCAAACGGGTGATCATGATCACCAATGCCCATCGTGATTCACTGTCGTTGAAGCTGGAGCGGATCGAACTGGCGCCGTATTTCGAACGGCTGATCAGCTCCCACGATTACGGTTTCCCCAAGGAAAACCCGCAATTCTGGGATGCGCTGCAGGCGGACATCGATTTTGATCCGGCGCGCAGCCTGTTTATCGATGACACCTTGCCAATTCTGCGCAGTGCACGGGATTTCGGCGTCGCGCATTTACTGGCGGTTAAGGAGCCGGACAGCCGCAAGGGGCCAAAGGACACGGCTGAGTTTGCAGCGGTTGAGGATTATCGCGATCTGATTTCAGGGCTTTGATATCGGGTTGGCCCATTCGCGAGCAGGCTCGCTCCCACATTGGATCGCATTCCAAATGTGGGAGCGAGCCTGCTCGCGAAGGGGCGTTCCGACGAAAGCGGTTTCAGGTGTTACTCAGGAATACGCAGGGTCTGGCCTGGGTAGATTTTGTTCACGTCTTTGAGGAGCGGTTTGTTGGCCTCGAAGATCTTGTTGTACTGGTTGGCATTGCCATACACAGCGAGGGAAATCGCGCTGAGGGTGTCGCCTTTTTTAACCACCACAAAACGCGCGGCGGCCACGACGGGCCCGCTCACGGTGATCTGATCATCAACGCTGCCCACGCCTTCAATGTTGCCCACCGCCAGCAGAATCTTCTCTTTCTCTTCCTGGCTCGCCACTTCACCGGTCACTGTGACCTTGTCACCGTCCACCGTCGCCTGCACATTCGGGTTACCCAGGCCAACCTTGCTGATGTGTTCCTTCAACTGCTCACTGGCATTGGCGTTGCCCGGGGTCAGCAGATCGATCAGCTTCTCACCGGCTTCTTTCACAAAGCTCAAAAGACTCATAGCGCACACTCCTTGATTTGGGTTCCAGACGTCCAAGCCTAGACCACCCCGGACAAACCCGGTTCCAAGCCGACCAATGACCCTAACGCCGCGCACGCGCTAGAATCCCCTACCCCGCCAAACCCTGGAGCGAAGATGGACATCAAGCAGCTGAAATTCCTCATCGCCCTCGATGAAACCCGTCACTTCGGCCAGGCCGCGGCGCGCTGCCATATCACCCAACCAACGCTGTCGATGCGCTTGCGCAATCTCGAAGAAGAACTTGACCTGCCGCTGGTCAATCGCGGCCAGCGCTTTGAAGGTTTCACCGCCCCGGGCGAACGCGTGCTGGCGTGGGCACGTTCGGTGATGGCGGCTTATGACGGTTTGCACGCGGAAGCGGCGGCCTGTCGCGGTAACCTCATCGGCACGTTGCGAATCGGCGTGGTGCCGCTGTCGAGCTTCGATCCGCTGCCATTGATGCAACGTCTGCACGCTGCGCACCCGAACCTGCGTTTCGAGATGTCGGCACTCAGCTCCGAGCAAATCCTCGAACACCTGGCGAATAATCGCATCGATATTGGCGTGTCTTATCTGGATCGTCTGGACAACGAGCGCTTCGAGTCCCTCGCCTTCAATGAAACCCGCATGGGCTTACTGTATGACCAGCGCACCTTCACCTTCGGTGAAACGCCGTTGAGCTGGGAATCGCTGATCGAACTGCCACTGGGCATGCTCACCAGCGGCATGCATTTTCGCCAGTCCATCGACCACAACTTCCACAGCCGTGGCCTGACCCCGCAAGCATTGCTGCAAACCGATGCCGTCCATCAATTGTTACAAGCGGTGCACGGCGGTTTTTGCTGCGCGATCATGCCGCTCGACGGTGGCCTGGAAAAACTTACCGATCACCTGCGCCTGCAGCCTATCGAAAACGCCCAGACCCTTGCCCCGCTGGGCCTGATCATGCGCCGCGGCGCCCCGCGTTCGGCGCTGGCCGAGGCCTGTTTCGCGCTCTATCAACAATCGCCAGCAACACCTTGATCGACGGCATCTATCGATAGATCGACACTAGCGATTAGACGCGACAACTTGCCGCGCCTAGTCTTAACGTTGATCAAACCGTCGGTGATGCCATGAACGCCAAGCGCCCAGCCTGCGCGGCGCCAGCACTCGAAACGCCCGCGCCTGCCGCCAGCCAGAGATACAGTTACAGCGACCTGCCCCGCGAGGAGTCGGCCAGCACCGCGCTGGCCGAGGAAGTCGCGTTGGCGATTGCCTACAACGGCATCAGTCAGGCCGTGATGCTGGTGACGCCGACCGACCTCGAAGATTTCATCGTCGGCTTCAGCCTCGGCAGCGGCATTATCGAGGACGCCACCGACATCTATGACCTGCAATTGACCGGCACCGGGTCTGCGCAATACGCGCAAGTGACCATAGCCAATCGCGCCTTCTGGAACCTCAAGCAGCAGCGCCGGCAACTGGCGGGCACCAGCGGTTGCGGATTGTGCGGGGTTGAAGCGGTCGAGCAGGCGCTGCCCGATCTCAAAGTGTTGGCGGGTGCGCCGTTGCCACCGATTGAATCGCTCGACGGTTTGCGTCAGCGCATCGGCGCGTTTCAGCCTTTGGGTCAGCATTGCGGTGCAGTGCATGCGGCGGTGTTCATGAACTCCAGCGGCGAATTGCTGCTCGGCCGTGAAGACATTGGCCGGCACAACGCCCTCGACAAACTGATCGGCGGGCTGATCCGCCAGAAGATATCCACAGAAGGCGGACTGGCGATTGTCACCAGCCGTTGCAGCCTGGAATTGATCCAGAAAGTTTTGCGTGCCGGCATCCAGACCCTGGTCAGCCTGTCCGCGCCCACGGGCCTTGCCGTGCAATGGGCCCGCCGACACAACCTCAATCTCATCCACCTGCCGCAGAAAAGTGCGCCGCGGGTGTACAGCCCCGCGATGGAGAATCAAGCGTGAGCCAACATCATCAAGCCGACCAGAAACCTGTCCCGCGCTACAAGCCGTATAAAGGCGCTGCCGGCGGCTGGGGTGCCCTGATCAGCGTGGCTCAGGCCTGGTTGACCAGCGACAACGCCCTGAAAAACCTGCGCATGATGCTCAAGACCAACCAGAACGGCGGCTTCGACTGCCCGGGTTGCGCCTGGGGCGATTCGCCGGAAAGCGGCATGGTCAAGTTCTGCGAGAACGGCGCGAAAGCGGTGAACTGGGAAGCGACCAAGCGTCGCGTGGACGCCAAGTTCTTCGCCAAACACAGCGTCACTTCGCTGCTGGAGCAGAGCGACTACTGGCTCGAATACCAAGGCCGTCTGACCGAACCAATGGTTTACGACGCCGAGACCGATCGCTACAAACCGATCAGTTGGGACGACGCCTACGCGCTGATTGCCAAACACCTGCAGAGTCTGCCGAGCCCGGATCTGGCCGAGTTCTACACCTCGGGTCGCGCCAGCAACGAAGCGGCTTATTTGTATCAGCTGTTCGTGCGTGCCTACGGCACCAACAACTTCCCGGATTGCTCGAACATGTGCCACGAGGCCAGCGGTGTGGCGTTGGCGCAAAGCGTCGGTGTCGGCAAAGGCACCGTGACCTTCGACGATTTCGAGCACGCCGATGCGATTTTCGTCTGGGGCCAGAACCCGGGCACCAACCACCCGCGCATGCTCGAACCGTTGCGTGAAGCGGTGAAGCGTGGCGCGCAAGTGGTGTGCATCAACCCGCTGAAAGAGCGCGGTCTGGAACGCTTCCAGCACCCGCAACACCCGATCGAAATGCTCACCAACGGCGACAAGCCGACCAACACCGCGTACTTCCGCCCGGCACTCGGCGGCGACATGGCGGTGCTGCGCGGCATGGCCAAGTTCCTCCTGCAGTGGGAACGGGATGCGCAGAAGGCTGGCGAACCTGCCGTGTTCGATCACGACTTCCTCAATGCGCATAGTGTCAACGTGCTGGAGTACCTCGGTGTCGTCGATGACACGCCGTGGGAGCAAATCGTTGAGCAGTCCGGCCTGACTCTGGTCGAGATCGAGCAAGCCGCGCGCATGTACGCCAAAGGCAAGAACGTGATCATGTGCTGGGCGATGGGCATCACCCAGCATCGCCATTCGGTGCCGACCATCCAGGAAATCGCCAACCTGATGCTGCTGCGCGGCAACATCGGCAAACCGGGTGCCGGTCTGTGCCCGGTGCGCGGCCACAGTAATGTGCAAGGCGATCGCACGATGGGCATCAACGAGCGTCCGCCAGTGGCGTTCCTCGACTCGCTGGAACGTCGCTTCCAGTTCAAGGTGCCACGCCACAACGGCCACAACGTGGTCGAGGCGATCCACGCGATGGCCGAAGGGCGCGCCAAAGTCTTCATCGGCCTGGGCGGTAACTTTGCGCAAGCAACCCCGGACAGCCCGCGCACGTTCGAAGCGCTGAGCAATTGCGACCTCACCGTGCAGATCAGCACCAAACTCAACCGCAGCCATTTGGCTCACGGCAAAGACGCGCTGATCCTGCCGTGCCTCGGTCGAACCGACATCGACATCCAGGCCGAAGGCCCGCAAGCGGTCACCGTGGAAGACTCGTTCAGCATGGTTCACGCCTCCAACGGTCAGTTGCAGCCGCTGTCGAACCAGATGCGCTCGGAGCCGTCGATCATCGCCGGCATCGCTGCCGCGACCCTGGGCAGCAAACCGGTGGACTGGAACTGGCTGGTGGCCGATTACGGGCGCATCCGCGAGCTGATCGCCGACACCATTCCCAACTTCAAAGAATTCAACGAAAAGATCAAAAACCCGGGCGGTTTCTACCTCGGCAACAGCGCCGGCGCGCGCAAGTGGAACACGCCGTCGGGCCGCGCCAATTTCCGCGCGAATATGCTGCCGAAAGATCTGGTGCACGAACGCACCCGCGCCACCGGGCAACTGCCGGATCTGATCCTGCAATCGATGCGCTCCCACGATCAGTACAACACCACGATTTATGGTCTCGACGACCGTTATCGCGGCGTGAAAGGCCAGCGTGATGTGTTGTTCGTTAACGAGGCCGACATCATTCGCCTGGGCTTCCGACCGGGGCAAAAGGCTGACATCGTTTCGCTGTGGGACGATGGTCGCGAGCGTCGGGTGAAGGGCTTCACTTTGTTGGCGTTTGATATTCCGGCGGGGCAGGCAGCCGCTTACTATCCGGAAGTGAATCCGTTGGTGCCGCTGGAGAGCACCGGAGATGGCAGCCATACGCCGACGTCGAAATTCATTGCGATTCGGCTGGAAGCGGCGAGTGAGACTGGGTTGATCATGGCCAAGTCGGCTTAACACAAGATCAAAAGATCGCAGCCTTCGGCAGCTCCTACAGAGATCGGTGTAGGAGCTGCCGAAGGCTGCGATCTTTTCGTTTTTGCCTTTCAAACGCCCACAAAGAAGGCCGCTTTTTCACAAAAGCGGCCTGTCCGAAGTAGCTAAAGACCGGCGAAAATCGGTTAAGTTCCACATACAAAACAGTAACTTGCGAAATTGTATACAAGTCGTGTTATTCGTCGGATTTTGATTGTCACGCTTGTTACACAGCCTCAGGATCGGCGCCGTCATCCCTTTGAGGCTCCTCTATGAAGTTCTCCTCGATTCTCTTGTTGTCCCTTGGCCTGGTCAGTGGTTTAGCTTGCGCAGGCGGCACCACCGAAGCAGGTGTGGGCGGCGCATTGGGCGGGGTTCTTGGCTCGGTCGTCGGTCAGTCCTTAGGCGGCAGCACAGGTTCAACCATTGGCGCAGCCCTGGGCGGCGCGGGTGGTAGCGCAGTCGGCGCCGACAAACGCAGCCGTGGCGAAGCCGCCATCGGTGGTGCGTTGGGCGCAGCCGGCGGTAACGTGGTTGGCCGCAGCATGGGCGGCACTACCGGCAGCCTGATCGGCTCCGCAGCAGGTGGCGGCGCCGGTGGCGCGCTGGGCAACTACATGGGCAACAAGAGCGATGACGATGATCGTCGTTATGATCGCGGCCGTGACAACCGTCGCTACTACCGCGACGACCACCGTGGTCGCGGCCATGCCTATGGCCACCGCAAGCATCACAAGTACAATCGCCATCACTAAGGTGAGTGCTTGAACGAAAATCGCAGCCCGAGGGCTGCGATTTTTTTTGCCTGTTACACCACCAGGTATTCCAGGGCCTGCCGCAGTTCGGCAGGGATCGACACCGGTTGATTACTCGCCCGATCGACGAACACATGCACGAATCGCCCGGCGGCGCAGGCCTCGCTTTCGCCGACCTTGAACACCGCCAGTTCGTACTGCACCGAACTGTTGCCCAGTTTGCCGACCCGCAGCCCGATCTCGATCAGATCCGGGAAGGCGATCGAGGCGAAATAATCACACGCCGAACTGACCACAAACCCCACTACCTCGCCGTCATGGATATCCAGTCCACCGACCTGAATCAGGTAAGTGTTCACCGCGGTGTCGAAGAAGCTGTAATAGGTGACGTTGTTGACGTGACCGTAGGCGTCGTTGTCGTGCCAGCGCGTGGTGATGGGCTGGAAGTGCGGGTAGTCGGTGCGTTGTGGCATCGGGTTGGACATCAATCAGCATCCCTGGAAATAGTGTTGCAAGTCTAATTGAAAATCGTGGTGCCCCATTCGCGAGCAGGCTCGCTCCCACAGGAAGCCGAGATCCAATGTGGGAGCGAGCCTGCTCGCGAAAGCGATGTTTCATGCACCGTATGACTCAGTGATCTGCAAACCCCTGCCCCTGCGCCGCCAACTCACCAATCAACCGCGCCGGTTTCCACTGATCGCCCTGCCGCGTCTCCAGCGCCAGCAAGCGCTGATGAATATCCGCCAGCCCTTGCTGATCCGCCCAAGCCATCGGCCCGCCCTTGTCCGCCGGGAAGCCATAGCCGTTCAGATACACCAGGTCGATGTCATGCGCCGACTCGGCGATGCCTTCCTGAAGAATCTTCGCGCCTTCGTTCACCAGTGCCAGCAAGCAGCGCTCGAGGATCTCCTCCGGGCCGATCTCTCGGCGCTGGAAGCCCAAGCCCTCGCTGACCTGCCATACCAGCGCATCGACTTCAGGATCGTGCTCTGCCTGACGACTGCCCGGCTCGTAATGGTAATAGCCGTCACCTGATTTCTGCCCAAAGCGGCCGAGCTCGCACAAGCGGTTATCCACTTGAACCTCTGGCGCGTCCTGACCCTTGCCGGCCAGTTCACGCGCACGCCATTCCAGATCGATGCCGACCACGTCGTACATGCGAAACGGCCCCATGGCAAAACCGAAACCTTGCAGCGCGGCGTCGACCTGCTGGGGATAAGCGCCTTCGAGGAGCATCTTGCGCGCCTCCAGCACATAGGGATGCAACATGCGGTTGCCGATAAAACCGTGGCAGTTGCCCGAGACGACGCTGACCTTGCCCATGCGCTTGCCCAGCGCCAGCGCCGCCTCCAGCGCGGCCGGGGAAGTCTGTGCCCCTCTGACAATTTCCAGCAGTTTCATGATGTGCGCCGGGCTGAAGAAATGCAGGCCGAGCACCTGAGTCGGGCGCTTGGTCGCCGCAGCGATTGCATCGATATCCAGCGCCGAAGTGTTACTCGCCAGCAGTGCCTCAGGCTTCAACAAGCCATCCAGTTCACGGAAGATTTTCTGCTTGAGCTCAAGGTTTTCGTACACCGCCTCGATCACCAGATCGACATTGCGAATGGGCGCGTAGTCCGCCGCTGCGCTGACTCGGGCAATGCGCGCATCGGCCTCGACCTGATCAATCCGCCCCTGACGCACATTGTGTGCATAAGTGTCGGCGACGCTGGCGAGCGCCTGCTCAAGCATCTGTGGATTATTGTCGACCCACTGCACTGCCACGCCGGCATTGGCCAGACACATGACAATGCCACGGCCCATGGTGCCCGCGCCGATCACGGCAGCCTGCTGAATATCGAAGGATGTCTGGCTCATGTTGTTCTCTTGTTGGCGATCCGAAGACAGACCCCAACCATAGTCAGCCCACCATGATTTTTGAAGTTTATTACCGTGATGATCGACATTCAGCGGATGGATGCACCCTTGTAATAACCCCTCCCACCTGGCTTTTGTGTTCAGTCGAGCAAGTGATCGTCAGCCCAGCGGCGCACCTCGGCGTAAGGATATTCCTCCAGCGCCGCATACCCGGAAATCCCCCGCGCCTTGAGTTTGGTAAACAGTGGCACGCTGATCCCGCACAAGAACCGCGTCAGTCGCTCTGCGGTCGGAACACTGCCGGTGTGTTGCTCATGCCTGTGGATAAAATCACCGCACAACGCCGCAAAGTTTTTATCCACAAGCGCCGGCAATTCCGGCGGCGCCGGCAATCGTGCGACATTGCCGTGACACACCGAACAATGCCCGCAACGCTCGGGCGCATCGTGGTCACCGAAGTACTCGGCCAATCGATAACCCAGGCAACGCTCGGTGGCGAACACCTCAAGCATCGCGTGAATCCGCGCAACCTCAGTCTGTTCATGTCGAGTGAAGTAATCGTGCAGCTCACCACTCAACACGTCGCTGTCAAAATCGCTGTGCAACAGACTGTAGACCTCGGTCATCTGCTTGCTTTCAAGCTCGACCCAGCCGTTCTCCTGAAAGTAATCCAGCGCCGTCACCACCCGGTTGCGCTCCGCTGAATATTGCGCGTACATCGCGTCGAAATTCACCGTGGCCCAGGTGCGTGCGCGGCTTGAGGTCTGGATGATCGCCGCGACAAAATCCCTGCGCTCGCCCTCGAATCGCGCAAGCAGTGCCTCAGGCTCCAGCAGGTATTTGAAGCGGTACTCGGCGTAATAGGCATAGCGCGGTGCGATCAAACCGCGCAGCTCCAGTTGCACCAGCAACGTCTTCAGCGGCAACGAACGGATGTTGCTGTGATCCGCCAGCGGCCCAAGCAAAAACTCCCACTGCCCTTCCGGCACCGAGGCCTTCAATTCGTCGAGCACATGGCGAATGCCTTCTCGTTCCGGCGTGTCGCCGTAGACGAAGTTTTCCAGCACGTTGAGGCTGTCGCGATTGGCCAGCACCAGACAATCCGACGGCTGCCCGTCACGTCCGGCGCGGCCGATTTCCTGGCTGTAGTTTTCGATGGATTTGGGCAGGTCGAAGTGCACCACATTGCGGATGTCACTCTTGTCGATGCCCATGCCGAACGCGATGGTCGCGACGATGCAATTGGACTGCCCGGCCATGAAGCGTTTCTGGATGGCCTCGCGCTTATCGTGGGGCAAACCGGCGTGATACGCCTCGGCCTGAATACCGTTGCGCTCGAGGTGTTCGGCAATGTGTTCAGCGGTTTTCTGCAAGGTCACGTAGACGATGCTGGGCTGGCCCGGACGTTCGCTCATCCACTCCACCAGACGCCGACGCTTGTCCTGACCGCGCACCGGTTCCACCAGCAGATTGAGGTTGGGTCGATAGAACCCGGTAGTGACCACATCCTCAGGGGCAATGCCGAATTTGGCCTGCATGTCAGCGATGACTTTCGGCGTCGCCGTGGCCGTCAGCAGCAAGGCCTGCGGGATGTTGAACTGACGCTGATAGTCCGGCAGCTTGAGGTAGTCGGGGCGGAAATTATGACCCCACTCCGAGATACAGTGCGCCTCGTCCACCACCAGCAACGAGATCGGCACTTGCTGCAAAAAATTGCGGAAGCGCTCGTTCTTCAACCGCTCCACGGAGATCATCAGGATTTTCAGTTCGCCCGAGCGGGCACGGGCCATCACGTCATTGGCATCTTCGCGACTCTGCGCCGAATCGATGCTGCCCGCCGAAATTCCGTGGCGTTGCAGGAACGCCAGTTGATCCTGCATCAACGCCAGCAACGGTGAAACCACCAGCGTCAGGTGCGGCAACATCAGCGCCGAGAGTTGATAGCAAAGGGACTTGCCGGATCCGGTGGGAAAAATCGCCGCTGCCGAGCGGCCGGCCAGCACCGCGCTGATCGCGGCCTCTTGTCCGGGACGAAACTGTGGATAACCAAAAACCTGTTCCAGGGTGTTGTGCATTCGCTGTCACTCCTTTGACCGCTGCCATGCCAACAGCCTAGCGGGCGATCGCAGCGAGTCGAGAAAAGGTCGGGGCCAAATCGATTCGGAATGATACAGCGGATGCCACGAACACCGGGGGACTCTGTGGGAGCGAGCCTGCTCGCGAAGAGGCCAGCCGTCACACCACAAAATTTAAAAAGTCAGGGATGCAAAACCGCCACGCGCAATTGCTCGTTCAACACTTGCTCATGCACACCCAGGCTCTTGCTCGCCCACAGCGCATGGGCCGGGCTGATGTCGCCGGTGAACGCCGCCGCCAACTGACGCAGGTCGGCGACACTGCGCACGCGCGGGCAGAAGGCTTGCCCGTCGCAGTCCTGACTAGCGTTGCGGTAGGTCGTGAGCAAACGGTCCCACAGCCCCTCGCGTACTTGCCGAATCGACTTGAGCTGCACTTGCGGCACGCCCAGACGTTGCTTCAGATCCGACTCATCCAGCGCTTCACTGGCCAACAGGGCTTTGCCGAACATCAGCACTTCGGCGCGCGACGCCGTGTCGACATTGGCCTGACTGCTGAGCGCGTCCGGCCATCCGGTCCGCTCGAACTGATTCAACAGCAGCGTGCTGCCCGGTTCGGCAGCGATCGCCAAACGGCAACCACTGGCCCACAGCAATATCATCGAGGCCATTCGTAGCCAATGCATACCTAATTCCCTTTAAGCGCGTATCGGACGTTTGGACACGTCCTACAGATTCTGGCGCGCACGATACAGCGGTTTGTCGGGAATCGCCTGACAAACATGTAGGAAATTTCTCGTCTAAGGGTTTTGCCTTGAAAAACCCATGAAACTGCGTAGGGCATATGCCCGAACCTCGGAAAAACCCCTACGAACGCCGTCCATTTTGGCTGTCTTGTCCCGCGGTTCGGCAGCCTTTTATAGTGGCCGGCGTGGCTGACAAATCGTATTCGCCGCCAGAGTGCATTCGAAGGAAACGCCTCACCATGATTACCCGTTATCGCTCGCTCAAAACCTGTTACAGCGAAAATCCTGTTCTAGTCATTGACACTCAATCCAGCCACGGCGATTTGCTTGATGCCGCCGACCAACGTTTGCGTGCAGCCAGCGATCTGCTGGAAACCCTTTACTGCATGTGTTTCAAACAAGCCGATGCAAAAGACATCCCCAATATCGTCAATGCACTTTATTTGCTAGTGCAGGATGGTTGCGACTTGCTGGAAGTTGCGAAACACAAACAACCGGAATAATCACCCTTACAAACCAGGAAACAACAGAACTCTTTATTTACCTGCCCACCTGACACTAAGTTGTTTGCTCTTATATTTAACCAAGGGCAACACCATGACAGTTTTAACAATTTTCTTTTGCGGTACTGGCTCCAACAAGTTCGACGTCAATCACACAAACTTTCACGACGGCGAATTGGTTTCCACATTGGCGGCCAATCATTCCGGGCGCGAGTTTGCCGAGTGGATCGTCGTCGACGGCCCCGGCAGCGGCAACCTTCAGGCCGACGACCTGTTCACCAAGAGCACCGAATACGGTCTCACCGGCACGTTGTTTGGCAAGGGCTGGGAAGAAAACGTGCGGCACGCCGTCAATGTCATCAAGGGCAAGTGCGACTGGCAGCGCGAGCAGTTGACCGAAGCCGAATACAACCGCCTCAAAGCGGCCGGTATTCCCATCGAAGACGTGAAAGTTGAGGGCTCATGGTTCTGGCGCAAATATAACTATGGCGATCGAAGCATTACCCAACAGAAATTGCAGGAGCAAATCATCAAGACATTCCGCACCGGCGGAGTTATTCCGACCCAAGTCAATCTTGTCGGTTGGAGTCGAGGCGGTATTAGTTGCCACATGTTGGCCAATGCCATGTTGAAAGACCCACAACTGAAGAGCATCCCGATCAATATATTTGCGCTCGACCCGGTGCCAGGTATCAGCAACTTTCAGGAAGAGCGCATCAAACTCGGCGCCAACGTCAAAGAGTATGTGGGTTTCTACGCCCGCGATGAGCGCTCCAAAGGCTTCAGTTGCGTCATCCCGCAGACTGCAACCGGCACCAAAACGTATATCTATCCCATGGCGGGGCGACACGCGACCATGGCAGGCAACGCCACGGCCGGTGGTGGTGAACCGCTCAACGCCGATGACCTGAAAAGACTGGTCGAACCTGGACGCATCGTCCGTCACTTTGCGGAAACCTGCCTGAAGCGCTGGGGCGTTCAACTGAACAAAACCCTGGACCTGACCGACGCCGATTTGAACCTGCTCACCGGCAACATCGCTCGCCACGAAGCGCTCTACAAACTGATGCATGAACAGTCCTATACCTATTTCACCGAACTGGATAAGGGCGAGCGCTCGGTTTCGCTGGGCAGCAAAGGCGTGCCGTTCTCGACGGTGAAGGGCACGATCTATCAGCCGGCGACGGGGCTGTCGACGAGCCTGCTGGATATTTCGGCGTATGGCCATTTGCGTTGAAAGGCGTTTAGCAGACGCTAGGAACGTCCGGCGAAATCTTCGTCCGCTTCCTACAGGAGCAGACGCTTTGTCGCCTATCGGCGCTTGAGGGTGAGAACCTATAGTTGTGGCTGTCGCTGCTCATCAGCGGCTCGGGCTTGGTCACCCGATTGGATCGTGTATACGCATGCGCTGTATGCTGCCGGCACTCAATTGCCTGCAGTTTATGGTGACTGTGTTTGGGACACCCTCGGGTGTGCCGGGTATGTGCACGATCCTCACCGGTTGACCAACCCGAACACAGTCGCCTCCTGTCGCTTGGTCACGATGTGGTGGCTTCATTTCGAAGCAATTGAGGATCAAAAATAATGAAAACATGGAATCAATTCACCACCGAACGCTACCGCCCACTCGAATCCAACCTCACCGACACCAAGCCACTGATCATCGACTCAGAAGCCAACCCGCAAGACATCCTCGAATGCGCCGTCCAGCGCCTGCGCGCTTCAAGCGACCTGCTACGCACCCTCTACTGCCTCAACTTCAAACAAGCCGACGTCGAAGACATCCCCCACATCACCCACGCCCTCTTTCTGCTGACGCAGGATGGCTGTGACCTGCTGCAGGTTGCGCAGCAGCGGATGCTCAATTAGGAAGCCCCGCCCCGAGCTTGAGTAATCACGCCGCTCTGACCTATCCGTCAAGAGCGGTAAATAAGGCAATGAATTATGGGAGTAATCATGAGCAAATTTTTTGATGAGCTGATGGAAAGCGGAAAACACCGTAAAAACAAAAACCGACTGGAAATCATACCCCCGATAAGTGGCAGTATTCTGGCTGTATATCTTAAAAATAGTTGGAATAATGCCATTTAAGAACCTAAACACTGCAGATCCGCCCAACCCTGCATTTTTCAACTTAAGTGCTATTATTCTGGCAGTTAAGGTTAAAAAATGAAGGAATACTGCCACATGGCCAAGAAAACAGCGCCGCTCTTGCCCTCCACTGCTCGACTTTTGGTCGACCTTGGTGAACGACTGAAGCTGGCTCGCCTACGCCGCAAATTGACGGCCAGGCAGGTCGCTGAACGATCTGGCATGTCGCTAACAACCTTGCGCCATCTGGAGTCAGGTGGATCAGGGGTAACCATCGGGGCCTACCTGTCGGTCATGCAAGTGCTGGGGCTGGAAAAGGATCTGAACAAACTCGCTGCAGCCGATGAAATGGGTCGCCAATTGCAGGATGCGCAGTTAATGCCTGCAACACGATCCGCAGCGAAAAAGCCCCAGCGAGTACGAGCAGTCAGTGCGGCAAAAAAGGGCACATCCGAACACGCCGGGACTTTAAACGTTATTGATGCCGCCACTACCACGAAAATTCCGGCTGACTTCCCATTCAACACACACTCACTCTCCAGCCTTTTGAACAAGAAAAAGGCCGGCCCCCCGACAGGTGAAGAATGACGCTGATTGCTGTTTATGCAGACTGGGAATCCTTGAAAGGCGCCAGACGCCTCGGGTTTCTAAACGCAAGGAAAACACGCAACACCAACGTGTTCGAATTTGAGTACGACCCGAAAGCGCTGGCCGATCCCGAGTTGAGTTCCATAACTCTAGACCCGCGCATCGGCCCCTTCGAAGGCCGCCAATTCCCCGGCGAACATCAGAGCCGCTTTGGCGTCTTTGCAGACTCGAGCCCCGATCGTTGGGGCCAAATGCTTATGAAGCGCCGTCTGGAGAGGGACATTCGCGACGGCTTGCTCCCCAGCAACAGCAAGTTGTTTGAATCCGATTACCTGCTTGGCGTCCACGACCTGTTCCGTGTCGGCGCCCTTCGCTACAAACTCAATGACGAAGGCAACTTCCTCGACGACCGCGACGGCGTTGCCGCCCCACCCTTTGTCGAGCTACGCGCGTTAGAGCAGGCAAGTCTCGCCCTGGAAAACGATAGGGACAACACAGCCACCGAGGGCCGCGAATGGCTAAGAATGCTCATCGCACCGGGCGGCTCGCTGGGCGGCGCCAGACCAAAGGCCAGCGTCGTCGATGCCGATGGGCAGTTGTGGATCGCCAAATTCCCAAGCACACGTGATGACTACAACGTTGGCGGTTGGGAAATGGTCGTGAATGCCTTGGCCAACCATTGCGGACTGCGTGTTGCAACCGGCACAGCCCAGCGCTACGCGAGCGATCACCACTGCTTCATGGTGAAGCGCTTTGATCGCACGGAACGCGGCGGCCGACATCACTTCGCGTCGGCCATGACCATGACCAACCGCGTCGATGGCGACGACGCCTCAACCGGCGCCAGCTATCTAGAGTTGGCGGAAGTAATCATGGAACACGGCTCGGAACCCAATGCCGACCTTCGTGAGCTTTGGTCGCGAATTGTCTTCAATATTTTGGTTTCCAATACCGACGATCACCTGCGCAACCATGGATTTATCCTTGATCCTGGGCGTGGGTGGCGGTTGTCGGCAGCGTATGACATGAACCCGGTGGCCCATGCGGATGGATTGAAGCTGAACATCACTGATGCTGACAACGCTTTAAATTTGGAGCTGGTGAGGGAAGTCGCTGGGTATTTTCGGGTTAGCCCTAAGGACTCAACAGACATCATTGAGCGCATTCAAGACGTTGTCAGTCTTTGGCCGGAGATCGCTAATGCGCTTGGGATGTCCAGAAGTGAGCAGGAAAGGATGGCGCCTGCTTTTCGTACCTTCTAATCACCCACAAAAAAGCCGCCCCGAAGGGCGGCTTTTTCATTCGCTACAAACCGATCTTACAACTTCGGCCCAGCAGCCTTGATCGCGTCGCTCACTTCGAACTTCTTGAAGTTCTCGATGAACAGACCGGCCAATGCCTTGGCAGCCTCGTCGTACGCAGCCTTGTCAGCCCAGGTGTTGCGTGGGTTGAGCAGGTTGGTTTCAACGCCCGGTACGGCCAGTGGCACGTCGAGGTTGATGGTGTCGAGGTGCTCGGTGGCTGCACCGATCAGCGCGCCGCTCTGGATCGCTGCGATCACCGCACGGGTGGTCGGGATGTTGAAGCGCTTGCCGACGCCGTAGCCGCCGCCGGTCCAGCCGGTGTTGACCAGGTAGACCTTGGAGCCGAAACCGCGGATGCGCTTGATCAACAGCTCTGCGTACTCGCCAGCCGGGCGCGGGAAGAACGGTGCGCCGAAGCAGGTAGAGAAGGTCGACTTGATGCCGCTGCCTGAACCCATTTCAGTCGAGCCCACCAGAGCGGTGTAGCCGGACAGGAAGTGGTAGGCCGCTTGTTCTTCGTTGAGGATCGACACTGGCGGCAGTACGCCGGTCAGGTCGCAGGTCAGGAAGATCACAGCGTTTGGCTCGCCGCCCAGGTTCTGCTCGGAACGCTTGGCAACGTGCTCCAGCGGGTAGGCCGCGCGGCTGTTCTGGGTCAGGCTGACATCGGCATAGTCGGCGTGCTTGGCGTCGTCGATGACAACGTTTTCCAGCACCGCGCCGTGCTTGATGGCTTTCCAGATAACCGGCTCGTTCTTCTCGGAGAGGTCGATGCACTTGGCATAGCAACCGCCTTCGATGTTGAACACCACGCCTTCGCCCCAGCCGTGTTCGTCGTCACCGATCAGGTAACGGCTTTCGTCGGCCGACAGGGTGGTTTTACCGGTGCCCGACAGACCGAAGAACAGGGTCACGTCGCCTTCTTCGCCGATGTTGGCAGCGCAGTGCATTGGCAGCACGTCAGCGGCCGGCAGCAGGAAGTTCTGCACGGAGAACATGGCTTTCTTCATCTCACCGGCGTAACGCATGCCGGCAATCAGCACTTTCTTCTGTGCGAAGTTGAGGATCACGCAACCGTCGGAGTTGGTGCCGTCACGCTCTGGCACGCACTCGAAGTTGGCCACGTTGAGCACTTGCCATTCTTCACGACCGGCCGGGTTGTACTGGGCCGGGTTGATGAACAGGCAACGACCGAACAGATTCTGCCAGGCAGTCTGGGTGGTCATTTTCACGGCCAGGTAGTGATCTTCAGCTGCGCCTACATGCACGTGGGAAACGAAGTGCTCTTGCGCGTTGTTGAACGCCTCGACACGAGCCCACAGCGCGTCGAACTTGTCGGCCGGGAACTTGCGGTTGATCGGGCCCCAGGCGATAGCAGCCTGGGTGGAAGGCTCTTCAACGATGAAACGGTCGACTGGCGAACGACCGGTACGGTGACCGGTGCGAACAACCAGAGCGCCGGTATCGGCAAGCTCGCCCTCACCGCGATTCAAGGCTTCTTTTACCAGATCATCGACACTCAGATCGGTGTACACGGCGTTATTGGCTTGCGTCATGAGATTCCCCGTCGGCCAGTGGCCGAGTGTGCTCCAAACGTTTTGTAGTAGAAAGTCGTGCACTACTACCGCGACAAAAAGTGGGCCGGATTATGCCAGAAACGCCCAAAAAGAGTAGGGTCCTCCCGTCGTAACGGCGATATTCCGTCGTTACGCAGTGAATTTACCTGCGCTGAACCGTTTTAGTGCCGGGTATCTGACGGCGTGTCGACGCCTGCGCCAGCGAACAATTGAGCAATATCAGCGGCGTCGAACAGATAACGCTCGTTGCAAAACTGGCAGTCGATCTCGACGGTGCCACCTTGTTCGGCAACCAAGGCTTGCGCATCTTCCAGACCCAGGCTGACCAAAGCATTGCCCGAACGTTCCCGCGAGCAACTGCAACGGAAGCGCAGATTCTGCACATCGAACAGGCGTACCTGCTCTTCGTGGTAGAGGCGATGCAGCACAGTTTCGTTGTCGAGGCTGAGCAATTCATCGGCGGTCAGGGTGCTGGCCAACGCGGTGATGTGCTGCCAACTGGCGGCGCGATCCTCTTCGTCTTTCAGACGGTCGGCCGGCAGTTGCTGCAGCAGCAGACCTCGGGCGCGACGGCCGTCAGCGAACAGCTTGAAGCGGGTGCCGACCTGTTGCGACATGACGAAATAGTTGGTGAAGCAGTCGGACAGGGTTTCGCCGTCGAGGTCGACGATGCCTTGATAGCGCTGACCGACATTCGGGTCGACGGTCAGGGCCAGAACGCCATTCGGCATCAGGTCGGCGAGGGTTGCGTCCGGGGCGATCTGCTCAGCGTGATAACGCGCCAGGCCGCGAATTTCGCGGTCGCTGGAGCACTCGATCATCAGCATCGGGATCGGGCCTTCGGAACGCGCCTGCAAAATCAACAAGCCGTCGAACTTCAGGGTGCCGACCAGCAACGAGGCGGCCGCCATCAATTCGCCCAGCAGCTGCGCCACTGGCTCCGGGTACGGGTGCTTGGCGAGGACTTCGGCGTAGCTGCGCTCAAGCGCCACCAGTTCGCCGCGGGTGTCGCTGTCATCGAAGATGAAGCGTTGGGTGAAATCGGTATCCGGTAGATCAGTCATAGGTCTGGGTATCTGAATGTGGTGACAAAATGGTTACAAGACGTGAAAATTTGCGCTTCTTGGCACCCCTTTTGGTGCCGACTGCTCTGCCATGGGAGGCATTTTATGAACAATCCGGGTTTGTTCCAATCTAGGTGGAACCTCGGCCGGCTGGTTCTTTGCAACGTAGTGCCATTAGCACTACTGGCTTTCTGGTTATGGCCTACGGGCAACGCGCTGTGTGTGATTTTCGACGAGTGGCTGTTCCGCTCGCTTAATGCACCACTGGCCAGCAACCCCATATGGCTCCACATCTGGGCAATTGCAAGTATGCGACCGTTCGACATCGTCGTCGGCTTGATCTTGCTGACGCTGCTGATCAAGGGCGACTGGGTGTTCAAGGCGATTGATGTACGCCGGGCTTTTTTCGGTTTTCTGTCGGTTCTGTTGTTGATGGTGGTGATTCGCGCGCTGTTTTCCAAGTTTGCCGACCACATGGATTGGCAGCACAGCAGCCCGTCGATGGTGCTGGAAGGTGCGGTGCACCTCAGTGATTATTTTCCGGATCTGGAAAAAACCTGGGAGCTGAAGGATCGCTCGAGCCAGAGTTTCCCCGGTGACCATGCTTCGGTGCTGTTGATCTGGGCGCTGTTCATGGGCGTATTCAGCCGTACAGTTGGGCAGTTTTTGACGGTGTGGGGTTTGGCTGTTCTGTTCATGCTGCCGCGACTGGTGGCCGGCGCGCATTGGGGCCAGGACGATTACATCGGCGGTGTGTTGCTGGCGGTGTGGGCGTTGGGTTGGGGCTATTACACGCCGTTTGCTTATCACGCGACGAATTTCTGGCTGAAAGTGACTGCGCCGATTTTCGCATTGCTGGGCAAATTGCCGGTGGTGTCGCGGATGAGTGTGGTGCGTAGCGCCTGATACCGCGCCGCTCCCGGCGAGTGCTGCGCACTCGAATCGCTAGCAGGGCTCGCTCCCTCAGTGACCGCGTAGAGTTCAAGCAACTCGGTCAAAGGTGGGAGCGAGCCTGCTCGCGAGGGGGCCAGCACTGACAATGCAAGATCGCCATGCTTACTCGTCGTTACTGCTCCCCCGAAACTTGAACAAATCCCGCCGCTGTTTCTTGCTCGGCTTGCCGTCGGTGCTCACGCCCAAAGCGCCCGCCTTGCGCATCGCCGCTGCTGCTTCACGCTTGGCGATACTCACTTCAGTCTCCGCGTACAACGTCTGCGCTTCGGGGGCGCCGCGGCGCACGATCGACAGTGCTTCAACCTTCACCGTGCGCACTTCAAAACCGGTGCGAATCTCGAATTCATCGCCAACGCGCGGTTCTTTGCCAGGCTTGCAGCGTTCGCCGCGACAATGCACCTTGCCGCTCTCGATCGCCGCTTTGGCCAACGCGCGGGTTTTGTAAAAACGCGCGGCCCACAGCCATTTGTCGAGACGGACCTTGTCGTCCTCGTCGCTTTTTTGTGCCATTTGAATTCCTCGTTCAGCCAGTAGTCGGAACTGTACTACCGTTTCTGTCGGGCGCAACAACCCGCCCCCCAGATAGACTGTGATCTTGGCCGGTTCAACGGCACGGAGAGATCGAGTGACAAAATTTCCATCTTCATTAACCTCGCCCAAGGCCGGTTGCCAGGGCTGCCAGCAAAGCGAGCCGCTGGGCTTTGACTTTGCCTTCGCGTACCAACCCATCGTCGACCTGCGCGACCAGTCGGTTTTCGCCCACGAAGCGCTGGTTCGTGGCGTGGCCGGTGAAGGCGCGTTCACCGTGTTGGATCAGGTTACAGAAGACAACCGCTACCGTTTCGACCAGCTCTGCCGGACCCGCGCCATCGAAGGCGCGGCCACTCTAAATATGCAGACACACTTGTCGATCAACTTCATGCCCAACGCGGTCTATCGTCCAGAGTTATGCATTCGCAGCACTCTGGAGGCGGCAAAAAAACACAATTTCCCGATCAACCGATTGATTTTCGAAACCCTGGAAAGCGAGCACGTAGATAACTATCGCCATTTGACCAATATTCTGCGTGAATACCGCGAATTCGGCTTCAAGACCGCCATCGACGATTTCGGTGCCGGTTATTCGGGGCTCAATCTGCTGGCTGATTTCCAACCGGATCTGATCAAACTCGACATGGCGCTGATCCGCGATGTCGATCAAGACCGTGTCCGTCAGGCGATCGTGCGGGGGATTGTCACAATCTGTGCGGAGTTGAACGTTACAGTCATTGCCGAAGGCATTGAGAGTGCCGGTGAACGGGATTTCCTGGCGGACTGTGGAATATTTCTGATGCAAGGCTACTGGTTCGCCAGACCTGCATTCAAAGCGTTGGCCCAGGTTTCACCTGAGGCCTGGAAGCGTTAATCGTTGGTTTTTCCTATTGAAGACATTTGACCATTTGACCGTTGTCGGTCTGCGCGAGTGGGTGGCGCTTCCGGATTTGGGAGTCGCGGGCCTTCGGGCGAAAATCGACACCGGGGCCAGTACCTCCAGCCTGCATGCGACCGACATCGAGCCGTTCGAGCGCGACGGCGAGAAGTGGGTGCGTTTCACCGCGCACCTCGGCACGGTGGTGCAATTGCGTCACCGCCGCTGCGAGGCACCTCTGGTCACCCGTAAAACCATCAAAAGCTCCAACGGCCATGCCCAGGAGCGCTATGTGATCAGCACCACTCTGGCCTTGGGTGATCGGGTCTGGCCGATCGAATTCACCCTCGCCTGCCGCAAATCCATGCGCTATCGCCTGTTGCTCGGTTCCAAAGCCCTGATCGATGGCCATCTGGTCGTCAATCCGGGCATCAAGTATGTACAAGACAAGCCGGTGTTCCCGGTATCTACCTCCTCCACAGGTGTTGCATGAAGATCGCTGTGCTGTCGCGGAACCCGCGTCTGTATTCCACCCGCCGTCTGGTCGAAGCCGGAACCGAGCGCGGGCATGAAATGGTAGTGATCGACACCCTGCGCGCCTACATGAACATCGCCAGCCACAAGCCGCAGATCCACTATCGCGGCAAACCGCTGGAAGGCTTCGACGCGGTGATTCCACGGATCGGCGCGTCGGTGACGTTTTATGGTTGCGCGGTGTTGCGCCAGTTCGAAATGATGGGGGTGTTCCCGCTCAACGAGTCGGTAGCAATTGCCCGTTCGCGGGACAAACTGCGCTCGTTGCAGTTGCTGTCGCGGCGCGGTATCGGTTTGCCGGTCACCGGGTTTGCGCACTCACCGGATGACATTCCCGACCTGATCGACATGGTCAACGGCGCGCCACTGGTGATCAAAGTGCTCGAAGGCACCCAGGGCATCGGTGTGGTGTTGTGCGAAACCGCGACCGCCGCTGAGTCGGTGATCGAGGCGTTCATGGGCCTGAAGCAGAACATCATGGTTCAGGAATACATCAAGGAAGCGGGCGGCGCGGATATTCGTTGCTTCGTCGTCGGCGACAAAGTCATCGCCGCCATGAAGCGTCAGGCCAAACCGGGTGAATTCCGCTCCAATCTGCATCGTGGCGGCAGCGCCAGCCTGATCAAGATCACCCCGGAAGAACGCATGACTGCATTGCGTGCGGCGAAGGTCATGGGGTTGTCTGTGGCGGGTGTGGATATCCTGCGCTCCAATCACGGGCCGCTGGTGATGGAAGTGAATTCGTCACCGGGGCTGGAAGGGATCGAGACCACAACAGGCAAGAACGTGGCGGGGATCATCATTGAGCATCTGGAAAAGAATGGCGGGCCGAATATGACCCGGACCAAAGGCAAGGGCTAAAGCCAGCTTCTAGCGGCAAGCTTCAAGCGACAAGTAAAGTCGCTTTTGCTTGCTGCTTGCTGCTTGAAACTCGCCGCTGCTTCTATACGGCGTCTCGCGGCAACATCAACCCCAGCGGCAACCTTACCCGCGCCTCCAGCCCGCCTCCGGCCCGATTGCGCAGCTCGACATTGCCGCCGTGCATCGAAGCAATCCGCTTCACGATTGCCAACCCCAGCCCGGTGCCCTTGCCACCGCGCGCACGATCGCCTCGGGTGAACGGGTTGAAAATCGCCTCAAGCTCCGACGGATCAATCCCCGCGCCACGGTCCATCACGCTCAGCACCACATATGGAGCGCTGACGTCACCGGACACATAAGCCGCGACTTCGACGTTACCGCCTGCATGGTTCAAAGCGTTGCCAATCAGGTTGTTGAGCAGGCGCTTCATGGAGACCCGACGCAGCGGAAACGGCTGGATCGGTTCCAGGCGCAAGCGCACTTTCTCTTCGTTCTGGTTGTACGGCGCCGCGACCTCGCGCACCAGATCGCTGAGATCCACCTCTTCCACCGACTCGTCGCGACCATCACGAATAAACGCGAGGAACTGGTCGAGGATCGCGTCCATGTCTTCGATGTCGCGCACCATGTCATCGGTCAGGTCATTGCGGTCGCCCATCAATTCCAGCGACAGCCGTAAACGGGTCAACGGCGTGCGCAAGTCGTGGGAAACCCCGGCCAGCATTAACTCACGCTCGCGCCCGGCCTGTTCGACGTCTTCAGCCATTTGGTTAAAGGCGCGATAGACCTCAGTCATTTCGCTCGGCGTATCGCTGATCGGCAAGCGCACGCTGCGGCCCTGACCGAGTTGTCGGGCGGCATAGACCAATCGTTTCAACGGCTGATTGAGCTGACTGACGAAGATCCACGCCGAGGCAGTCGAGAGCAAACCGATGGCGAGGAACCAGCCGAGCACGTTCCAGATTTTCTGGCCGCGCAACGGGTGTGGATACAACGGCACCTTCAGCCAGCCATCACCGAGGCTCGGCGCACGGACCCACAACGCCGGCGGCGAGTGCATGCGCAAGCGCACTTCGGTGTCGGCACCCAGCTCCGCCTGCATTTGCCGCTGGTAGATTTCGCTGTACGGCCAATGCTGTTCGCCTTCCGGCACACCGGCGCCAACCACCCGGATCAGGGTCGCGGCATCAGCGATCTTCGCGCGATTTTCTTCGTCGGCAGCCCAATAGGCGCGTAGCGTCAGGGCGACGCCGTGGCTGTATTGGCGATCCACCAGCACGTCTTCGTTCATCAACAGATAAACCAGGGTCAGCGCCTTGGAAAACAGCACGACGATGAGCACCAGCCAGAGGGTGCGGGAGAAAAAACTTTGGGGAAACCAGACGGGGGTCTTCATGAATAACCGCTACACACTTGCAGGAGCGAGCAATGCTCGCATATTGCGGATTGCGAGTCTGCGGGCCGGGTCATTCAACCCGGGCCCGACAGACCCGCTCCTACAAATCGCCGATCACTTGGTGGCGGCGCCATCCGGTACGAACACGTAGCCCACGCCCCAGACAGTCTGGATGTAGCGCGGCTTGGATGGATCAGGCTCGATCATCCGGCGCAGACGGGAAATCTGCACGTCGATGGAACGCTCGAGGGCATCCCACTCGCGGCCACGGGCCAGGTTCATCAACTTGTCACGGGTCAGTGGCTGACGCGCGTTCATCACCAGAGCCTTGAGTACCGCAAACTCACCGGTGGTGAGCATGTGCACTTCGTCACCGCGCTTGAGTTCGCGGGTGGCCAGCGACAATACGTAATCACCGAAGGTGACGTTTTCGTCTTCGCTGCCCGGTGCGCCCGGCACCGGTGCGGCCTGACGACGCAACACCGCTTTGACCCGCGCCATCAGCTCGTCCGGGTTGAACGGCTTGGCCAGATAATCGTCGGCGCCCAGTTCCAGGCCCTTGATGCGGCTGATCTCATCGCCTTTGGCGGTGAGCATGATGATCGGGATCTGATTGTTCGCCGCACGCAAACGGCGGCAAGCGGTCAGGCCGTCTTCGCCCGGCAGCATCAGGTCGAGGACGACCAGATTGAACACTTCACGCGACAACAGACGATCCATCTGCTCGGTGTTCGGTACGGTACGGGCGCGGTAGCCCTTGCTGACGAAAAACCGTTCCAGCAGGCTGCTCAGCCCCGGATCGTCGTCAACGATGAGAATTTTTTCGCCTTCAGCAGTTTGTGCAGTGCTGCTCATTGGATGCTCCTTTTAGCTCGGCGCGCATTATGGCGTAGCTGTCGTTATACGCACCGTGTGCATTGTTAGCAGATTTTTCCTTCACTGCCAGAAAACCGGGGTTTATGCCTACAGACTGCATCGCCCCCGAATGACAGAACGCTGGTTATAATGCGCGGCGTTTTGTGCCAGGCAACGTCTGAATCGTTACCGCAGGTGGCCGGGATTTTTTCCAGGCCTGCGCAGTAATTGTTCGATTTAACGGGTCAATGGTCTGCCTTTCGACCCAGGCAGCGGCAATTTTCTAGCCGCTCAATCAGACTCCGGGCCTTTATTTCCGTGCCTGGGAGCCTGCTTTCACACTATGTCAGGTGGTTTTATGGACAGCATCAACAGCCGCATTGCCGAGGAACTCGGCGTACGCCCACAACAGGTCGAAGCGGCCGTCGCGCTACTCGATGAAGGCTCAACCGTTCCCTTCATCGCCCGTTACCGGAAAGAAGTCACCGGCAGCCTCGATGACACTCAGTTGCGTCATCTGGAAGAGCGCCTGCGCTACCTGCGAGAACTCGACGAACGGCGCATCAGCATCCTCGCCAGCATCGAAGAGCAAGGCAAACTCACCCCTGCCCTCGAGCGCGATATCAAACTTGCCGACACCAAGACCCGCCTCGAAGACTTGTACCTGCCGTACAAGCAGAAGCGCCGCACCAAGGGCCAGATCGCCCTGGAAGCCGGCCTCGGCGACCTGGCCGACGGCCTGTTCAACGACCCGAATCTGGCCCCGGAAACCGAGGCTGCACGTTTCGTCGACGCCGAAAAAGGCGTGGCCGATGTGAAAGCTGCGCTGGAAGGCGCGAAATACATCCTCATGGAACGTTTCGCAGAAGACGCCAGCCTGCTGGAAAAACTGCGCAACTACCTGAAACAGGAAGCCACCCTCAGTGCCCGCGTTATCGCTGGCAAAGAAGAGGAAGGCGCCAAGTTCCGCGACTACTTCGAACACGACGAACCACTGAAAAGCATGCCGTCGCACCGCGCGCTGGCGATTTTTCGTGGCCGCAACGAAGGCATCCTCAGCTCTGCGCTGAAAGTCGGCGACGAACTGCCGGGCACCATGCACCCGTGCGAAGGCATGATCGGCCAGCAATTCAACATCCAGAACCAGAACCGCCCGGCGGACAAATGGCTCGGCGAAGTGGTGCGCTGGACGTGGAAGGTCAAGCTCTACACGCACCTGGAAACCGACCTGCTCGGCGAACTGCGTGACGGCGCCGAAACCGAGGCGATCAACGTGTTCGCCCACAACCTGCATGATTTGTTGCTGGCCGCTCCGGCTGGCCCGCGTGCCACCCTGGGCCTCGACCCGGGCCTGCGTACCGGCTGCAAGGTTGCCGTGGTCGATTCCACCGGCAAACTGCTCGATCACGCCACGGTTTACCCGCACGTGCCGCACAACAAGTGGGATCAGACCATCGCGATTCTGGCCGCCCTGTGCGCCAAGCACTCGGTAGACCTGATCGCCATCGGCAACGGCACCGCCAGCCGCGAAACCGACAAACTGGCGATCGAGCTGATCAAAAAATATCCAGCGATGAAGATGACCAAGGTCATGGTGTCCGAGGCCGGCGCATCGGTGTACTCGGCATCGGAACTGGCGGCCAAGGAATTCCCGGACCTGGACGTGTCGATCCGTGGCGCGGTATCGATTGCCCGCCGCCTGCAGGATCCACTGGCAGAACTGGTCAAAATCGACCCGAAATCCATCGGTGTCGGCCAGTACCAGCACGACGTTTCGCAACTGAAACTGGCGCGCGGTCTGGATGCCGTGGTCGAGGATTGCGTGAACGCCGTCGGCGTTGATGTGAACACCGCTTCGGTGGCGCTGCTGGCCCGTATCTCCGGCCTCAACTCGACGCTGGCGCAGAACATCGTGACTCACCGCGATGAGCACGGCGCGTTCAAAACCCGTGCAGCGCTGAAGAAAGTCGCGCGTCTGGGTGAAAAAACCTTCGAACAGGCTGCCGGTTTCTTGCGCGTGATGAACGGCGACAACCCGCTGGATTCGTCGGCTGTGCACCCGGAAGCCTATCCGCTGGTGCAGCGTATTGCCGCTGAAACCGACCGCGACATCCGCTCGCTGATCGGTGATGCAAGCTTCCTCAAGCGTCTGGATCCGAAGAAGTTCACCGACGAGACGTTCGGTCTGCCAACCGTGACCGACATCATCCAGGAACTGGAAAAACCGGGCCGCGACCCGCGTCCTGAGTTCAAGACCGCTGAGTTCCAGGAAGGCGTCGAAGACCTCAAGGATCTGCAACTGGGGATGATCCTTGAAGGCGTCGTCACCAACGTGACCGCGTTCGGTGCCTTCGTCGACATCGGCGTGCATCAGGACGGTCTCGTGCACATCTCGGCGCTGTCGGAGAAATTCATCAAGGATCCGCGTGAAGCGGTGAAGGCCGGTGACGTGGTGAAAGTGAAGGTCATGGAAGTCGACATCCCGCGCAAACGCGTTGGCCTGTCGATGCGCATGGGCGACACCCCGGGCGAGAAAATCGACGGTGCCCGTGGCTCGCGTCCGGGCTCGGCGCAGCGCCAGCCTTCGAACAACGCGCCACGCAAGGAAACCGCAACCGCAGCGCCAGTGAACAATGCGATGGCCTCGCTGTTCGCTAACGCCAAGCAGTTGAAAAAACGCTGATGGACATTCCAGCCGGGCTCGTCGAGAGCGCGTTTTTCAAGCTGTTGGGCTGCCGCCTGCACAGCCTGGAAACCGGGGTGGCGCAGGTCGCCCTGGTGCTGGAACCCGAACTGCGCAATCGCGGTGGCAAATTGCACGGTGGCGCGCTGTTCAGTCTGGTCGATATCGCCATGGGTCTGGCCTGTTCCAGCACCCACGGTTTCGATCAGCAGAGCGCGACCATCGAGTGCAAGATCAACTATATCCGCGCCGTTTCCGACGGCGAGGTCATGTGCACGGCGCGGGTCATCCACCCGGGCCGCCGCACGTTGGTGGTCGAAGCCGACGTGATGCAGGGCGACAAACTGGTCGCAAAAGCACAAGGCACGTTCGCTGTCCTGTAGCTTGTGGTCATCAATTTGAGTTAATTTCGGCGCAACGAACCTTGTGGGAGCGAGCTTGCTCGCGAAGGCGGTGTGTCAGGCAACCGAAATGTTGACTGATAAACCCTCCTCGCGAGCAAGCTCGCTCCCACAGGGATTGAGCAGTTCCTGACTGACCGGCAAATGGCCTGCCGCTACAAAACCAGGCGATAACGCCAGTTTCAACTTCACCCTTGTAGACCGTCCTGCCCACCCCCATATTGGGGCGACTGACGCGTGAAGGAATCCAAATTGAGCGAACTTCTCAACCGCCGCCTGGCTCTGCTCGGCGAGCGCGCTAACCTCTCTCTGCTCGAGCAGTGCCTGCACGGTATCGAACGTGAATGCCTGCGCGTGACCAGCGAAGGTCGCCTGGCGCAAACGCCGCACCCCGAAGCCTTGGGTTCCGCGCTGACCAACGAACAGATCACCACCGACTACTCCGAGTCGCTGCTGGAATTCATCACGCCCGCCCTGCCCGATCCGGCTGATACCCTGGCGAGCCTGGACAAGATTCACCGTTTTGCCTACAGCAAACTCGGCAACGAGTACCTGTGGAGTCCATCGATGCCGTGCCCGTTGCCGGCCGAGGAAGACATCCCGATTGCCTATTACGGCACCTCCAACATCGGTCAGCTCAAGTACGTCTATCGCAAGGGCCTGGCCCTGCGGTACGGCAAGACCATGCAGTGCATCGCCGGAATTCACTACAACTTTTCCCTGCCGGAAAAGCTTTGGCCGTTGTTGCGCGAAACCGAAGGTTTTGTCGGCACGGATCGCGATTTCCAGTCGGTCTCCTACATCGCGCTGATCCGCAACTTCCGTCGCTACAGTTGGCTGCTGATGTACCTGTTCGGTGCTTCGCCAGCGCTGGACGCCGGTTTCCTCCGCGGTCGTTCGCATCAACTGGAACAGCTCGACCCCGACACTTTGTATCTGCCCTACGCGACCAGCCTGCGCATGAGCGACCTCGGTTACCAGAGCAACGCCCAGGCCGGTCTGACGCCGTGCTACAACGATCTGTCGAGCTACACCGACAGCCTGCGCAAAGCCGTGGCCACGCCATATGCGCCGTACGTTGAAGTCGGCACGCACAAGGATGGCGAGTGGGTTCAGTTGAACACCAACATCCTGCAGATCGAAAACGAGTACTACTCCAACATCCGCCCGAAACGCGTGACCTACACCGGCGAGCGGCCGATTCAGGCACTGGTGGCGCGTGGCATTCAGTACGTCGAAGTGCGTTGTCTGGACATCAACCCGTTCCTGCCGATGGGCATCGACCTGACCGAATCGCGTTTCCTCGATGCGTTCCTGCTGTACTGCGCGCTGAACGACAGCCCGTTGCTGACCAACAATTCGTGCGGCAACGCGACGTCGAACTTCCTCAGCGTGGTCAAGGAAGGTCGTCGTCCGGGCCTGCAATTGCAGCGTGACGGTGAGTCGGTCGAGATGAAGACGTGGGCAGCCGAACTGCTGGAGCAAATCGCGCCACTGGCCGCGTTGCTGGATCAGAGCCATGGCGGCGATGCGCACAGCAAGGCGCTGGATACGCAACTGGCCAAGGTCAGCGACCCGTCCCTGACGCCATCCGCGCAGGTGCTGGCAGCGATGGCTGAGCACAAGGAAAGCTTTGCGCAGTTCTCGTTGCGTCAGAGCCAGGCGCACGCCGAGTTTTTCCGCAGCGAGCCATTGGCAGCGGAAGAGCAAGCGAAGTTTGAAGAGCTGGCGCGTACGTCGCTGGCCGCGCAGGCTGAGCTGGAGCAGAACGAGGTGGGTGATTTCGATGTGTTTGTCGGGTCGTATCAGGCGAGTATTCTGGCAATCAGTAATTAAACGCTGTCGGTAAAAAGATCGCAGCCTGCGGCAGCTCCAACATGGGAAAGAGATTTCCTGTAGGAGCTGCCGCAGGCTGCGATCTTTTGCTTTGCTTAGATTGATCGTTCCCACGCTCCACGTGGTAACGCCTCAAGGGACGCTCCGCGTCCAGATGACGCGGAGCGTCACCGGCTGCATTCCCACGCAGAGCGTGGGAACAATCTCCACCCTCCAATTCCACAGAGCCTTAGAGTTTTCCGCTCATAAGCTCATTCTAAAAAGTTATTTATTTACTGATTCTTAGATCATTTAGTCTCCTTTCACGCCGACGCTCGGTCGCCTGATTTGGAGCTTTCAATGAAACTGAATTTCCCGCTTCGCCTGCTGGCCGTAGCCTCTCTGGCTGCCGCGAGTTTTCTGGCTCAGGCCGCCGACCTCACCGTCGCCTACCAAACCACCGTTGACCCGGCGAAAGTCGCTCAGGCCGACGGCGCTTACGAGAAAGCCACCAAAGCCGATATCGCCTGGCGCAAGTTCGATAACGGCGCCGACATCATTGCCGCCATCGCCTCCGGTGATGTGCAGATCGGCTACCTGGGTTCGAGTCCGCTGACCGCTGCGATCACCCGCAAAGTCCCGGTTGAAACCTTCCTCATCGCCACTCAGATTGGCGCCGCCGAAGCACTGGTCGCTCGCGACGGTTCCGGGATCAAGACTCCGCAGGATCTGATCGGCAAGAAAATCGCCGTGCCATTCGTCTCGACCGGTCACTACAGCCTGCTCGCCGCGCTGAAGCACTGGAACATCGATCCATCGAAAGTCACCGTGCTCAACCTCGCGCCGCCAGCGATCATTGCCGCGTGGAAACGCGGTGACATCGACGCCACTTACGTTTGGGATCCGGCACTCGGTGTGGCCAAGGAAAACGGCAAAGTGCTGATCACTTCCGGCGAGCTGGCCAAGTTTGGCGCGCCGACTTTCGATGCGTGGATCGTGCGCAAAGACTTCGCCGAGAAGCACCCGGAAATCGTCACCGCATTCGCCAAGGTCACCCTCGACGCCTACGCCGACTACCGCAAAGACCCGAAAGCCTGGCTCGCCGATCAATCCAACGTTGATAAACTGGTGAAACTCTCCGGCGCCAAGGCCAGCGACATTCCGCTGCTGCTGCAAGGCAACGTCTACCCACTCGCGGCTGATCAGGTCGTCACCCTCGGCGCACCGACCACCAAAGCCATCACCGACACCGCCGCGTTCCTCAAGGAGCAAGGCAAGGTCGAAGCGGTTCTGCCGGACTACGCGCCGTACGTCAGCGCCAAATTCATCACCAACTGATCGGGAGTTAACTGCGATGGCCTTGCTACAGCTGGAGCGCATCAGCGCACAGTACCCGGGCAGCCCCGAGCCGGTGCTGGCGGATATTTCTCTGACCCTGGGGCCTCAGCAATTGCTGGTCGCCCTCGGCCCGTCCGGCAGTGGCAAGACATCGCTGTTGAACCTGATTGCCGGTTTCGTCGAACCGAGCGCCGGGCGCATCACCCTCGACGGCGTGCCGGTCAACGGCCCGAGCGCCGAGCGCGGCGTGGTGTTCCAGGACGACGCGTTGTTGCCTTGGCAGGATGTGTTGGCCAACGTCGCGTTCGGTCTGGAGCTGGCCGGTGTCGCCAGGGACAAACGCGAAAAGATTGCCCGTGAAATGCTCGCGTTGGTTGATCTTTCCGGTTTCGAAAGCCGCCGTATCTGGCAACTCTCCGGTGGCCAGAAACAACGCGTCGGCCTCGCCCGCGCCCTTGCCGCTGACCCGCGCGTCTTGCTGATGGACGAACCCTTCGGCGCCCTCGATGCGTTCACCCGCGAACAGATGCAGGAGTTGTTGCTGCAAGTCTGGCAACGCACGGCCAAGCCGGTTTTCCTGATTACCCACGACATTGAAGAAGCGGTGTTCCTCGCCACTGACCTTATTCTGCTCGCGCCGAATCCGGGGCAGATTGTCGAGCGTCTGCACTTGGATTTCGGTCAGCGTTACGCCGCCGGTGAGTCCGCCCGCGCGATCAAATCCGATCCGCGCTTTATCGAAACCCGCGAGCACGTGCTGAGCAAAGTTTTCTCGCAACGCAGCGCCGCACAACGGCAGGAGCGCGCATGAGCAGTTACGACGTTTCCTCGGCTGCGGTAAAACCGGTCACCGCTTCGGCGGTCATTCCCGTACGCCGCAGCCTCAGCACGCGCTGGATCAGCCTGCTGACCTTGTTTGCCTTGTTGGCGATCTGGTGGGCGGTGACCGCCACCGGTTTGATCGAACCGCTGTTCCTGCCGCCACCGTCCGCCGTGCTGCAAAAAGGCTGGTTGTTGGCGACCACGGGGTACATGGATTCGACGTTATGGCAGCACCTTGGTGCGAGCCTGAGCCGCATCGGTCTGGGCCTCGGTTTTGCGATTCTGACCGCTGTGCCGGTGGGCATTGCCATCGGCGCCAACCGCATCGCCCGTGGCGTGCTCGATCCGCTGATCGAGTTCTACCGCCCGATTCCGCCGCTGGCCTATCTGCCGCTGATCGTGATCTGGTGCGGTATCGGCGAGTTGTCGAAAGTGCTGCTGATTTATCTGGCGATCTTCGCGCCGATTGCCATTGCTACGGCCACTGGTGTGCGCACGGTTGATCCAGCGAAATTGCGCGCGGCGCAGTCGCTGGGCGCGACTCGCATGCAGCTGATTCGCCATGTGATTTTGCCGAGCGCGTTGCCGGACATTCTCACGGGTGTGCGTATTGGTCTGGGTGTCGGTTGGTCGACCTTGGTCGCCGCCGAGCTCATCGCGGCCACCAGCGGTTTGGGCTTTATGGTGCAGTCGGCCGCGCAGTTTCTGGTCACCGATGTGGTGGTGCTGGGGATTCTGGTCATCGCCCTGATCGCCTTCGCCATGGAAATGGGCCTGCGCGCCCTGCAGCGCAAACTGGTGCCATGGCACGGCCAGGCCCACTGATTGTTTCAGCACTGACTACCCCGACACATCGGGGCCCAAGAATTGAAGAGAAAGACCATGAGCAGCCTGAACATCACCCCACTAAGCTCAGCCCTCGGCGCACAGATCAGTGGCGTCGACATCAGCCAGCCGTTGACCCTGGAACACCGCGATGCCATCGAGCAGGCGCTGCTCAAATACCAGGTGCTGTTCTTCCGCAACCAACCCATCGAGCCGCCGCAACAAGCACGTTTCGCCGCGTACTTCGGTGACCTGCACATTCACCCGATCTATCCGAACGTGCCGGAACAACCGGAAGTCTTGATCCTCGACACCGCCGTCACCGACGTGCGCGACAACGCGATCTGGCACACCGACGTGACCTTCCTGCCGACGCCGGCGATGGGCGCGGTGCTCAGCGCCAAGTTGCTCCCGGAGTTTGGTGGCGACACCTTGTGGGCCAGCGGGATCGCTGCGTATGAAGCGCTGTCAGCGCCGATGAAAGGTTTACTCGAAGGGCTGACCGCGACTCACGATTTCACTCGTTCGTTTCCGCTGGAACGCTACGGCAATACGCCTGAAGCGCTGGCGCAGTGGGAAGAAGCACGCCGCAAGAATCCACCGCTGTCGCACCCGGTGATTCGTACGCACCCGGTCAGCGGGCGACGCTCGTTGTTCGTCAACGAGGGCTTCACGTCGAAGCTCAATGAGCTGTCGGACACCGAGAGCGAAGCGATTCTGAAGTTTCTGTTCGCCCATGCGACACGGCCGGAATTCACCATTCGCTGGCGCTGGCAGCAGGACGACATTGCGTTCTGGGATAACCGCGTGACCCAGCATTACGCGGTGGACGATTACCGCCCGGCGCGGCGGGTGATGCAGCGGGCTACGGTGTTGGGGGATGTGCCGTTTTTTTAGGATCAAAAGATCGCAGCCTGCGGCAGCTCCTACCTTGATCGTTCCCACGCTCTGCGTGGGAATGCCGCCCGGGACGCTCTGCGTCCCATCTAAAGCCGAACGCGGAGCGTCCGTGGATGCATTCCCACGCGGAGCGTGGGAACGATCAGCGGGCTGGGGTGAGGGTCGCTTATTCTGCCGTCGAAGGCTTCTCCCAAAGATTGATCCCGCCCTCCTGGGCAAACCGGTCAATCTCCGCCAGCTCTTCAGCGCTGAAACTCAGATTCTTCAACGCCCCAACGTTCTCGATAATCTGCTCCGGCCGGCTCGCGCCGATCAACGCCGAGGTCACCCGAGGATCCCGCAGCGTCCACGCCAGTGCCAATTGCGCCAGGCTCTGGCCACGACGCTTGGCGATCTCGTTCAACGCCCGCACATGAGCGATGTTGGCCTCGGACAAGTGCGAAGCCTGCAGCGAACCACCGCCCGGACGATTGACCCGCGCATCCGCCGGCACGCCGTTGAGGTATTTGTCGGTGAGCAGACCTTGCGCCAGCGGCGTGAAAGCGATCACGCCCGTGCCGAGTTCGTCAGTGGTATCGAGCAGATCCTTTTCCACCCAGCGATTGAGCAGGTTGTACGCCGGTTGATGGATCAGCAGCGGCACTTTCCACTCTTTCAACAACGCAGCAATCTCACGGGTTTTCACCCCGGAATACGACGAGATGCCGATATACAACGCCTTGCCCTGTTGCACCGCAGTGGCAAGTGCGCTGGCGGTTTCTTCCAGTGGGGTGTCCGGGTCGAAGCGGTGCGAATAGAAGATATCCACATAGTCCAGACCCAGGCGTTGCAGGCTCTGGTCGAGGCTAGCCAGCACGTATTTGCGCGAACCGCCGCCTTGGCCGTACGGGCCGGGCCACATGTCCCAACCGGCCTTGCTGGAAATGATCAGTTCATCGCGATACTGCTTGAAGTCTTCGCGCAGCAGACGACCGAAATTGGTCTCGGCGCTGCCGTACGGCGGGCCGTAGTTGTTGGCCAGGTCGAAGTGGTTGATGCCCAGGTCGAACGCGGTGCGCAGCAGGGAGCGCTGGGTGTCGATCGGCGTGCTGTCACCGAAGTTGTGCCACAGGCCCAGCGACAGCGCCGGCAGCACCAGGCCGCTGCGCCCGACGCGGCGGTAAGGGATGGAGTCATAGCGGTTTTCGGCAGCGGTGTAAGTCATCGAGTCCTCTCTTGTCTGTCTTGAAATGGGTGTCGACTGCTTCGCGAGCAAGCTCGCTCCCATATTGGATGGCTGTCTGCTGAAGGATGCAGACCTTCACTTGGAATGCACTCCCCTGTGGGAGCTAGCCCTGCTAGCGATTGGGCGTTACACAAATCGATTGTCAGGCCGAGCCAGGCCAAGGTTCTCGCGCAACGTCCGACCCTCATACTCGGTTCTGAACAACCCACGCCGCTGCAGTTCCGGGACCACGCCGTTGGCGAAGTCTTCGAGGCCGCCCGGCAAGTGCGGCACCAGCACGTTGAAACCGTCCGCCGCACCCTGCTCGAACCATTCCTGCAAGCGATCCGCGATCTGCTCCGGCGTGCCAACCAGGCTGTAATGCCCACGTCCGCCAGCAATCTTGCGTCCGAGTTCAGCAAGGCTCAGGTTGTCCCGGCCCGCCAGTTCAGTGAGCAATTTCTGCCGGCTCTGCTGACCGCTGTCCGTCAGCGGCAACTCGGGCAACGGCCCGTCCAGCGGGTACTTCGACAAATCGAAGTTGCCCAGCATACGCCCAAGCAAGGCGACGCCAACCTCAGGTTCGACTAATTGCTGAAACGTTTCATATTTTTCCTGCGCCTCAGCTTCGGTGTCGCCGACCACGACAAATACCCCCGGCATGATTTTCAGCGAATCGGCGCTGCGCCCGTACTTGGGCAGACGTCCCTTGAGGTCGGCGTAGAACGCCTGAGCGTTGGCCAGAGACGTCTGCGCGGTGAACACCACTTCAGCCGTCTGCGCCGCCAATTCACGCCCAGTCTCGGAAGAGCCGGCCTGCACGATCACCGGCTGCCCCTGCGGCGAACGCGCAACGTTCAGCGGGCCTTTGACCCGGAAGTGTTCGCCAACGTGATCCAGCACATGCAACTTCGCCGGCTCGTAATACGCCCCGCTGGCCTTGTCGCGCACAAAGGCGTCGTCCTCCCAGCTGTCCCAAAGCCCGGTCACCACTTGATGAAATTCGCGCGCCCGGCTGTAGCGTTCGGCGTGGCCGATATGTTGGTCGCGGCCGAAATTCAGCGCTTCGGCAGCATTGTCCGAGGTCACCAGATTCCACCCCGCTCGCCCGCCCGAAAGGTGATCGAGCGACGCGAATTTTCGCGCGACGTGATACGGCTCGTTGTAGCTGGTCGTCGCCGTGGCGATCAGACCGATGTGCTCGGTCACGGCGCTCAGCGCCGAGAGCAACGTCAGCGGCTCAAAGTGATCCGAGCGCGCCATGCGACTGGCGATGTCCTGGGTCGGCGCGGCGACGCTGTCGGCGACGAACAACGTATCGAACTTCGCCGCTTCGGCGATCTGCGCCAGACGTTTGTAGTGGGCGAAATCCAGCCCCGCATTGGCCGGTACTTCCGGATGACGCCACGCCGCCACGTGGTGCCCGGTGGCCATGAGAAATGCGCCGAGTTTCAACTGTCTGCTCATCGTCAGAAATCCTTGCGCAATTGCACGCCGAAGTAGCGCTCGTCATCCCGTGGCACGGCGCGGTAGATGTAGTTGCCACCGCTGGCGAGCACCGGCGAGTAAGACTTGTCGGTGAGGTTTTTGCCGAGCAACGCAACACGCCAGCCATTGCTGTAATCGGCCAGAGCGACGCTGGCGTTCCAGATACCGTAAGCGCCCTGTTTGGTGTCGACGTTCTGGCTGATGTCGTACTGCACTTCGCTCTGCCAGCTGTAGTCGGTGCCGAGTTCGATATCCAGACCGTTATCCAGCGGGATCGAGTAGTCGGCGCGCACGTAGCTTTTCCAGTCCGGGCTGAATGGCAGCGGTTTGCCGTTGACGTTGCACGACGCCGCCGCGCCCGCCGGGCAGGCGAATTCGTCGATCCGTGCGCGGGTGTAGGCCAGTGCGCCGGACAACTTCAATTGCTGGGTCGCTTGTAAGGCGTAATCGAGTTCGACGCCCTCGGTGCTGACGCTGCCGGCGTTGATCAGACGCGTCACCACCTGGCCGGCAACGGTGTCAAAGAAGTTCGCCTGATAGTTGTCGTAATCGCTGTGGAACACCGCGAGGTTGGTGGTCAGGCGATTGTTCCAGGACGTGGCCTTGATCCCCGCCTCCCAGGTATTCGAAGTCTCCGGTTTGAGGGCTTCGGTGTCGCGCGGCTGCATGTTGAAGAACACGTTGTAGGCCGGGCCTTTGTAGCCGCGCGAGTAGGTTAGGTAAGTGGTGACCGCATCGCTCAAGTCGTACTGCACACCGAGGCGGCCGGACCAGCCGTCTTCGTCCACTGAACCGGAACTGCTGGTGGCCGGTTGGATACCGCTGACCGTGGTTGCCGACGTCGAGACGCGGCGGTGGTCGTATTCCAGATCATCGTGGGTGTAGCGCAGGCCGGCGATGCCGCGAAAGTCGGACGTGAAGTTCAGCGTGCTCTCGCCAAACACGGCGTAACTGTCGCTGGTGGTGCTGTAATCGGCGACGCCACGGTCGGTACGCGTGGTGGTTGTCAGCGTGCGCTGATAGGTTTCGTCGTCTTTGCCGTGCATGTAGAACAGGCCGCCAACGTATTCGAGAAACTCACCTTTCGACGAGGCCAGACGCAGCTCTTGCGAGTACTGATCGAAGGCCAGATCGCCCTTGTCCGCCGTGCCGGGAAACGCAGCCGTCACGGTGCCGAGACGATCGCCATCCTGATACTGGGTGTTGTCCCAGCCGCGCCATGCGGTGATCGACGTCAGGGTGTAATCGCCCAATTGCCAGTCGAGCTGGCCGGACAGGCCTTTGTTGGTGTCTTCAACGTGAGAGCGAGTGTCGGTGTTGATGTCGCGGTTGTGGCTGGAGGCATAGGCCGGGCTCAGCGCATTGGCGAAGGCTGGGGTCAGCGACTTGCTGACCACACCGTTGGGGCCGTCGTCGTGGGACTGCATGTAGTCGGCGATCAGGGTGAAAGTAACGTCGTCATTCGGGGTGAATTCAAGTTTGCCGCGCACGCCGCGATGGTTGTAGCCGTTGACCTCCTGACCGTTATGTTCGTTATCGACGTTGCCGTCGTAGGTGCCGAACAGCGTGCTGATCGAGCCTTTCAACGTGTCCGGAATCAGGCTGCCGCCAATGCCGAATCGAGTACGGCTTTCGTTGCCGCTGTAGTACGACTGATCGATGTAGCCATGGGTCTCGGCGGTCGGCGCCTTGCTGGTGATGTTGAGCACGCCAGCCGAGGCGTTCTTGCCGAACAGCGTGCCCTGCGGACCGCGCAAAACCTCGACGCGCTCCAGATCCAGCAGATCCAGGGTCGCCTGTCCCGGACGCGCATACACCACGCCATCGATTACGGTCGCCACGGTCGGCTCGACGCCTGGAGACGTGGAAATCGTACCGACACCACGCACAAACAACGACGTGTCTTTGTTCGACGCGCCGGTGCGGAAATTCAGCGATGGCACTTGCTGAACGATGCTTGCCACGCCGTTGCGGTTATCGCGTTCGAGCTGCTCGCCGTCGATCACCGAGACGGCGACCGGGACCTTTTGCAGCGACTCTTCGCGGCGAGTGGCGGTAACGGTCACCGACTTCAGTGTCGGCTCTTGCTCGCTATTGTCAGCGGCGACTGCATTGGGCAGCGGCAGCGCCGCCAACCCCGTCAATAACCAGCCAGCGGCGCGAATCGATTGCGCCAGTTTGTGTGTCGCCCCAGGAATGTTGTGCATGTTCTGCCCGCTCGAAATTGGCCCTGATCCGCTGCCGTTCTGCGACGACAGCGCCTGAATCGATGTCTTGGGCATTCGCTCGAGCGAGTAGCAGACAACGCGCTTTGTTAGCGCTAACATCACTAATATTGGCCATCCGCACATAGACCGTCCAATACTGAAAAATTAGTTTTATATGCGATTTGGTTTTTAACAAGGATCGAACCATGAGCGAAGAAAAGCCCCGCAAACGCCGTGGCGCCGGACGTGTGACCCTGAATGCGGTAGCACGCGAGGCGGGGGTGTCGGCGATCACCGTGTCGCGCTACTTCAATCAGCCCGAACAAGTCTCGCCCGAGCGCCGCGAGCGAATCGCCGCGGTCGTGGCTGAAATGGGTTACGTGCCGAATCTGGTGGCGGGCGGGTTGGCCTCGGCGCGGGGGAAAATCGTCGGCATGGTGATTCCGAATATCTCAGGGCCGATCTTCGCCAACACCATTCAAGGCTTCAGCGACACCCTCAGCCGTCATGGTTATCAGCTGTTGCTGGCATCGAGTTACTTCAGCACCGAGCAGGAAGAAAACGCCGTGCGCGCGTTTCTCGGCTGGTCGCCGGCGGCACTGGTGCTGACCAGTCACTTTCACAGCGCAGGCACGGAAAAGATGATCGCCGAGGCGGATATTCCGGTGATCGAAACGTGGGATTACCAGCCGGATCGCGAGCCGATGCAGATCGGGTTTTCGCATTCTGAAGTGGGCGTGACGGCTGCAAAATATCTGCTGGGGAAAGGTTATCGACGCATCGCTTTCGTGCAGAACAGCGCGCCAGGCGACTTCAGCGCCCTGGAACGCCGCGATGGTTACGCGGCGACTTTACAAGAATCTGGCCTGGAACCCTGGGTGTTCGCCCCCGACGCTGACCGCGCACCATTCGAGGCCGGCAAACAGGCGATGGACGCCTTGATGAACGCCTCCCCGCCCCCCGACGCCATCATCTTCGCCAACGACAACCTCGCCGCTGGCGGCCTGCTCGCCGGCCAACGCGCGGGTTTGAAAATCCCGGAAGACTGTGCCGTCCTCGGCTTCGGCGACTACCCCTTCGCCGAGATGCTTTTGCCCAGCCTAAGCACGATCAAACCACCGGCGCTGGAGATTGGCGTACTCGCCGCCACGCGCGTTTTGGAAAGTCTCGGTGTATTACCGAGCGACGAAGTACAGCGATTGAATCTGTTGCAGTGTCAGGTCATCGAACGCGAAAGCAGCTGACTGTCCTATACCGACAGTTCGCGCAGCGCAGCCGCCGCGAGGAAGCCGGAGCGGGAGCGATAGCGCTGGTCACGGCGGACTGTCTGGTCAATACGCTCAAGCAACTGCTCAGGCAGCGTGGCGTTGAACCGCACTGACTTGCCGAAATACGGAGTGATATCAAAATCGACCACGCCCCAGATCCCTCCCGCGTAATCCGGGTTATCGAGATGCGCATCAATATCCCGCACCTGCGGCAATGGTGCGCCATCGGCAACCAAACCCTCATAGTGAAGCGCCAGTGCTTCCTGAGTGTTTTCAAAAGCATCTGCGACGGTGGTACCTGCGGAGAAGCAGCCCGGGACATCCGGGATTATCACTCCGTAGTCTGAGTCGGCATCCTTGTGCAGAACAACCGGGAATTTCATAGGAAAACCCATTCTTCAAGCCATTTAGTGCCGGCAACTATAAGCGTAACTCTCGGCGAGTAATTCAAACGACACATCCTGAAATTGATCGTTATTTGAGAGCTAACTCTGCTCTGCGAATCGACATCGCGCACTAGCCACAGACTATCAATGGTCAGATAAAAGAACAGTAGGCTGGATTGGCTATGCTCTAGATAACACCGAGGTGGGCCCTTCGCGAGCAGGCTCGCTCCCACAGGGATGTTCTGTGTACATGAAATTAATCTCCAGCCGAGATCCACTGTGGGAGCGAGCCTGCTCGCGAAAGCGGTCTTTCAGGCAATACACACCCACCAGGCTGAACCCGCCATGCACACCGCCATCATCATTTTCTTCGGTCTGGTCCTGCTCGCGCTGATGCTCTACATCGGCGAGCGCATCGGCTTCAGCCGGCAGACCATGGCCTACAGCTTCGCCGCCCTGTGGCTGGCGTTGACGGTGATTAACGGCGCGGTGGGTGTGGTGCATGCGAGGCAACCGCTGGGTTCGGAGATAGCGATTGGCAGTGCGGTGTTCGGCGTGCCGCTAGCGGCGATGGTGTTGTTTATGGTGCTGAGCGCCGAGTCTTGAGAAGACCCGGCGCTCAGGCGCCAATCAACGCACCAGATGCAGGAACTGCATGTGGCGTTCGTACTGGTCGAGGATGTCGTTGATGATCTGCTCTTTAGTGTAGCCGACCAGATCGTAGTCCTGACTGCCCTCGCTCAAGTGCACTTCGGCACGGTAGTAGCGACGATTATTGAGCTGCTTCGAGCCCATCCCGCCACGCGCAAACGACGGCGTGAAGTAACCGCGCATCTGCACTTGGTAGATGAACGGATGCTGCTCGCCGTGGCCGATTTCCAGGCTGATGTTGTCGTGCGTCGGGTCCGGTTGCGTCACCACATTCAGACCTTTTTCGACAAACACTGCCGTCACTTCTTCAATCGCCGGACGCACCGTGGTGTCCATGAAACGGTACACCTCGTCACGCGACGGGAAGTGCACCGCCTGACTCAGGCGCTGACGCCAGCCGCCGGTGCCGCGTCGCGAACCGGAGACCGGTGCCAGCGAATGCAGCTGCGCAATCTGCTTCTGCGACTCGAGATAGAACGCCTTGTGCAGGCCCCACATCATCAGCAACAGAATCAGCGAGAACGGCAACGACGTCAGCACCACCGCCGACTTCAGCGCATCGATGCTGCCGGAGAACAACAGCGCACTGGTGATCAGCGCGGTCATCGCGCCCCAGAACACTCGCAGCCATTTCGGCCCGTCTTCGTCCGGGTTGCCGCCCTTGGCCGACAGCGTCGACAGCACCACGGTGCCGGAGTCAGCAGAGGTGACGAAGAACACGAAGCTGATAAACACCGTCACGGCGATGACGGTTTTGCTCCACGGGTAGGTTTCCAGCAACAGGTAAATACTCATCGACGGGTTGTCGATGGCCGACATGCCCAGCGCGCTCATGCCGTGATTGAGCACTTGATCGAGGGCGCTGTTGCCGAAGATCGACATCCACGCGAGGGTGAAGCCAAGCGGAATCAGCAGCACGCCGAAAACGAATTCACGGATGGTGCGGCCACGGGAAATCCGCGCGATGAACAGGCCCACGAACGGCGACCATGCAATCCACCAGGCCCAGTAGAACACTGTCCAACCGCCGAGCCAGTCACTCGGTTTGTCGTAGGCATAGAGGTCGAAACTCTTCATCGGCAAGGCGCCGAGGTAGTCGCCAATATTCTGGATCAAGGTATTAAGCAGATGCTGGGTAGGCCCGGCGAACAACACGAACAGCAGCAGCGCACAGGCCAGCAGCATGTTGATGTCGGACATCACCCGCACGCCCTTATCGACGCCGGAGACCGCCACGATGATCGCCGCGCCCATCATCAGCGTGATCAGGCCGACCTGAATCCACTGGGTGTGAGCGATGCCGAACAGGTAGTCGAGACCGGAGTTGAGGTGCAGCACACCAAAACCCATATCGGCGCCCAGACCGAACACCGTGGCGATGATGCCGAAGCCGTCCACCGCGTAACCGATCGGGCCGTTGATGCGTTTGCCGATCAACGGGTACAGCGCCGAGCGCAGCGCCAGCGGCAGGTTGTGGCGGTAAGCGAAATAGGCCAGCGCCATGCCGACGAAGGCGAACACGCCCCAGCCATGCAGGCCCCAGTGCAGAAACAGAATCTGCATTGCCTGACGCGCCGCATCCGCCGTGCCAGCCTCGCCTTGCGGCGGCTGCAGCATGTGGGTCAGCGGTTCAGAGACGCAAAAGAAGAACAGCGTGATGCTGATCCCGGCGGCGAACAGCATGCCGGCCCAGGACAGGTAACTGAATTCGGGCTCGTCGTGGTCGGCACCGAGTTTTATCTTGCCGTAGCCGGATAAGGCGGTGACCACCACGAAGACCAGATACAGGGTCATCGCGAGCATGTAGTACCAGCCGACCGTGTTGGCCGCCCAGTTTTGCGCTTCCAGCAGCCAGGCGCCGGCCTGTTCAGGAATGGCGATGACAACGAGACCAAACAGCAGAATGACCGTCGCGGCAAAGTAGAACACCGGCGGATTCATGCGCACCAGACCGCTGGCGGGGGTGGACGATGCACTCATGAAACGTGCACCTCGAGGGATTTAGACGTGGCTGAAATGATCGGACTCAGCAAAGGCAAGCCTCCTGTTGTGAGCGGGCAGCGAACCACCGGTTTAACTTGAATGAACGTTCAAGTTAAACATGGATGGGGTGGTTAGGACTAATCGTACGGCCAAGCGGTAGTTTTCCTACGCTAGCTCAAGGATGGGTATGACGCGGGTTTGAGGGGATTCGTTCACTGCAGAATTGGCTGATGGCCATTATCTCGATTTGGCCTGAAACCATTCGCGAGCAAGCTCGCTCCCACATCTGAAACGCATTCCATTGTGGGAGCGAGCTTGCCCGCGAAGAGGTCGGCAGCCGCGAAGCGAATTGAGGAAGCCTACTTCTGCGTCCCGTCATCATGCTGCAGATTCGCCTGGGTCAAATTGCACCCGGCCGGGACACTGCGCGTCAGCCAGACATTGCCGCCAATGGTCGAACCCTTGCCAATGGTGATCCGCCCAAGAATCGTCGCCCCGGCGTAAATCACCACATCGTCTTCAACGATCGGGTGGCGCGGATGGCCCTTCTGCAACTGGCCGTCTTCATCCGCCGGGAAGCGTTTGGCGCCCAAAGTCACTGCTTGATAGATCCGCACGCGCTCGCCAATGATCGCCGTCTCGCCAATCACCACGCCCGTGCCGTGATCGATAAAGAAGCTGCGGCCGATCTGCGCGCCCGGATGGATATCGATGCCGGTCGCCGAATGGGCGATTTCCGCGCTGATCCGCGCCAGCAACGGCAACCCTGCGCGATACAGATGGTGGGCCAGACGATGGTGAATCACCGCCAGAATCCCCGGGTAGCACAGCAGCACTTCATCCACGCTGCGCGCCGCCGGGTCACCGTGATAAGCCGCCAGCACATCGGTGTCGAGCAGGGTGCGCAAGCCCGGCAAGGCCAGGGCAAAATCCTGCACGATCTGAATCGCACGGGCCTCGACTTCGTTGTCAGCCTGCGCGCTGTGGCGGGCGACGTAACGCAGCTCCAAGCGCGTCTGCGCCAACAAAGCATTCAGGGCGACATCAAGGGTGTGACCGACGTAGAAATCTTCACTCTCTTCGCGTAGATCCACCGGCCCCAACCGCATCGGGAATAGCGCACCACACAGCGCTTCGAGGATTTCAGCCATCGCCGCCCGCGACGGCAACTCGCGACCACCCTGCTCGCCGGACGCCCGGCCGTTCTGTGCCCGCCACTGATCCCGCGCGCTGCGCAGTTGACTGACGATGGTCTGCAATTGCCAATGGCTGGAACGCTCGCTCACGGTAAAGACTCCTCACGGGCGGCCGGACTGTCTGGCCGCGTCAACGGCGACTACTTTACGGCATGCTCGCGAGGGCGAATTAAGAACCGATAGTGCTGGCCTCAGTCGATTTGGCTATAAGGGATTTGCGGTTGCCCCGGCAAAAGTGCGTGCCTATAGTCCTTTCATCTTTCTCCGCCAGTACGGACTCATGATCAAGAATCAGCTGGAACGCTTTAATCGCCTCGACCTGCTCAGCCACCCGACGCCACTGGAAAAACTCGAACGCCTGTCCGCATGGCTCGGTCGCGAGGTGTACATCAAACGCGATGACCTGACGCCGCTGGCCATGGGCGGCAACAAGTTGCGCAAGCTCGAATACCTCGCCGCCGATGCTCTGGCACAAGGCGCCGACACGCTGATCACTGCCGGTGCGCTGCAATCGAACCACGTTCGCCAGACCGCAGCGCTGGCCGCCAAACTCGGTCTCGGCTGCGTGGCCCTGCTGGAAAATCCGCTGGGGACCGACGACAGCAACTACACCGGCAACGGCAACCGTCTGTTGCTGGATCTGTTCGACACCAAGGTCGAGCTGGTCGACAACCTCGACAACGCCGACGAACAATTGGCCGCTCTCGCCGTGCGCCTGCAAAGCAACGGCAAGAAACCGTACCTCGTACCGATCGGTGGCTCGAATGCGCTGGGTGCGCTGGGTTACGTGCGCGCCGGTCTGGAGCTGGCCGAACAGATCAAGGACACCGGCCTCGATTTCGCTGCGGTGGTGTTGGCCTCGGGCAGCGCCGGAACGCACAGTGGCCTGGCCTTGGCGTTGAGCGAAGTGTTGCCACAATTGCCGGTGATCGGCGTAACGGTTTCGCGCAGCGAAGAAGATCAGCGGCCGAAGGTGCAAGGCCTGGCCGAGCGCACGGCGGAACTGCTCGGCGTCGAACTGCCGGCGGATTTCAAGGTCGAGTTGTGGGACGAATATTTCGGCCCGCGTTATGGCGAGCCGAATGCCGGGACGTTGGCGGCGGTGAAATTGCTGGCCAGTCAGGAAGCGGTGTTGCTCGATCCGGTGTACACCGGGAAGGCAATGGCGGGGTTGCTCGATGGGATTGGTCGTCAGCGATTTGATGAAGGCCCGATCATCTTCCTGCACACCGGCGGAGCGCCGGCGCTGTTTGCCTATAAGGATTACCTCTGACAGATCGTTCCCTCGCTCTGCGTGGGAATGCAGCCCGGGCCGCTCCGCGTCCCTTCGACGCTGGAACGCGGAACGTCCCTTGAGGCGTTCCCACGCAGAGCGTGGGAACGTTCACATATGCATATTAGATCTATCAAATCATATATTAAGTATTTTCAAGTCTAAAGCAGACATCTTATAGTCTCGCCGCAGGCGAATTTCGCGCAAGACGCATACGCTGCTTTAGGGCACGATAACGCAGGCGCACGAATCACGAATTCGCCAACTTTCCTTTAGCGTCTTCCATAAGAAAACACAGGGGCTCGTCATGAATTTTTCCGCACTACGTCGCAATCTGCTGGTGGGTTCGCTGGGCCTGGCGCTGAGCGCCGGTCTGATCGGCCAGGCAGTGGCCGGTGAGCAGCTGCAACAGATCAAGGACAAAGGCGTTATCAACGTCGGCCTGGAAGGCACCTATCCTCCGTTCAGCTTCGTCGATGCCGACGGCAAACTGTCCGGTTTCGAAGTCGAGCTGTCCGAAGCGCTGGCGCAAAAACTCGGCGTCAAAGCCAAGGTCCAGCCAACCAAATGGGACGGCATCCTCGCGGCGCTGGAATCCAAGCGTCTGGACGTTGTAGTCAACCAAGTGACCATCTCCGACGAGCGCAAGAAGAAGTATGACTTCTCCGAGCCTTACACCGTTTCCGGTATTCAGGCGCTGGTGCTGAAGAGCAAAGAAGCGGCGCTGAACATCAAGACCGCCAATGATCTGTCCGGCAAGAAAGTCGGTGTCGGTCTGGGCACCAACTACGAGCAATGGGTCCGCGCCAACGTGCCGGGCGCTGACGTGCGCACTTACGATGATGATCCGACCAAGTTCGCCGACCTGAACAACGGTCGCACCGACGCCATCCTGATCGACCGTCTGGCCGCCCTCGAATACGCCAAGAAAGCGCCGAAAACCGTCGCCGCCGGTGAAGCCTTCTCCCGTCAGGAAGCCGGTGTGGCCCTGCGCAAAGGCGAACCTGAACTGCTGGCCGCCGTGAACAAGGCCCTTGATGAGCTGCGTGCCGACGGCACGCTGAAGAAACTGTCGGAGAAGTACTTCAACGCTGACGTCACTCAATAATGGAAGAAGCTTTCCAACTCGCACTGGACTCCGCGCCCTTTCTGCTCAAGGGCGCGTATTACACGGTAGTCCTCAGCCTCGGCGGGATGTTCTTCGGCCTGCTGCTGGGCTTCGGCCTGGCGTTGATGCGCCTGTCGCGCTTCAAATCGGTGAGCTGGCTGGCGCGCATCTACGTGTCGTTCTTTCGCGGCACGCCGTTGCTGGTGCAACTGTTCGTGATCTATTACGGCTTGCCGCAATTGGGTCTCGAACTGGATCCGCTGCCGGCGGCGTTGATCGGCTTCTCGCTGAACATGGCCGCCTACGCCTGTGAAATTCTGCGTGCCGCAATCGGTTCGATCGAACGCGGTCAGTGGGAAGCCGCTGCGAGCATCGGCATGACCCGCGCGCAAACCCTGCGTCGGGCCATCCTGCCGCAAGCGATGCGCACGGCGTTGCCGCCGCTGGGCAACAGCTTCATTTCACTGGTCAAGGACACGGCACTGGCCGCCACCATTCAGGTGCCGGAACTGTTCCGTCAGGCGCAGTTGATTACCGCCCGGACTTTCGAAGTCTTCACCATGTATCTTGCCGCCGCGCTGATCTACTGGATTCTGGCCACGGTGCTTTCGCACTTCCAGAACAAGTTGGAAGAGCGGGTCAATCGGCACGACCAGGAGTCCTGACGATGATTGTCGTGGAAAAACTGACCAAGCAATTCAAGGGTCAGGTCGTGCTCAACGGCATCGACCTCGAGGTCAAGGAAGGCGAAGTCGTCGCGATCATCGGCCCCAGCGGTTCGGGGAAGACGACGTTTCTGCGCTGCCTGAATTTCCTCGAAACACCCACCAGCGGCCGGATCAAGGTCGGCGATATCGAGATCGATACCAGTCGCCCGTTGAACCAGCAGCAAGCGCTGGTGCGCAACCTGCGCCAGCACGTCGGCTTCGTGTTCCAGAACTTCAACCTGTTCCCCCATCGCACCGCGCTGGAAAACGTCATCGAAGGCCCGATCGTGGTCAAGAAGATGCCGCGCGAGGCCGCCATTGCCCTGGGCAAAAAGCTCATGGCCAAGGTCGGTCTGGCGGGCAAAGAGGACGCTTATCCGCGTCGTCTGTCCGGCGGTCAGCAACAGCGTGTGGCGATTGCCCGGGCGCTGGCGATGGAGCCGGAAGTGATCCTGTTCGACGAGCCGACTTCAGCCCTCGACCCGGAACTGGTGGGTGAAGTGCTGGCGACCATTCGCGGTCTCGCCGAAGAGAAACGCACCATGGTCATCGTTACCCACGAAATGGGCTTTGCCCGTGACGTGGCCAACCGAGTGGTGTTTTTCGACAAGGGCGTGATCGTCGAACAAGGTGAAGCCAAAGCGTTGTTTGCCAATCCGAAAGAAGAACGCACCAAACAGTTTCTCAGCAAGTTTCTGAATCACGCCTGAGAACTTTCAACGCGCCACGGTCAACTTCCACGGATGGAAGTTGCACTTCTTCGCATTGAATACTTACTCCGCAACATCCAACGTTCAAACCTACTAACTTCCTCATACATATATGTTCTGCAACAGATACGACACGCGATAACTTTGCCGCACTTCCCAGAGCCGCGTAGAAAAACAACGGCATTGCAGACGGTAAAAACAGCGGAAAACTGTAGCCCTATTCGCCATCCCGACTAGGCAGAAGCCCTCAGCCATGTAGGAAGCTTCTGATTAACCCGTAATTCATGGATTAACTAACTCCGTCCCTTGACTCCCCTTCCCGCACCCTCTTATCTAGTGGTCAAGCGCTTCAAATTAGTTCATTCATCCAGCACTTTGTGGCAACCAAAGCAGCCTGTTGTATTGCCTGTTAATTCACGCCTTTTGTTTTTTCAGAAACGGACTTCGTTGCTACGCTTCAAGGAGAGAAACCGATGACCCGCACTTCGCATACCCTCGAACTGGCAGCGCCGACGCTGGCGCTCGCACAGAAAACCGGCATCAACCTGACAGCGGCCGAGAACCTGCTGGTCGACGTGCAGCCCTATCCCGGCATGGACGCGGGCGACTTGATCGAGCTGTTCTGGAACAACTGCTACGTCGCATCCCGTGTACTGACTGCCGAAGATGTCGATGCACCGGTCAGCTTGCGCGTGCCGGAGAGTTTCGTGATCAGCGGCGCGGCGCGCATTCACTATCGGGTGATGCAGGTCGGTCAGGGGCCCGCGCTGTCGTCGGCGACGCGGGTGCAAGTGAAACTCGATTGCCCCGGCGGTCAGCCTTCCGCGCTGTGCGGGGACGAAAACCAGCAACTGGCGCCGGTCACGCTGCCCGACACCATTCGCCGCCAGGGCGTCAATCCGAACCAGATCAAACGCGGCGTGCCGCTGACCATCGAGCCGTACCTGAACATGGCCGAGGACGATGAAATCACTTTGCGCTGGGGCGATGTGCGCATGGACCTGGCGCGGATCACGGCAGCGGATGTCGGCCTGCCGATTCAGGTCTGGGTGCCACCCGCAGTGATCGTCGAAGCCGGCGAGGATCTGCGCCTCGATGTGACCTACTGCGTCATCGACCGGGTCGGCAATAACTCGCGCTGGGCACCGCCACGAACGTTGAAGATTGGCTGCGTGAATCCCTACCTCAAAGTGCCACTGAAGCCCGTTCTCAAAGCTGCGGAATCCCGAAAGCCTTGAGTCGTTCCTGTGGTGGCGAGGGAGCTGGTTGCCTCGCCGCTGAATCTCCCCCGCCATCGAAAAACCAGTTAACCAACCCGACCATCACCCCTTCTATACATATTCCTAAAAGTTAGTTTATTTAATATTTATACACGCTTAGGGTATATGGACCGGACCACCGGACATTCTTTCGTTCGCCGCACTTTTGCGGCGTTTTTCATGAGATGTGAGGTAGGTAGTATGGTCCGGAACACAATCACCCCAGTGCAGATCGCCAGGGCATTGCGTGCAGCCAAGGAGCGGCACTGATGTCCAGTCTGGCAGATGCAAACGTCCAGTCGGATCTGGACATCGCCCCGTTGTTGTTGCCTGCGCAGGTGTTGCGCAACGACGCCCAAGCCATCAAGGCCGCCCATGATCTGGCGCAAGTCGCCCGCGTGCAGGCCGCCAAACGCGATCGTCAGCGCAAGTTGCCGTGGTCGGAAGTCGAACAGTTCACCCGCAGCGGTTTAGGCAGCATCGCCATCCCGCGCGAATACGGTGGCCCGCAGGTTTCGTTCGTCACGCTGGCCGAGGTGTTCGCGATCATCTCCGCTGCCGACCCGGCGTTGGGGCAGATCCCGCAGAACCAGTTCGGCATCATCAATCTGGTGCTCGGCAGTGCCACCGAAGAGCAGAAAAAGCAGCTGTTCCAGAGCGTGCTGGAAGGCTGGCGCATCGGCAATGCCGGCCCGGAACGCGGCACCAAAAATACGCTGGAATTGAAAGCGCAGATCACTGCCGACGGCGACGATTACGTGATCAATGGGCAGAAGTTCTATTCCACCGGCGCGCTGTTTGCGCACTGGGTCGCGGTCAAGGCGCTCAACGATGACGGCAAACAAGTGCTGGCCTTCGTTCGGCGCGGCACGCCGGGTCTGCGCATCGTTGATGACTGGTCGGGCTTCGGCCAGCGCACCACCGCCAGCGGCACGATTCTGCTGAACAACGTGCGCGTCGAATCGAGCCTGGTCGTCGACAACTGGAAGATCAACGACACCCCGAACACCCAAGGCGCCGTGTCCCAGTTGATTCAAGCGGCCATTGACGCCGGCATCGCCCGAGGCGCCATCGACGACGCCATCGAGTTCGTCAAAACCCGAGCGCGGCCATGGATCGATGCCAAGGTCGAACGCGCGAGCGATGACCTCTACGTGATCGCCGATATCGGCAAACTGAAAATCGAACTGCACGCCGCTGAAGCGCTGTTGCGCAAGGCCGGCAAGGTGCTCGATCAGGTGCACGCCGCGCCGCTCACCGCCGAGTCCGCCGCCCGCGCATCGATTGCCGTGGCCGAAGCGAAAGTGCTGACCACCGAGATCTCTTTGCAGGCCAGCGAAAAGCTGTTCGAGTTGGCCGGCAGCCGCGCCACCCTCGCCGAATTCAACCTCGACCGTCACTGGCGCAACGCCCGCGTGCACACGCTGCACGACCCGGTGCGCTGGAAATATCACGCGGTCGGTGCCTATCGCCTCAACGGCACTCTACCGGCTCGCCATTCCTGGATCTGACGACCGCACACTTTCTCAAGTGCAATGGAGAAACCTATGACTTTTTCCCATCACGTCGCGGTCATTACCAGCGATGAGCAAGCCCTGATCGTCGCCAGCGACCTGGCCGAAGATTTCAAACGCGACAGCGCAGTCCGCGACCGTGAACGTCGCCTGCCACTGCCGGAACTCGACGTATTTTCCCGCTCGGGCTTGTGGGGCATCAGCGTGCCCAAGGAATACGGCGGCGCTGGCGTGTCCAACGTAACGCTGGCCAAAGTCATCGCCCTGATCGCTCAGGCCGACGGCTCGCTCGGGCAGATTCCGCAGAACCATTTCTATGCACTGGAAGTGCTGCGCGTGAACGGCAGTCACGCGCAAAAACAACGGCTGTACGCCGAAGTGCTCGCCGGCCAACGCTTCGGTAATGCGCTGGCGGAACTGGGCACAAAAACTGCTCACGACCGCGTCACCAGCCTCAAACGTGACGGCGACGGTTATCGCATCAACGGTCGCAAGTTCTATTCGACTGGTGCGATTTACGCCCAACGCATTCCGACTTCGGTTGTCGATGAAAGCGGCGTGCAGCAACTGGCCTTCGTCCCACGCGACAGCAAAGGCCTGAGCGTGATCGATGACTGGAGTGGTTTCGGCCAGCGCACCACCGGCAGCGGTTCGGTGGTATTCGAAGACGTCTACGTCGCTGCTGAAGACGTGATCCCGTTTCAAAGCGCCTTCGAACGCCCAACCACCGTTGGCCCGTTGGCGCAAATTCTTCACGCCGCCATCGACACCGGCATCGCCCGCGCCGCTTACGAAGACGCACTGCACTTCGTGCGCAGCAAGACGCGCCCTTGGATCGATTCCGGCAACGACAAAGCCACCGAAGACCCGTTGACGCTGAAGAGCTTCGGCCACTTGAGCATTCGTCTGCACGCCACCGAAGCCTTGCTCGAACGCGCTGGCGAATTCCTCGACGCGGCGCAAGCCGGGACCAACGCACACACCGTGGCCGCCGCTTCGATTGCCGTCGCCGAAGCACGGGCGATCAGCACTGAAATTTCCTTGGCCGCCGGCAGCACGCTGTTCGAACTGGCGGGGAGTCAGGCCACACTGATTGAGCACGGCCTCGACCGTCACTGGCGCAACGCCCGCGTGCACACCCTGCACGATCCGGTGCGGTGGAAATATCACGCGGTGGGGAATTACTACCTCAACGATGAAAAGCCGCCACTGCGGGGCACCATCTGATGAGCGCTGCGAAAAAGAAGATCCTGCTCAACGCGTTCAACATGAACTGCATCGGCCACATCAACCACGGTTTGTGGACGCATCCGAGGGACACCTCGACCCACTACAACACCATCGAATACTGGACCGAGTTGGCGCAGTTGCTGGAGCGCGGGCTGTTCGACGGACTGTTCATCGCCGACATCGTCGGCGTGTATGACGTCTATCAGAACTCGGTCGACGTCACGCTGAAAGAGTCGATCCAGTTGCCGGTCAACGATCCGTTGCTGCTGGTATCGGCGATGGCTGCGGTGACCAAAAACCTCGGCTTCGGCCTCACCGCCAACCTCACCTACGAACCGCCGTATCTGTTCGCCCGCCGCATGTCGACGCTCGATCATCTGAGCCGTGGCCGTGTCGGCTGGAACATCGTCACCGGTTACCTCGACAGTGCTGCGAAAGCCATGGGTCTCAGTGAACAAGTCGAACATGACCGCCGCTACGATCAGGCCGATGAGTACCTAGAAGTGCTCTACAAACTCTGGGAAGGCAGCTGGGAAAAAGGCGCGGTGCTCAACGACCGCGAGCAACGTATCTACGCCAACCCGGAGAAAGTGCACAAGGTCGAGCACAAGGGCGAGTTCTATCAGGTCGAGGGTTATCACCTCTGCGAGCCGTCACCGCAGCGCACGCCGGTGTTGTTTCAGGCCGGCAGTTCCGATCGCGGTTTGCTGTTCGCCGGGCGTCACGCCGAGTGCGTGTTCATCAGCGGCCAGAACAAGCCGTCGACCAAGGTTCAGGTCGACAAGGTGCGCGCCAGCGCCGTCGAGGCCGGGCGCAATCCTGAAGACATCAAGGTGTTCATGGGCCTCAACGTGATCGTCGGCGCGACCGAACAAGCCGCGTGGGCCAAGCACGCCGAGTACTTGAGTTACGCGAGTGCCGAGGCCGGCGTGGCGCATTTTTCCGCCTCGACCGGCATCGACTTCTCCCAGTACGAAATCGACGAACCGATCCAGTACGTGAAGAGCAACGCCATTCAATCGGCGACGAAAAACCTGCAGAACAACGACTGGACGCGACGCAAATTGCTCGACCAGCACGCCCTCGGTGGCCGCTACATCACCGTGGTCGGTTCGCCGGAGCAAGTGGCGGATGAGCTGGAATCGTGGATCGCTGAGACCGGCCTGGACGGTTTCAACCTGACCCGCATTGTTACGCCGGAAAGCTATGTCGATTTCATTGATCTGGTGATTCCGGAGCTGCAGCGGCGCGGGTCGTACAAGACCGCGTACGACCACGGCAGCTTGCGCGAGAAGCTGTTTCACGGTGAGGCGCAGCTACCGGAGCAACACACCGGATCTTCGTACCGGCATTAAAAGCTTCGCGAGCAGGCTCGCTCCCACCTTTGGAATGCATTTCCCTTGTGGGAGCGAGCCTGCTCGCGAAGAGGCACGACCAGACACCAAACATTTATGCACTGACTGGAAAACCCATCATGACCAAGAAACCCCTGTCCCACCCAGTCAAAGCACTGGCCCTGGCCCTCGGCCTGTTCAGCTCGGCGGTCTTCGCCGCCGACGCCCCGTTGAAAATCGGCACCACCGCCGCCTTCGCCATCCCGCTGGAAGCCGCCGTCGAAGAGGCCTCAAAACAAGGCCTGAAGGTCGAACTGGTGGAGTTCACCGACTGGATCGCGCCAAACGTCAGCCTCGCCGCCGGCGACATCGACGTGAACTACTTCCAGCACATCCCGTTCCTCGAAAACGCCAAAGCCGCTGCCGGTTTTGATCTGGTGCCATTCGCGCCGGGGATCATCAACAACGTCGGTCTCTACTCGAAAAAATACAAAAGCTTCGATGAGCTGCCAGAGGGCGCCAGCGTCGCCATCGCCAACGACCCGATCAACAGCGGTCGCGGTCTGCAACTGCTGGCCAAGGCCGGTTTGATCACGCTGAAACCGGGCGTCGGCTACAAGGCCACCGAAGACGACATCGTCGCCAACCCGAAGAAAATCAAAATCCTCCAGGTCGAGGCCGTGCAACTGGTACGGGCCTATGACGATGCCGATCTGGTGCAGGGTTATCCGGCCTATATCCGACTGGCGAAGACTTTCGATGCCGGTTCCGCGCTGCTGTTCGACGGTCTCGATCACAAGGAATACGTGATCCAGTTCGTCATCCAGCCGAAGAGCAAAACCGATCCGCGCCTGATCAAATTCGTCGACATCTACCAGCATTCGCCAGTGGTTCGCGCGGCGCTGGATAAGGCCCACGGCAAGCTGTATCAAGCCGGCTGGGAAAGCTGAGCATGACCGCGGCGATCCAACGGCGACTGGATATTCCAGAGCCAAACAATGCTGAACGTACCGAATTGCACCCTGAGCTGAATCGCGCCCACGTGCGCTTCATCGGCCTGGGTAAAACCTACAACGGTCGCCAGGGCCCGGTCGCCGCGTTGCAAGGCATCGACCTGGCGATCCAACGCGGCGAAGTATTTGGCATCATCGGCCGCAGCGGCGCCGGCAAATCGTCGCTGATCCGCACGATCAATCGTCTGGAGCAGCCGACATCTGGACGGGTGTTGATCGATCAAGTCGACATTGGCGAGTTCGATGAAGACCGCCTCGTGGCGCTGCGCCGACGGATCGGCATGATCTTTCAGCACTTCAATCTGATGTCGGCCAAGACGGTTTGGCAGAACGTCGAATTGCCGCTGAAAGTGGCGGGCGTGCCGAAAGAGCAGCGCGAGAAAAAGGTTCGCGAATTGCTCGAACTGGTCGGCCTGCAAGAAAAACACAAGGCCTATCCGGCGCAGCTGTCCGGCGGACAGAAACAGCGTGTCGGCATCGCCCGCGCGCTGGTGCATGATCCGGATATCCTGCTCTGCGACGAAGCGACTTCGGCGCTCGATCCGGAGACCACTCAGTCGATCCTCGGCCTGCTGCGCGAGATCAACCAGCGCCTGGGCCTGACCATCGTGCTCATCACCCACGAGATGGCGGTGATCCGCGAAATCTGCGATCGCGTCGTGGTGCTGGAGCATGGCCGCGTCGTCGAGCAAGGCCCGGTGTGGGAAGTGTTCGGCAATCCGCAGCACGAGGTCAGCCAGACTTTGCTCGCGCCGCTGCAACATGCGTTGCCGGAAGAATTGCAGAGCCGCTTGCACACGCACGCGCCCTCCTCCGATGCCGCCGTGGTGCTGCGTTTGCAGTTCACCGGCAGTTCCAGCGATGAGCCGGATCTGGCCGCGCTGTTTACCGCTCTCGGTGGCCGGGTGAAGTTGCTGCAGGGCGGCGTCGAACGGATTCAGGGGCATGCGCTGGGGCAACTGCTATTGGCCGTCAGCGCCTCTTCGTTCAGCGCCGAGCAACTGCGCGAACGCGCCGCGCCATGGGCGCAACGGGTGGAGGTATTGGGTTATGTGGTTTGATCGTTTGTTGCAGGGCTTTATCGACACGTTTCTGATGGTCGGCGTGTCATCGTTGATCGCGTTGCTGGTGGGGATTCCCATGGCGGTGATTTTGGTCACCAGTGACAAGGGCGGGATCTACGAAGCGCCAGTGTTGAACCGTGCTTTGGGTGCGTTCGTGAACCTCTTCCGCTCGATCCCGTTTCTGATTCTGATGGTCGCGCTGATTCCGTTTACCCGGTTGATTGTCGGCACCACGTATGGGGTTTGGGCCGCCGTGGTTCCGCTGACGATTGCGGCGACGCCGTTCTTTGCGCGGATTGCTGAAGTGAGTTTGCGCGAGGTTGATCATGGCTTGATCGAAGCCGCGCAGGCGATGGGTTGCCGGCGTTGGCACATTGTCTGGCATGTGTTGTTGCCGGAGGCGCTGCCGGGGATTGTCGGGGGTTTCACCATCACGTTGGTGACGATGATCAATTCGTCGGCGATGGCCGGGGCGATTGGTGCGGGCGGGTTGGGGGATATCGCCTATCGCTACGGGTATCAGCGCTTTGACAGCCAGATCATGTTGACGGTGATTGTGTTGCTGGTGGCGTTGGTGGCGGTGATTCAGTTGGGTGGGGATCGGTTGGCGCGGGGGCTCAACAAGCGCTGAGCTCATCCGGATTCATGCCGCGCCTCTGAAACCGCTTTCGCGAGCAGGCTCGCTCCCACATTTGGAATGCGTTCCCCTGTGGGAGCGAGCCTGCTCGCGAATGGCGTATATTCGGCTCATCTTAGATGCCGTGCAGCCCTCGACCATGAAGCAAACCCCGACCGACCTCGAACAGATCACCGCCACCACCCTCGGCCACTACAACTCGGTCGCCGAAGACTTCCGTGAAGGCACTCGCGATCACGATGTCAGTCAGAACATCGATGCGTTGCTTCGACATATTCAGGGCGCGGCGCCGTTCACGATTCTCGATTTCGGCTGCGGCCCGGGCCGGGATTTGCAGACGTTCACGCGCATGGGCCACATCGCGGTCGGCCTCGACGGTTCGCAGGAATTTGCCCGAATGGCCCGTGAGGACAGTGGCTGCGAAGTGCTACAGCAGGATTTTCTGAAACTGGATATGCCAGCGGAACGCTTCGACGGGATCTTCGCCAACGCGGTGCTGTTTCATGTGCCGTTGCAGGAGTTGCCACGGGTGCTCAAGCAACTGTACGGCGCGTTGAAGCCCGGTGGGGTGTTGTTCAGTTCGAATCCGCGCGGGGATAACCGTGAAGGCTGGAACGGGCCGCGGTATGGCTCGTATCACGATCTGGCGGCGTGGCAAGGGTTGTTGACCGCGGCAGGGTTTGTCGAGCTGGAGCATTACTTCCGGCCGGCGGGACTGCCTCGGGAGCAGCAGCCTTGGTTGGCGAGTGTCTGGCGTAAATCGACGTAGTCCATTACGACGCTATCGCTAGCAGGGCTAGCTCCCACAGGAGAATGCATTGCAACTGTGGGAGCTAGCCCTGCTGGCGATGAGCGCGAAGCGCGCGCTTTTTACTGCGCTTCTTTTTGCGGTTCGCGAATCTTGTACCAGGCCACATACAGCGCCGGCAGGAACAGCAGCGTCAGCAGCGTCGCCACCACAATCCCGCCAATCATCGCGTAGGCCATCGGCCCCCAGAACACTTCCCGGGCAATCGGGATCATGCCCATGCTCGCCGCCGCTGCGGTCAGCAGGATCGGCCGGCGCCGGTGCTCGGTCGCCTCGACCACCGCGTCCCACGGCGCATAACCCTTCTTCTCGAACTCATCGATCTGCGTCACCAGAATCACCGAGTTGCGGATGATGATGCCGATCAGCGCGAGAATCCCCAGAATCGCCACGAAGCCCATCGGTGTACCCGTCGGCACCAGCGCCAGCACCACGCCGATCAGCCCCAGCGGCGCGACACTCGCCACCAGGAACATCTTCTGCACGCTGTGCAACTGGATCATCAGGAAGGTCGCCATCAGGAACAGCATCAACGGCAAGACCTTGGCAATCGGCCCTTGGGCCTTGCCGCTTTCCTCGACCGTACCGCCAGTGGCGACTTTGTAGCCGACCGGCAGTTTTTCAGCGAAGGCGTCGATGGACGGCTTGAGGAGTTTCACCAGATCGGTCGGCTGGATCTCGTCGCGCACCGAAGCCTTGATGGTGATGGTCGGCAAACGGTCGCGACGCCACACCAACGGTTGCTCCAGTTCATACCGAACCGTGGCGAATGCGAGCAATGGGATCGACGTGCCGCTCGGCGTGACGATCTGCAGGTTTTGCAGGGTTTCCGGCGTACCGCGCTCGGAGTCCACTGCGCGACCGACCACGTTGATCAGGTAGATATCGTCATCGACCTGAGTCAACGGCGAGCCACTGACAATGCTGTTCATCAGGTTCGCCACGTCTTCGGACGACAGCCCGAGTTGCCGCGCTTTGTCCTGAGCAATGTCGATGCGCAGGACTTTGCCCGGCTCGTTCCAGTCGTAAATGATCTCGCCGATGTGCGAGTTCTTGTCCAGTTCGGTGGCCAGGTCGATGGCATGCTTGCGCACCTGATCGATGTCCTTGCCGCTGATCCGATATTGGATCGGGCGCCCCACCGGCGGGCCCATTTCCAGCGCCTGCACATAACTGCCGATACCGACGAAGTCCTTGTGCAGTCGCTCGCGCAATCGTTGGGTCAAGGCCTCACGGGCCTCGAAATCCTTGCTGACGATCACCAGTTGCGCGTAGTACGGGTTTTGCAATTGCTGGTCGAGGGGCAGGTAGAAACGGATCGCGCCCTGACCGATGTAAGTGCTCCAGCGCACGATGTCCGCATCACCCTTGAGCGTTGCTTCGAGTTTGTCGACCGCTTTGCGGGTTTCATCGATGGAGGCGTTCTGCGGCAGGTTGAGGTCGACGAGAATTTCCGGGCGATCCGACGCCGGGAAGAACTGGTTCTGCACGAAGCGCATGCAAAAAATCGACAGGGCAAACAGCAGCACGGTGATGCCGATCGCCCACCAGCGATTGCGCATCGCCCACAACAGCCCGCCATTGAACGCGCGACCGACCCGACCCGGCTCGGCTTCATGGGGTTTCACGTTGGCGCTGAGGATGTGCACGCCGATCACCGGCGCAAAGAACACCGCCACCACCCACGACACCAGCATCGCCACCGCGATCACCGCGAACAGGGTGAAGGTGTACTCACCGGCGGAGCTGGCATTGAGGCCGATAGGCACGAAACCGGCCACCGTCACCAGTGTGCCGGTGAGCATCGGGAACGCCGTCGAGGTATAGGCGAACGTCGCGGCCTGCTCGCGGGTCTCGCCCATTTCCAGGCGCGTGACCATCATCTCCACGGTAATCATCGCGTCATCGACCAGCAGGCCGAGGGCGATGATCAGTGCGCCGAGGGAAATCCGCTGCATGGTGATGCCGCTGTATTCCATGAATACAAAGACCATCGCCAGCACCAGCGGAATCGAGCACGCCACCACCAGACCGGCGCGCACGCCGAGGCTGATGAAGCTCACGACCAACACGATGATCACCGCTTCGAACAGCGCGCTGGTGAAGCCGCCGACGGCTTCTTCAACCACCACGGCCTGATCGGACACCGTGTGCACACCGACGCCTACCGGCAAGTCCGCGGTGAGTTGGTCGATGCGCGCATGCAAGGCCTTGCCGAATTCCTGGACGTTGCCGCCCTTCTGCATGGCAATCGCCAAGCCGATGGCCGGTTTGCCGTCGAAGCGGAATTCCGGCGTCGCTGGATCAACGTAACCACGGCTGATTTCGGCGATATCGGCCAGTCGATAGAAGCGGTCATTGAGCTTGAGGTTGACCTCGGCCAGATCCTTTTCCGAGGCGAACTGCCCGGAGGTGCGCACGGAAATCCGCTCCGGGCCGGCCTCGATCACCCCTGCCGGGGTCACAGCGTTTTGCGATTGCAGACTGTCCACCACCTGACGCTGATCGATGCCCAAGGCGGCCAGTTTGCGCGTGGAGAAGTTCAGGTAGATCACTTCGTCTTGCTGGCCGACCATCTCGATCTTGCCCAGCCCCGGCACATTGCGGATCTCGGCGCGCGCCTGTTCGACATAGTCGCGCAGCTGACGCATGGTCAGTCCGTCAGCCGTAAACGCATACACCGAACCGAACACATCACCGAACTCATCGTTGAATCCCGGCCCCTGAATGCCTTGGGGGAACTGTCCGCGAATGTCATCGATCTTCTTGCGCACCTGGTACCAGATTTCCGGGATGTCCTTGGCACTGGTGGTGTCGCGCAGGTACACGTACACCGTCGATTCGCCGGGGCGCGTGTAGCTTTTCACGTAGTCGAGGGAATCGAGTTCTTCGAGTTTTTTCTCGATGCGGTCGGTGACCTGCTTGAGGGTTTCCTCTTGAGTCGCGCCCGGCCATTTGGTCTGGATGACCATGGTCTTGATGGTGAACGACGGATCTTCTTCGCGACCCAGATTGAAGTACGAGAACACGCCCATCAGCAACGCGACGAACATCAGATACCAGACGAATGACTGATGCTTGAGGGCCCATTCGGAGAGGTTGAAAGAGCCTTTCATTGACTGTCCTCGTCAAGTTTCACGGATTGTCCGGGTTTGAGGCTGTTGACGCCGGCGCTGACCACACGCTCGCCGTTCTTCACGCCACCGGCCAGCACCACACTGCTGTCGGTGCGGCTGATGACGCTGACATCGCGCGGGTTGACGGTTTTGCTTTGCGTGTCGATGACCCAGATACGTGATTTGCCGTCGACCTCCTGCAGTGCCGTCGCCGGCAACTCGATGCGCGGTTTGATCGCCGAGCTGAGGGTCACGCTGATCGCCGTGCCGAGGCGGAAACCGTCCGGCGTTTCGGCCAGGGTCAGGCGCGCACGGCGGGTCCGGGTCGCGCTTTGCGCCTGGGGTTCGATTTCGCGGATGACCGCTGTGGTGTTGATGCTCGGGTCGAGTTGTGCGGCCACCGAGAACACCACGTCGCGAGGAATCTGATCAACCAATGTGTCCGGCAGATCGATCACCGCTTCCTTGATGTCCGGTTGCGCCAGAGTCACCACTTGTTGGCCGGCAGTGACGACCTGCCCGGCCTCGGCGTTCCACGCGGTGACCACGGCTTTGTGATCGGAGCGCAATTCGGTGTAGCCGAGTTGATCCTTGCTCTGATTGACCGCCGCGCGCGCCTGATCGAGCGAGGCTTGGGTGGTTTTCAGATCGGTCGTGGCGATGTCCAGTTGGGCTTGCGCGCCAACGCCGCGATCGAACAGCGCCTGCTGGCGGCGTGCGTTAGCTTGCGCGTTGATCAATTGCGCCTGGACTCTCGCCAGATCGCCTTGGGCCGAACGCAACTGGTTCTGCTGATCGGATGGATCGAGTGTGGCGAGCAACGTGCCCTTCTCGACTTCGGTGCCGACATCGACGTTACGGCTGGCGATGCGTCCACCGACACGGAAACCGGTGTTGCTCTCGTAGCGCGCCTGAATGCTGCCGGCAAAGCGGCCGAGGTTTTCCTCGTTGAGCGCTTCGACTTTGACTGACAGCACCGGGCGTACCGGCTCCGGCGGCGGTTCTTTCTTCGAGCATGCGGCCAACAATACGGCGACGGGTAACAACCACAGAGACTTCATGGCTGCGCTCCCGGTTGCAGATCCTTGTAGGTGTTTTCGGCAATCTCGACTTTCATCCCCGGGTGCAACAACTGCCCACCGGCAACAATGACTTTCTCACCACCCTTGAGACCTTCGCTGATGATCACTTTGCCGGTCAGGTAACGGCCGACCGTGACGTTGTGCAATTGCGCCTCGCCCTTGTCGTCGACCATCCACACCGCGGTATCGCTGATGTTTTTCGTCAGTGCTGACCATGGCAACTCGACTGCCGATTTGCCCGAGCCTTTCGCCGTGGCGCTGACCACCGAGCCGAGCTGCATGCCCGGCGGCAGTTTGTCGAGGGTGACTTTGACTTGCACGGTGCCGGATTGCGCCGACACCGCCGGGGTGACTTCGCGCACGGTGCCGGTGGTTTTGACTTCGGGGTTATCGAGCAGGCTGACGGTGATCCTGTTGTCCGTGGGGCGCTCGGCGAGCAACGATTCATACACGTTGAACACCGCATCACGGTCGCCATCGCGGGCCAGACTGAAAATCGGCGCGGTGGCCTGGACCACCTGGCCGACTTCGGCCTGACGCTCAGTAATGACGCCCGGGGCGTCGGCAATCAGCGAGGTGTAGCTGAGTTGATCCTTGGCGTTGGCCAGTTGCGCCTGCGCCGCGCTTAAAGCGCTTTGGCTGCTGCGCAACGCCGCTTGGGCGGAATCATATTCGCTTTGGCTGGTGTAGCCCTTGGGCAGGAGTTTCTGCTGACGGACGAACGCTGCTGCGCTCTGCCTCACCCGCGCCTGTTCGGCGACCACTTGGGCTTGAGCGGAGTCGACGTTGGTCTGCAAATCCTTGGGATCGAGTTTCGCCAGCACCTGTTTGGCGGTGACGCGGTCGCCGACGTCGACCATGCGCTGGATGATCTTGCCGCCAACGCGGAACGACAATTCGGTCTGCACGCGCGCCTGCACGTCACCGGTCAACGTCACCGAGGCCGCGTAATCCATGGGTTTCACTTCTTGTACGAAGACCCTGGGCAAGTATTCTTCAGGGGCTTTTTTCTCGCCGCAGGCGGTCACCAAGGTGAACAGACTCAGCATGACCGCTGTTTTCAAACCGGGACTCGCCATGCAGACTCCTTCCTGTGTACGAACGTGCAAGTGACGATACGACTGTGAGCTTAGAACAGGGTTCAACGTTCGCCCGTTCGTCGCCCATATTTCCCTGCGGCAGCACCTACAATGGGCGCCTGAAGAGAAGGAATTCCATGCTCAATACTCTCGCGGTGGCCAATTACCGTTCGATCAACAAATTGGTGATCCCGCTCGGTCGTCTGAACCTGATCACCGGCCCCAACGGCAGCGGCAAGTCCAATCTGTACCGAGCGTTGCGCCTGCTGGCGGAAACCGCGCAGGGCGGCGTGGTCAATGCGCTGGCCCGTGAGGGTGGGCTGGATTCGACCTTCTGGGCCGGGCCGGAAACCATCAGCCGGCGCATGCGCAACGGCGAGGTGGCGATCGAGCCGACGGTGCGCCAAGGCGTGAAGCGCTTGCGCCTGGGGTTCGCCGGCGAGGATTTCAGTTATTCGATTGCCCTGGGTTTGCCCGAGCCAAGTCGCTCGTTTTTCTCCCTCGACCCGGAAATCAAACGCGAATGCATCTGGGCCGGGCCACTGTATCGCCCGGCCAGTCTGCTGGTGGATCGCAACGGCCCGATGATCCGTGCCCGCGAAGGCCGCAACTGGGACGTGCTGGCGCAATACACGCCGAACTTCGACAGCCTGTTCGATCAGGTCGGCAGCCTGCGCAACTCACCGGAAGTGTTCCAGATGCGCGAGTTCATCCGGCGCTGGCGCTTCTATGATCACTTTCGCAGCGACGCCGATGCGCCGGTGCGCCAACCGCAACTGGGCACACGCACGCCGGTCCTGCACCACGATGGTCGAGATCTGGCGGCGGCGTTGCAGACCATCATTGAAATCGGCGATCCAGAGGCTTTGCAGGGCGCCATCAGCGATGCGTTCCCCGGCGCACGCCTGCGGATCGAGCCGCTGAGCGGCGGGCGCTTTGCCATCGAGTTTTATCAGGAAGGGTTGCTGCGGCCATTGTCGGCGGCGGAACTGTCGGACGGCACGTTGCGCTATCTGCTGCTGGTCGCGGCGCTGCTGACGCCGAGGCCGCCGTCGCTGATGGTGCTGAACGAACCGGAAACCAGCCTGCACCCGGATCTGCTGCCGGCGTTGGCGCGGCTGATCATTCGTGCGTCGGAGCAGTGTCAGGTGTGGGTGGTGTCCCATGCGCGGCGGTTGATTTCAGCGTTGCAGGAAGATCCGGAGTGCAATTGCATCGTGTTGGAGAAGACGTTGGGGCAGACCGGGATTGTCGGGCAGCGGGTGCTGGATGAGCCGGCGTGGAAATGGCCGGATTGACTGCCCACTGATCGTTCCCACGCTCTGCGTGGGAATGCAGCCCGTGACGCTCCGCGTCACTGGACGCGGAGCGTCCCCAGAGGCATTCCCACGCGGAGCATGGGAACGATCAGTTCAGACAATCACCCCTGCCACTTGCCACCCTCGACAATCACACTCTCAGGCTTGGTGTCATCGCTCAGTTCTTTACGCACATATTGGTCGTACAGCTTGAGCAGATATTTCTCCTCACCCAGCTTGGTCAGCTCGGTATTCACTCAGTCACGCAGTTCGATATTGCCCTTCTTGACCGCCGGCGCAATCGGCGCTTCGGCACCGAGTTTATCCTCCAGCACGCGATAGCCCGGGTTCTGCTTGGCCCAGCTGAACAGCACCAGATTATCTTGCGCGTAGGCATCGCCACGGCCATTGGCCAGGGCTTGCAGGGACTCGGAGTTCTTCTCGAACTTCAGCAGTTTCCAGTCCGGGTGATTCTTGGTCAGCCAGATATCCGCTGTAGTGCCAGTGGTGACGATGGTCGTGCGGGTCGCCAGGTCATCGAGGTTTTTCACCGAGCTGCTTTGCGGCACCAGCGCCTGCACCGCGACCTTGAGGTTCGGATTGGTGAATTCCACCGCTTCCTTGCGCTCGGGGGTCACGGTCATGTTGGCGAGGATCAGGTCGACCTTGTCGCTTTGCAGGAACGGGATGCGGCTCACCGGCTCCACCGCCACGAACTCGACCTTGTTTTCATCACCGAGCAGATCCTTGGCGAAACGCCGGCCGATGTCGGTATCGAAGCCGACATAGCGCCCGGCTTCATCGACGAAACCGAATGGCGGCTTATCGGTAAATACGCCAACGATCAGTTTGTCGCGGGCCTTGATCTTGTCCAGATAACCGGCCGGCGCGGTGCTTTCGCTGGCGACTTTCGGCTTTGGCAGTTCTTCGGTTTTGCTGCAACCGGCAAGCAAGGCGAGGCTCAGTAGGGGCAGTAGAAAAGCGGCAGTTTTCATAACAGTTCCAGTTCCTTTGTCGGATTCGTTTTTGGCAGTGTTGCAACGAAGGAGAACTTCTCCAGAAACTGCTGCGCGCGTGCGGTTTGCGGGTTCGTAAAGAAAATCTCGGGTGGGGTCTGTTCCAGGATGCGCCCGGCATCCATGAACACGATGCGGTCGGCCACCGCGCGGGCGAAGGCCATTTCGTGGGTGACGATCAACAGGGTCATGCCCTCCCGAGCGAGGCCCTGAATGACCTGTAAAACTTCCTTGACCATCTCCGGGTCGAGGGCGGCAGTGACCTCGTCGAAAAGCATCACCCGTGGGTTCATGCACAACGAACGGACGATGGCGATGCGTTGCTGCTGGCCACCGGAGAGCTGACGCGGGAAGGCATCGCGCTTGTCCAGAAGTCCTACGCGTTCAAGCAGCGCTTCGGCTTGCTGTTGCGCTTCGCGACGCTGGCGCTTCTGCACCTTGAGCGGGCCGAGCAACAGGTTGTCGAGCACGCTCATGTGCGGGAACAAGTGATAACTCTGAAAGACCATACCGATCTGCTGGCGGATGTCGCGCCAGTCGGTAGCCTTGTCCAGCAGCTCACGGCCGACAAATTTCAGGCTGCCGCTGTGGGCGACTTCGAGGCCATTGAGGCAACGCAGCAAGGTGCTTTTGCCGCAGCCGCTGGGGCCGAGGATGACGATCACTTCGCCACTCTGTACTTGCAGGTCGATGCCGTTGAGCACCTGCTGCTCGCCATAGAATTTGTTGAAGCCGTGAAACTCGATCAATGCACTCATGCTTGCGTCCAGCGCCGCTCCAGCACGCGCGAGGCGGCCGACAGCGGGTAGCAGATGAAAAAGAAAAACAGGAACAGCGCGCCATAGATCAGCACCGATTCGTAGGTGCGCTCGATGATCTGCTGGCCGACCTTGATCACATCGACCACACCGATCAGCACCGCCAGCGAACTGGTCTTGATGATCCGCGTGTAGACGTTGATGGTCGGCGGCGTCATGCGCTTCAGCGCTTGCGGCAGCAGCACGTAGCCATACAGTTGTGCGGCGTTAAGACCCATCGACAGCCCCGCTTCACGCTGACCGCGCGGCAACGAATGCAGCGCACCGCGCGCCACTTCGCCGACCTCACTCGCGCCCCACAGTGACAACACCAGCACGGCGCACCAGAAACTCGGAATGCTCAGGCCGAAGAAAATCGGCAAACCGAAGAACAACAGGTACAGCCAGACCAGCACCGGGATCGCCCGGAACAGCTCCAGATACACCCGCAAAATCGCGTTGAGCCACGTCACGTTGAGCGTGCGCAACACACCGTAGAGCACCCCGCCGACGGTGCTGATGGCGATGCTCAGAAACGAGATCGACAAGGTTTGTCCGGCGCCTTTTGCCAGTTGCGGCAATGACACCCAGAGCAATTCAAGACCCGAACTGGCCATGCTGGAGCCTCCTTTCCAGACGGCTGAGCAACAGCGACAGCGGCAAGAACAACAGCACGCAGATCAGCGTGAGCACGGCGAGCATTTCGTAGGTTTTGTAATAGAGCGCGATGTAGCTCTTGGTGGTGTAGAGGATTTCCGGCACCGCCACCGCCGAGACCACGGTGGTTTCCTTGAGCAGGAAAATGAAATTGGCGAACAGCGACGGCAGGCTGAGGATTCCCGCTTGCGGCAGGATCACGTAGCGCAGCAATTGGCCGTGGGACAGGCCGATGGAGCGACCGGATTCCAGTTGCGCCTGCGGCACCGCATCGACGCCGGCGCGCAGCACTTCAGTCAGATAGGCCCCGCCAAGGAACGTCATGGTGATGATCGCGGCGCTGAAACCGGACACCTGAATCCCCACGGCCGGCAAGGCAAAGTAGATGAAGAACAACTGGATCAGCAGCGGCGTGTTCCGCGCCAACTCGACGTAGAGGCCCACCAGCTTGTGCAGGTACGGCGTGCGGAACACCAGGATCGTCGCGTTGAGCAGCGCCACCAGCAGCGAGGTGCCAATGGCGATAAATCCGACCTGCAGCGTCACGCCTACGGCTTTTAGAAATGCCGGCAGGGTGCTGAGGATAAATGCGTAATCGAAAGTCATGAAACATCCTGAACGACGCTCGGTAAGCGCCGGTGATGCAGTCCATGGACAGCGGATGGCTGTCCGGCAGGAGATGACTTTATAGGTATAAAAACAAGAATTTAAATACCGTTAAAGCATATTGATATCACCCAAAAAACTATCTTGTGGGTTTGCCGGGAAGGAATAAGAAGGCTATTTTCCTTTGCGCTGTAGGAAGGATCTTTTTTTCAAGAAAGCCCTCCAAGGACGAACAGCTTTTGGCCAGACTCCCCCGGCCAAACCCATAACAAGGAAGACAACATGGACGTAAAAGTACCGCAGCGACTGGATCCGCAGGAGATTTTGAAATTGTTGGTGGCGTTGAGGCGGGCGTTGAAGGCTCAAGTGGCCTGAAGCCTGTACCGATCGTGCCCACGCTCCGCGTGGGCATGCAGCCCGGGACGCTACGCGTCGCTGCCAAAAGCGGACGCGGAGCGTCCATTGATGCGTTCCCACGCAGAGCGTGGGAACGATCAACCATAAATCAGCCGCACACAAAAACGCCGATGACCATCACTGGCCATCGGCGTTTTCACACCTTGAAGGGGGTGGAAGCGTCAGATCAGAACGCCGGCAGTACCGCGCCGTTGTACTTCTTCTCGATGAACGCTTTGACTTCAGGGCTGGTCAGCGCTTTGGCCAGTTTCTGGATCGCGTCGCTGTTCTTGTTGTCCTCACGGGCCACCAGGAAGTTCACGTACGGCGAGTCAGCGCCCTCAATCACCAGCGCATCTTTCTGCGGGTTCAGCTTGGCTTCCAGCGCGTAGTTGGTGTTGATCATGTCCAGATCAACTTCCTTCAGAACGCGTGGCAGCAGGGCCGATTCCAGTTCTTTGAACTTGAAGTTGTGCGGGTTCTTGGCGATGTCTTTCGGCGTTGCCAGAGCGTTTTTCGGGTCTTTCAACTCGATCAGGCCAGCCTTCTGCAGCAGGATCAGCGCACGGCCGCTGTTGCTGCCCTCGTTCGGAATGGCGATGGTCGCGCCGTCCGGCAGTTCAGCCAGAGTTTTGTACTTGCTCGAGTAACCACCGAACGGTTCAACGTGCACGCCTTGCACGGTTACCAGGTACTTGGATTTGTCGTCCTTGTATTTGCCCTGGTTGAAGCTGTTCAGGTACGGCAGGGTCTGGAAGTAGTTGGCGTCCAGACGCTTCTCGCCCACTTGCACGTTCGGCTGAACGTAGTCGGTGAAGACTTTGATTTCCAGATCCACGCCTTCTTTGGCGAGGGTCGGTTTGATCAGCTCGAGGATTTCAGCGTGCGGGACCGGGGTCGCAGCCACCACCAGTTTCTCGCCGGCATTGGCCAGGGAAGCAGTCAGAGCAGCCGCCAATGCGGTAAACAACAGAACCTTTTTCATGCAGTGTCCTTATCGAAAATCACGGTCGTCATCGACGACGGCATTAATACGTGTGCCAGTGAAGTGATATCGCTGGCGTGGGTCGGACAATACCGGGATTTTTTATTCCCGGACAATAACGTTTATTCAGCTTCATATTCCATTTTGTTCATGTTGAACAAAATGGTTACAACGCCTCACTCAAATGAATCAGCAAATCTTTCAATGCCTTACGTTCATTGACGCTGCCGCCGATGTTGATTTGCGCCACCAGTCGTTCGATCTGAAGCTGCGGGCCAGACGCTTCGGGCAGATTCAGGTGCTCCGGCAAAATCTCGTCGCCGGTACTGACCAGCAGGGCAAAGTGAATGACGTTTTCCAGCTCGCGGGTGTTGCCCGGCCAGCTGTGGCGTTCGAGCAGGTGTTGCGCCGCTTCGCTGATCAAAGGCACCGGCAGATCAAGACGCTGGCTGTAAATCCCGAGGAAATACTCGGCCAGCGACAAGATGTCGCCAATCCGCGCGCGCAAGGCCGGCAGCTCGAGATGGCCTTCGCTGAGATAGTGATAAAGGCGCTCATGGAATTTCCCGGCGTCTACCGCTTGCGCCAGATCGATGCTGGTCGCGGCTACCAGACGCACATCTACCGGGCTCGGCTGATGCGCGCCGACGCGGGTGACTTCGTGGTTTTCCAGCGCAGCGAGCAACTTGATCTGAATCGGCAGCGGCAAATCGCCGATCTCATCGAGGTACAAGGTGCCGCCGTTGGCCGAGCCGAACCAGCCGGCGCGGCTACTGGCCGAGCCGCTGTAGCTGCCGGCGGCGTAGCCGAACAGTTCGGCATCGGCGTACGTTGGGCTGATCGCGCCGCAATTGACCGAGACGAACAGACCACTGCGATCACTGGCGCGATGGATATGCCGGGCGAGCAATTCCTTGCCGGTGCCGGTCTCGCCACGGATCAACACCGAGGTCGAACGCGGGGCCAATTGCTCCAGCTCTTCGCGCAACTGACGCGAGCGCGGATCGACGAACACCAGCGCTTTCGCGCGGATGCTCAGGGGGCTTTTTTCCGCATCGGGAAAGGTCAGCAACGGCTGACCGAACGTTTCGAAACTCATGGCAGACTCCCGCCCAAAACCGCCGGCAGACGGGGGCGTTCAAAGAAAAAAGAAATCAGGCGCGCCGACGGGCGTGGTGCTCCATACGATTTTGCAGGCGGTAGAGGTAAGCAAAACCCTGCTCCCAACGTTGGTGACCAGACTTCACATTGATGTGCCCGGCACCAGCGAGAATCCCCGCCTCGGCGCCCCAGTTGCGCGCCAGTTCCAGCGCGCGTGGTGCGCTGACGGCGGCGTCGTTGTCGGAGCTGACGACCTGGCTCGGGAATGGCAGCAGGTCAGTCGGAATCGGCGCGAAATTGCGTAGCGCCGGTGCGCAGGCTGGACGCTCGACATCCGCCGGCGCGACCAGCAACGCCCCGCGCACCTGCCGCAGGTATTGCAGCGGCGCAGTGGCCGCCCAATGGGCAACGGTCACGCAGCCAAGGCTGTGGGCGATCAGGATCACCGGCGTGCTGTCGGCGGCGATCGCTTCCGCCAGGGCCGCGACCCAGTCCTCGCGACGCGGCGTCAGCCAATCGGCCTGCTCGACCCGCGCACTGTTCGGCAGGCTGTTCTGCCAGTGGCTTTGCCAATGATCTTCTGGCGATCCTTGCCAGCCCGGCACAATCAGGTAGCGGATTGATTCGTTGCGCATGGGGAGCTCTCCTGCGTCGTGTCTGTTCTGTAACGAGTATAGGGACGGTATTTATATTCGCTAAGGAATAAGAAGCTATTTATTAAGACCTTAATTGCATATACAGAAATCTATGTAGGGTTGGTGTTCGCGGAATAAAAAAAGGGCCGCACCCTGCCAAGGAGACGGCCCCGGAAAAACGTAAATTCTGTTAACGCGCAGTAATCACCGACAACTTGGTAATCCCCGCCCGCTCGATCGAAGCCATGGCTCGCGCCACTTCGCCGTAGTTCACCCCGTCATCGGCCTGCAACTGCACGCGCACTTCCGGGTCTTTGGCCTTGGCCGACTTCAGGTTGAATTCCAGCAAGTCCGGCTGAATCTCATCCTTGTTGATAAACAGCTTGCCGGCGCCATCGATGCTCACCACCAGCGGATCCTTTTGCTCGACCGGCGCCACCGCTTCGGTCTTCGGCAGGTTGATCGGTATCGCGTTGGTCAGCAGCGGTGCAGTGACGATAAACACCACCAGCAGCACCAGCATCACGTCCACCAGCGGGGTCACGTTGATCTCGCTGAGCACCTCGTCACTGTCTTGCGTGGAGAAGGCCATATCAGGACGCCTCCTTCACTTTCGCCGCGTTGCCCGGCGCTGCAACTTTTTGCGCGGTCGGGTGGATCAGCACGCGGAACGAGCTCTTCTGCGCCAGGCTGTAGAAGTCGTGGGCGAAGTCGTCCAGATCCGCTGCGGTCAGTTTCAACCGACGCAAAAAGTAGTTGTAAACCAGCACTGCCGGCACCGCGACGGCAATCCCCACGCCGGTCGCAACCAGTGCCGCACCGATCGGGCCGGCAACTGTTTCCAGGCTCGCCGAACCGGCCGCGCTGATTCCCTTCAGCGCCTCCATGATTCCCCACACCGTGCCGAACAAACCAATGAACGGCGACGTACTGCCAATACTTGCGACCACTGCCAGACCCGTTTCCAGCGAACGCCGTTCGCGGACGATCTGCTGGCGCAAGGCGCGCTCCAGTCGATCCTGATGGTTGATCGCCTGGCTCAAATCATTCGCCTGTGGCGCCTCGCCCACCTGAATCGCTGCGTAACCGGCCTGCGCGACTCGAGCTGCTGCGCCGGGTTGCGTTTCGCTTAATTCAGCGGCGGCATCAAGACTCGATGCTGCCCAGAAGCGTTTATGAAAACGGCGATCCTGCGCCTTCAGACGCCCGAACTGCACAGCCTTGAGCAATGCCAGGCCCCAAGTGGCGACGGAAAAAACCACCAGCAGCCAGATCACCGCGCTTTCGATGGATTCCAGTGGAGATGCCAGTAACGTCATGATGATTCCCTCGTGTAAACGTTTCGCGCGAATTTGGTTTCGGTTTAATGAATCTTGAAATCGATGGGCACGCTGACCCAGCCGTCCTGTGCGACATCACCCTGCTTGGCCGGGACGAAACTCCAACGTTTCACGGCGTTGAGCGCCGCGTCGTCGAGCTGTTGCCGGCCACTGCTTTTAGCGATCTGGATCTCGCCCGGTTTACCGCTGGCCAATACATGCACGCGTAACAACACCGTGCCTTCCCAACCGCGACGCTGAGCCAGCGACGGATATTCCGGCGCCGGGTTTTTCAGGTACGCAGCGTTGGCCGAGGCCGGGGTTACCGGAGCGGGCGCCGGTGGTGCAGGAGGCGCGGGCGCGGCAACCGGGGCTGCCGGTTGTGGCGGCGCCGGGGGTTGCTCGACCGCTTTCGGTGCCGGTTTCGGTGGCTGCTTAACCACCGGTTTGGGTTTCGGGATCGGCTTCGGCGGCGGCGGTTTTACCGCCAGTTCGTCTTCCACCGGCGGCGGAGGCTCGACCACCGGCGCTGGCGGCGGCACAACAACCGGCGGCGCGGGCGGTGCCGGGCGCGAGAATTCGATGGTCATCGGCGGAATTTCCGGCGGCACGATCGGCAGCACTGGCGTCGGTTTCTGACTGATCCAGTAGATCACCGCGCCATGCGCCAGCAACGCCAGTACGCCAAGCAGAATCGCTTCGCGGCGGCTCAGAATACCTTTGGGCGCACGCTGCAGACGCAGTTGCCCCAACGGCACACGATGCGGCCGGCCGAGATCGACCAATTCGCCACTCGGCGTCTGACGCCACAGCAATTCCCCTGCGCTGGCGGCGGTCTGGACATTGCCCATTGATTCACTCCCTGCGGTCTTTTTTGCGTTTCTGTACCAAGCAGTCGATTCGCCGTTTGTTGAAGCCCCCACCGCGATCGATGGGTGAATCATTGGCTTAGACGCTTATCTCCGAAAGTAATCTTTAACGTTATCCATAGGCTTTTATGGAATATACGTGCCGATCAATTTCGCCAAAGCCACGGCCCATATGGGCTGTAGCCGTGTGGTGAAAACAGCATGCTTTTCAGGCATTGAAAGTATTCGCGCAACGCATCGGCAAAGAGCCGATGCGCGTCTCAACTAACGACTGACGTTGGTCTGCTGCACGCCGATTGCAGGCGCAATGACTGCCGTTTCCGAACGTGGAGTTCCGGCAGGTACCCAGTCATAACTCACAGGCAGCGCGCGATAGACCCAGTTGCTGACCACATCGCTGCCCGGCGCCTTGCCGAGGTAGGGGCTGACGTATTCCCAGACGTTTTCGCCGCTGGCCGTGACCTGGAAAAACCGTCCGTTCATGCCTTCGTCGATCAATGTGTTGCCGTTGGGCAAACGTCGCGCGCTGCTGATGAACGAGCTGTAAAACGCCCAGCCTGGCTGCTTCGAATTCGCTGCGCTGTACTGCCAGACGATTTCGTTTTTCACCGGGTCGATCTCCAGCACTCTTGAACCGGAAATCAGGCCAAGGGTGACGTTCGGGTAACCCGCCGAACCCTGGTTATCGAACACCAGCACATTGCCCGCGCCCGGTAGCCCGGCGGGAATGATGTGGGCGTCATGCTGACCGACAAACTGGTCGACCAGACGCGGCAAGTTGCGCGCGGTTTTCGGGCTCGCCAACGGCAGGTTCGGGCCTAGGCGCCAAACCACTTTGCCGCTGCTTTTTTCGATGATCGCGATGAAGTTGGCGTTGCGTGAATCGAACAACAGGTTGTCCGGATTGAAGCGTTTATCACCGGCGTCGAACCACTTGTTGGGGCCGACCACGCTGAGGTTGTTGATGTGCAGGTAATCCGCATCTTCACTGGCGCGCACCAGCTTCAACTGTTCCGGCGTGAAGCCGAATTCGTTGAGGTGTTCCGACGCCAGCCACTGCCATTTCACCGCACCGTCGGGGCTGACTTCATAAATGGCATCGTCGATCACCTCGGGCACTTTGAAGCCTTTGACCTTGTGCACCTTGTTCGCCAGCACCACGGTGTTGCCGTTGCTCAGGCGCCGCTGATCATGATGCTGTTGAGCCGCGCCGCCGGGCGCCTTGTCGCCCCATTGCCAGACGACTTTGCCGTTCCAGTCCAGCTCGCCGACGCTTTGATTGCCCAGACCATTGCCGGCGGAGCCGAGTTTGCCGGGGTCCTTGTCACTCAGTTGCAGCAACACATGGCCGCGCTCAGCGCCGACCAGTTTCGGGTCGATGATCGCTGAGGGGAAACCTGCCTGTGGCCAGTTCTTGACCTCGTTGCCATTCATGTCGATCAGGTGCGTCTGCTTGTCGGCGCCGCTGAAAATCACGTACTGATTGAAGGCTTTGTCCGGGTCGTAACGGGTGACGCCGGTCGGGTAAACGCTGGGCGCAGCGAAGACGCCAGCGCTGAACACCGCACCGGACAGCAACAGCGGTAAAGCGGTTTTGATGGGCAACATGATGCAGCTCCTTGAATGACCAATCAGAAGTCGTAGCGACCGGTGACGCCGAGGGTGCGCGGTGTGCCGAGCAGGCCTTCATAGCCGCCGTTGCCGCCCGTCCACAGGGTCGTGTAATAGGTTTTGTCGAAGGCGTTTTTCAGCCACAGCGAGATGTCCCACTGACCCTGGTTGAAGTCGCCGCGCAGGCCGGTGGACAGGTTGACCACGGCATAACTCGGGATCTGGCCGTAGTCGGAATCTTCGACTGTGCCGACGGCTTTGGAGCGGAAGGCGTAGCTGCCGGTGACGTACGGTTCCAGGCCGTTATCCAGATTCCATTTGTATTCGCCGTTGGCGTTGCCGATCCATTTTGATGCGCCGACAACCTGGTGGCCGCTGAGGTCGCAAGACGCTGGAGCACCCGGTGCCTGGCTGATTTCCGGCGGGCACGGTGCTTCTTTGTACGAGAGGTAGCTGACGTCGTTGAAGGAGCCGTTGAAGTTCAGGGTCAGGCCACGCAGCGGGATGATCGTGCTTTCAAACTCGACGCCGCGCGAGCGCACGGAACCGGCGTTGGTCAGGTATTGCACGCGGTTGACGTCGTCGTAGGCGTTGGTCTGGTAGGCGTTGACCTGGGTCCAGAACACGTTGGCATTGAGTTGCAGGCGGTGATCCCACAGCGTGCTTTTGAAACCGAGTTCGGCATTGTTGGCGCGTTCGGTGCCGATCAGCAGCGAGTCGGCGCCAGCGGTCGGTGCCGAGCCGACAGCGAGATTCACGCCGCCGGATTTTTCGCCATGGGACAGCGTCGCGTAGCCGAGCACATCGTCGGTGATGCGATAGCTCAGGTTTAGCAATCCGGACGGGCTGGAGCTGTACTGATTCAAGTCGCCAGAATCGTAGGCACCGGCACGACCGCGGCGCGCGGTGGCGGCCGCGCCAGTGACTGTCGCACCGCCGACCGGAGCATTGCGCGTCACCCAGGCCGATTTCTCTTCATAAGTGCCACGTACACCAGCGGTGAAATCCAGACGCTCGGTGAGGTGCCAGGTGCCTTGGGCGAACAACGCGAAACTGTCGGTCTTGATGTGGCCGTTGCCGACGCTGTCGACGTTGGCCAAAGCACCGGCCGGCGTGCCGTTCCAGATGTCCGCTTGCGGGCCGTAATAGGCGAAGGATTTGTTATCCAGGTCCGAGCCGAAGTAGTAGGCGCCAACGACATAATCGAAGAACTCGCCCTTGGGCGACGCCAGGCGGAATTCCTGTGAGTACTGTTTGTCTTCCACCGACACCCCGGCGTTGTAGCTCGCCGGGACGTTGAGACCGTCGTCATTTTTCGGGGTGAAATTCCAGAAACGGTACGAGCTGATCGAGGTCAGGGTGAAGTCGCTTGGCAGTGTCCAATTGGCCTCAACCGAAGTACCGCCCTGGTGCACGGTGACGTGCTGGTCGTTATCGAGATTGACCTTGCGGTGCGAGCCATTGACCAGCGTTGCGCCTGCAGCGGCGGCGCGCGCCGAGTAGAGATTGACCCCGTTGATGGTCGGCCCGGTGTTGTACAGCACGCGGGTGCCGGCGCTGGAATCTTCTTCGTTGTAGTCGCCGATCCAGCGCAGGTTGAAGTCTTCGTTGGGCTTGAACAGCAACTGTGCGCGGAAGCCATCGCGTGAGCCGCCGTTCAAATCATGGCCGTTGTATTCGTTCTTGATGTCGCCATCACTGCGCGTGCGATAAGCCGAAAAGCGTCCGGCCAATTCATCGTTGAGCGGCCCGGAAATCGTGCCCTTGGTCTGGAAATAACCGTCCTCGCCCACCGAGGTTTCGATACTGCGCTCAGGGGTGAAGGTCGGTGCGCGGGTGCTGATGTTGATCACCCCGGCGGTGGTGTTTTTGCCGAACAGCGTGCCCTGCGGCCCACGCAAGACTTCGAGTTGTTCGATGTCCATCAGATCGAAAACCGCCATCCCCGGGCGGCCCAGATACACGTTGTCGATGTACAGCCCGACGCTGCCTTCCAGACCATCGCTCGCCGGGTTGTTGCCCAGACCACGGATCGACACGCTGGACTGCCGCGCATGCATGTAAGCGACGTTGACGCTCGGTACCAGTTGCTGCAAATCCTGAATCCGGTAAACCCGCTGGGTTTCCAGGTTCTGCCCGCTGACCACGCTCATAGGCGTCGGCACATCCTGCGAACTTTCTTCGCGGCGGCGCGTGGTCACTGTCACGGTTTCCAGCTGCGAACTGTTGGCCGCGGGCTTGCCTGCGGGGACCGGCGCCGGGGTTTCGGTTTCGGCGGCGTAGCTGTGAGTCCAACTGGCGCTCCCTGCCAGCAACAGAGCCAGAGGCAGGCGTTTGAGCCGTCGTGGTGTTAGGGGTGACGCAAGGTTCAACGGACTCATGGCGCGGCTCCTGGTCAAAAAACACACAGACATCTTCAGCGCTGCATATTCTTTTAAGTTATTTATTTATGGATTTACAAATATTTACTGCATAAGAGATTGCCTTTATAAGGAGTCGACCTAATGCATATCCAATGCATTTCCCGGATATTTTTTATGTGAAAAATGCATATCGACTTGCGACAACTTCGTCACTTCATCGCCTTGGCTGAACAACGCAGCTTCGTCGCCGGCGCGCAGGCGGTGAACCTGTCGCAGTCAGCCTTCAGCCGCAGCATTCAGGCGCTGGAGCACAGCGTCGGCTGCCAGTTGGTCGATCGCGGGCGCAAGGAATTACCGCCGACCAAACAGGGCCAAGTGCTGCTCGAACATGCGCGGCGGCTGGTCAGTGGCGCACAGCAAATGGCCAACGAGATCAGCCAGTTCAATGGGCTGGAAGCGGGGGAATTGCGTTTCGGCTGCGGGCCGGCGCCTGCGGCGGGATTGATCCCTCGGGCGATCGGCAGCTTCATCGGCCGCTACCCGAAGGCGCGAGTGCAGTTTCAGGTGGATGACTGGCAAAGTCTGAGCAAGCGACTATTGAGCGAGGAGTTCGAATTCTTCGTCGCCGACACTCGGCAATTCGAGGCGGACCCGGATTACCTGACGCACCGGTTGCGCCCGCGTAAGTGGCATTTCTGCTGTCGCGCTGGGCATCCGTTGGCCGGGTTTGATCGGGTCACGGCTGAGCAATTGATGAGCTATCCGCTGGCCGTGAGCATTCGGCCGCCGAACTTGCGCAAGGTGATTGTCGACCTCAGCGGGCGACCGGATTTCACCCCCAATGTGGAATGTGAAAACAGCTCGAGTTTGCTCAGCGTGGTGCTGCGCTCGGATGCGATCGGGATTGTCGGGGCATACTCGGATGCGCTGCACCAGGCCAACGGTGAGTTAGTGTGTTTGCGCATTCAAGGATTGGCCGATGATCTTGAGGAGCTGTACACACGCTATGGGATTGTCAGTCGGGCGGGGTATCGGTTGTCGCCGTTGGCGGAAGCGATGATTGAGCAGATTAAAGAGATTGATGCGGTGGATGAGGAGGTCTGTTCGCTGGATAGACTTGCCGTCTGATCGACCGCTATCGCGAGCAGGCTCACTCCTACATTTGAAATGCATTCCCCTGTAGGAGTGAGCCTGCTCGCGATAGCGCCAGTACAGGCACCGATGCATTCCCTGCATAAAACCCATTCCCCAAATGCACTTGCCGAACACCCCCACCGAAAGCGAAAACCCTCGCCTGTCCCACTGACCGGTGAACCCCATGCCCACCCCGCCCAACTCCGTGCGCAACGTGCTTTACATCATGTGCGACCAATTGCGCCGCGATTACCTGTCCTGCTACGGCCATCCCCATCTGCACACCCCGAACATCGATCGCCTCGCTGCGGCCGGCGTGCGTTTCAGCCGCGCCTACACCCAGGGCACGATTTGCGGCCCGTCGCGGATGTCGGCCTACACCGGGCGTTATGTCAGCAGCCATCAAGTGGCGTGGAACGCCGTGCCGTTGCCGCTGGAAGAACTGACCATCGGCGATTACCTGCGCCCTCACGGCATTCGCACCGCGCTGGTCGGCAAGACCCACGCGACGGCGAATATCGATGCCTTACAGCGACTGGCGATCAACCCCGACAGTGAGCAAGCCGAAATCCTCAACGAAGTCGGTTTCGAACCGTACATGCGCCACGACGGCATCTATCCCGACGATCCGCTGTTCGATGACAAACGCGAATCCGCGCCCTACACCCATTACCTGCGCGAGCAGGGTTTCGATGGCAAAAACCCTTGGCACGACTGGGCAAACGCCGCTGCAGGCGCGAACGGTGAAATCCTCAGCGGCTGGCAAATGCGTCATGCGAATTTGCCAGCACGAATTCCCGAGCAACACTCAGAGACTGTCTACACTACAAATCGAGCCATCGACTTCATCACCGAGCAAGGCGAGAAATCATGGTGTTTACACCTCTCTTACATCAAACCACACTGGCCTTACATCGTACCGGCTCCATACCACGCTTTGTACAGTACGAAATCGATTCTCGAACCGGTCCGCGCGACACCCTCCGAATCCAGCAAACACCCCGTATACACTGCCTTTCGCCAGCATGAGGAAAGTCTCAACTTCTCCCGTGATTCAGTACGATTGACTGTAATCCCCACGTACATGGGCCTGATCAAGCAAGTGGATGATCAGCTCGGGCGGCTGTTCGACTTTTTGCAGAGCAATGGACGCTGGGATGACACGCTTATCGTGTTCACCAGCGACCACGGCGACTTTCTGGGCGATCACTGGCTGGGCGAGAAAGAGTTCCTGCTGGAGCAGGCGGTGGGCGTGCCATTAATCGTTCGCGACCCTCGGGCGGCGGCGGATGTCACACGCGGGACGGTGGATGATCGGCTGGCGGAAACCATCGATGCGTTGCCGACATTCCTTGAAGCATTGGGGCTGCCGGACGCGGCGCATCGGCTCGAGGGGCGTTCGTTGATTCCACTTCTTCACGGAGAAAACCCGGACTGGCGCCGCTATGCGATCAGCGAATACGACTACGCGTTTCAAGCGCCGGCGCGCGAGCGACTGGGCCAACCGATCGATCGCTGCCGGATGACCATGGTGCGCAGCGAGCGCTGGAAATACCTGGCGTACGACGGTTTTCGACCGCAGCTGTTTGATCTGCTGAATGATCCGCAGGAGTTGCGTGATTTGGGTGATGAACCGGAGTTCGCGGCGGTGCGCGAGGAGCATGCGGGTTACTTGTTTGAGTGGGTGCGCGGGTTGAAGCGACGCACAACGATTAGCCATCAGGAGATTGATTTGCGTGGGCAGCGGTTTCGCTACGGTGAGCCGGGAACCGAGAAGGTCGTGCAGATCGGCGTGTGGTGAAAAGCATCGCTAGCAGGGCTAGCCCCCACAGGTTCTGCGTCGGTCACATCCTTTGTGTTCGACGCAAATCCATGTGGGAGCCAGCCCTGCTAGCGATGGGTCCCGATCAGACGCCGACGATGTCCGCGCCTTTGATGGTCTGGCTACGCTGCCCATTCGCGCCCACCGGCACCTCACCCTTCAACGTCACCCGACGCACCACCCGATCCTGAGTGCCGTAATCATCAATCGCATAATGCTGCGTCGAGCGGTTGTCCCAGATCGCCACATCACCGGCCTGCCAGCGCCAGCGCACGGTGTTTTCCTGGCGGATCACATGGCTCTGCAGCAATCCGAACAGATGCGCCGAATCCGCCTGCGAGTAACCCTTGATGCGTTTGACGAAATGCCCCAGCAGCAAGCTCTTCTCGCCGCTGATCGGGTGCACGCGCACCACTGGGTGCTCAGTTTCGTAAACGGTGGAGGTGAAGACCTTGCGATAGCGCTCAAGCTTCTCTGCCGAGACGTCCGGCTTGGCGCTGGCGTAGTCGTATTCGTTGCTGTGCACGGCGACCAGTTTGTCAGCCAGTTCACGCAGCTCGGTCGGCAAACCGTTGTACGCCGTGGCAGTGTTGGCCCACAAGGTGTCGCCGCCGAATGCAGGAGCCACCACCGAGCGCAGGATCGAGGCTTTCGGGTAGGCGTCGACGAAGGTCACGTCAGTGTGCCAGGAGTTGGCGCGCTGACCTTCAGCGCCGTCCAGTTCGAGCAGATAACGCGTGCCTTCACGGGACGGAACGGTCGGGTGCGCTACGGGCTCGCCGAGCAGATGGGCGAACGCTTCCTGACGCTGATCGTCGAGCTGAGTCTGTTCGCGGAAGAACACGACTTTGTATTGGATCAGTGCCTGTTGGATGGCTTCGACGGTGGCGGCGTCCAGTTCACCGGACAAGTGCACGCCACGAATCTCGGCGCCGATACGGCCGGCCACCGGATGAATCTCCAGCGCGTGGACAGCGGGTTTTACTGCGAGTGCGGCATTGCTCATGGGTAGACCCTCATCGACTGCTTACGGTTGGACGGCAGCGAAACATCGCTCTATCTATATTCCATTTACATCTAATAGATATTCACATGCTTCGTTGACGGAATAAGAGCTTGCATTTAAAACCTCTAGCAACCCTCGTCGCAAATGCCTTCGAGCTATTTTTAGGATGCCGGAAAAGCATATGGATCTTCGCCAGTTGCGTTACTTCATCGCCCTCAACGAACACCGCAGTTTTGTCCGCGCGGCGGACGCGATGGGCATCACTCAACCGGCGTTCAGCCGCAGTATCCAAGGGCTGGAGCAGGAGTTCGGCTGCGTCCTGGTGGATCGCGGCAACAAGGATTTGCGCCCTACGCCCGAGGGCCAAGTGGTGCTGCAACACGCCCTGAGCCTGGTGCAGGGCGCGGCGATGCTCAGCGCGGAAGTGACGCAGATGACCAAGCTCGATGCCGGCGAGGTGCACTTCGGTTGCGGCCCGGCGCCGGCAGTGAAACTGGTGCCGGATGCGGTGGCGCAATTCATCAATGCGCATCCGAAAGTGCGCACCTGTTTTCAGGTGGATAACTGGGAAAAACTCAGCCGCGCGTTAAGCCGCGAAGAGATTGAATTCTTCATTGCCGACATTCGCCATTTCGAGTCAGATCCGAACTTCCAGACTCAAGCGCTGACGCCCAAGCGCGGAGTGTTTTTCTGCCGCCCGGGACATCCGCTTCTGGCCAAGGAAAGCCTGTCGACCAACGACATGTTCGACTACCCGCTGGCGACCACACGGATCCCGCCGGGCATTCGCAAACTGCTGGCAAACCTCAGCGGCAGGATCGATTTTTCGCCGACCATCGAGACCGAGCATTTTCCGGCGCTGGTGAAAGTGGTGCTGCAATCGAACGCGATTGGCGTGGGGACGGAGGAGGCGTTTGTCGAGGACATTGCCAAGGGTTCGCTGGTGCTGCTGCACTGGCGTAATTTGCCGCAGAACCTGGAGAGCATGAATGCGCGGTGCGGGATCGTCAGCCGCACCGGATTCAGGTTGTCACCGGCGGCGCGGGCGATGATCGAGACGTTGGTAGCGGTGGATCGACAGGAAGTCAGCGTCGCGGTTTGAAGAGATCATTCCCACGCTCTGCGTGGGAATGATCGGCGTACGTTAGAGCTTGGCCGCGGCCAACTCAGGCACCACCCAGTCATTGACCTTGAACGGCTTGCGAATCAGCTTCTGCTGCGCCGCCAGATCAACCTTGTCCTGCAAGCTACCCAGGAACGCCGGATCCAGCGTCGACGGGAATACTTCGCTCAGCTTCTGATCTTTCAGATCTTCAGTGAGGATCACCGGCGGATAACTCGCCAGCCCCGACACCAACTGCACATACGCATCCTTGTTGCTGTCCTGCGTCAGCCACTCCACGGCCTGCTGCTGCGCCTTTAACAACTTCGCCACCGCTTCCGGATGCCCATCAACAAACTTGCCGCTGCCCACCAACACCGACTGCACACTGCCGGCTCCGCCCAAATCCTTGGTGTTCAACGGCAACTCGGCCAAGCCCTTGATTTGCAATGCCGCCAACCCGGAACTGCCCCACGACGCATCAATCTGCTTCGCCGCCAGTGCAGCGGTCGCGCCGGTAAAGTCGAGGTTAATGACCTTCAGATCCTTCTCGCTCAAGCCCTGACTGGCCAGCGCCGCGTCAAACGACAACTGCGTCGCGGTGCCCTTGAAGATCGCCACACGCTTGCCCTTCAGATCCTGCAAGGTCTTGATCCCGGAACCCGGCACCACGCCGAGATACTGCTTCACCCCACGCGCACCGGCATTTAGCAGCCGCGTATCGAGGCCGTTGGACTTGCCAATGATCGCCGCCAGATCCCCGAGATACGCCAGATCAACCTGACCGTTGGCAAACGCCTCATTGATCACCGGCCCCGCACCCTTGAAGAAATTCCACTGAATCTTGATGCCCTGATCGGCAAAGGCCTTTTCGAAGATCTGCTGATCACGCAGCACGTCGACCACACCGCCGCCACTGTGTTGAGTGCCGGCGCTCAGATCAGGCACGGCGATGCGGATCTCCTTCAGCTCATCGGCCTGCGCCGTCAGCGTGAGAAAACCCGCCAGCGCCGGGGCGGCAAACAGGCTGATGACACGTTTGAAAGGAAGGTTCATGGGTGCGGCTCCTTGATCAATACAGGCGTTAAGGAGCCGAAAGTAGGCCGAAGCACTACCTACCCTTAAATACTATAAAAGCACATTTTTATAGCTTTTAACGCTAAGCAAGCCACGCCGGGGCCTACAGCGGCGTATGCATTAACAGCATCGAAAATATTCTTCGAATGCATTGGATGCGCATGGGCTGGAAGCCCTAAATGGTCTGGCTTATCTCCAAATAGTATTGATTTGAATATTGTTAGATCAATTTTGCATACAGGTCTGTTTGCAACCCGACAACGGAGGTCACCCATGGCCCGTCAATCCTTGCTCAGCTTGCCGCTACCGGCGCCGCCACTGAAAAGCCGAGGCATTTCGCCAACCGTCAACCAACGCCTGTTGCCGTGGCTGCTGCCCATCGGCTTATTCGCCTTATGGTGGCTGGCCGCGCGCAATCAATGGATGAGCGAGCAGATCCTGCCGGCGCCATCGCTGGTGTGGAACAGTGCAGTCGAGCTTTCGCAAGGCGAGTTGTGGAGTCACTTATGGATTAGCCTGCAGCGCTTGTTCTGGGGCTTGCTCGCGGGGATTTCGGCGGGGGCGGTGCTCGGTGCAGCGCTGGGTTTCAGCCGACGTCTGGAGCGGTTGATTTTCCCGACCTTCGCCGGCCTGTCGCAGGTGCCGACGCTGGCGTGGATCCCCTTGTTCATGGTGTTTTTCGGCATCGGCGAAGTGCTGAAACTGGTTGTGCTGATCAAAGCCATCGTCGTCCCGGTGACCCTGCACACATTGGTCGGCGTTCGCGACGCACAGCCAAAACTGCGCGAAGCGGCCGCGGTTTTGCGTCTGCCGCCCCATCTGCTGATTCGTCGCCTGGTACTGCCCGCCGCCCTCCCCGCGTTCATGGCCGGGGTGCGTCTGGCGCTGGCCGCCGGCTGGACTTCTTTGCTGGCGGTTGAGCTGCTCGCCTCCAGCGAAGGCATCGGCTACTTGATGGTCTGGGCGCGCCAGCTGTTCATGCTCGACATCGTTTTCGTGTGCATCGTGGTCATCGGTTTGATCGGTGTCGCGATGGATCGCGGCATCGGTCTGCTGGACCGCAAACTGGTGCACTGGCCGCATCCCGCCACCGCCGAGATTCGTCGCGGCCCGCGCTATGAAGGCTGGCAGCGACTGCAACCGTGGCTGCTGCCGCTGAGCTTGGTCGCGTTGTGGCAACTGGCGAATGATCAGCAATGGGTCGATAACAACATTCTGGTCAGTCCGCTGGCCGTGTTGATTACGGCGTGGGACGGTCTGCTCGATGGCACGTTGATCAACGGCATGGCCCTGAGCCTGGGTCGCACCCTCGGCGGTTTGTTGCTGGGCGGCGGACTCGGTTTGGCCCTCGGCTTGCTGCTGGGCTTGTCACGCACCAGCGAACGTGTGCTCGGCCCGACCCTCGCCGCTCTCCGCCAGATCGCCATCTTCGCCTGGGTACCGCTGCTTACCGCATGGTTCGGTCTCGGCGAATTGGCCAAGTGGGTGTTCGTCGCCCTCGCCGCGTTCTTTCCGCTGTTTATCGCCACGCAACGCAGCGTCGCCAACCTCTCGCCGCAACTCAACGAAGCCGCTCAAGTCCTGCGCCTCAGCCTCGGCCAACGCTTGCGCCGGCTGGTGCTGCCGGGCGCCGCGCCGGGCATTTTCGCCGGTCTGCGCCTGAGCCTGATCTACGCCTGGCTCGGCACCATCGGCGCTGAATATTTCATGCCGTCCAATGGCGGCATCGGCAGCCAGATGATCGGCGCACAACAGCTGCTGCGCATGGACCTGATCATGGCCGGCATGCTCTTCGTCGGTCTCACCGGCGCCCTGCTCAACCTTATTGGCCAACGCCTGGAAATTCGCGCGACCCGCTGGAGACACGCATGAACGCACCGATTGTCAGTTTCAACCACGTAGGCAAATCCTTCGACGTCGACGGTTTCGAACTTGAGGCGATTCGCGAATTCAACCTGGACATCGCTGAGGGCGAATTCGTCGCCATCGTCGGCTCCAGCGGCTGCGGTAAATCGACATTGCTGCGCTTATTGGTCGGCCTTGATACGCAGTTTCGCGGACAGATCACGGTGGATGGCAAAGCCGTCAGCGGTATTGGCGGCGAGCGCGGCATTGTCTTTCAGGAACACCGTTTATTCCCGTGGCTGACCGTCGCCGACAACATCGGTTTGGGTCTGGTCAACGAGCCGCTGAGCGCGGCGCAAAAGCAAAAACGCATTGACGATTTCATCGATCTGGTCGGCCTGCGCGACTTCACCCGCGCCTATCCCCACCAGCTCTCCGGCGGCATGGCGCAGCGCGTGGCAATTGCTCGCGGCCTGGTGGCCAGCCCGCGCATTCTGCTGCTCGATGAACCCTTCGGCGCTCTCGACGCGCTGACCCGCCAGCAAATGCAGGACGAGCTGTTGGCGATCCGCGACCGCGCGAAAATCACCACGATCCTCGTCACCCACGACGTCGAAGAAGCGATCTTCCTCGCCGACCGCGTGGTGGTGATGGAGCCGCGTCCGGGGCGGATCAAGCAAGTGGTCGACATCGCCCTGGCGCACCCGCGCCAGCGCAGCAGTTTCGACTTCCATCAGTTGCGTGAAGAACTGCTGCACGAACTGACCAGTGATGACCATTACCAACCGAGCGTGCCGGTGCAGATCCGCGATCTGCCGCTGACGTTCATTGCCTGCTGAACAGGAGTTTCGCAATGCCGCAACGTCCCAACTTTCTGGTGATTCTGGCCGACGATCTCGGCTTCTCCGACATCGGTGCGTTCGGCGGCGAAATCGCCACGCCGCACCTCGATGCCTTGGCCAACAACGGCCTGCGTCTCACCGATTTCCATACCGCACCGACCTGCTCGCCGACCCGTTCGATGCTGCTCACCGGCACCGACCACCACATCGCCGGCATTGGCACCATGGCCGAAACGCTGACCCCGGATCTGATCGGCAAACCGGGTTACGAAGGCTATCTCAATGACCGCGTCGTCGCCCTGCCCGAGCTGTTGCGCGAGGCCGGTTATCAAACGTTGATGAGCGGCAAATGGCACCTCGGTTTGAAAGCCGAGCTGGCACCTCACGCGCGAGGTTTCGAGCGCTCGTTTTCGCTACTGCCGGGCGCGGCCAACCACTACGGTTTCGAGCCGACCTACGACGAGCAAACTCCTGGCCTGCTGAAGTCCACGCCGGCGCTGTACATCGAAGACGACACGTTTCTCGATGAGTTGCCGAAGGATTTCTATTCCTCCGATGCCTTTGGCGACAAGTTGCTGCAGTACCTCAAAGAACGCGACCAAACCCGGCCGTTCTTCGCTTACCTGCCGTTCTCTGCACCGCACTGGCCGTTGCAGGCGCCCGCTGACATCGTCGAGAAATACCGTGGTCGGTACGACGCCGGCCCGGAAGTGTTGCGCCTGGAGCGTCTGGAAAAACTCAAAGCCCTTGGATTGATCGAGCCGGACGTTGAGCCGCATCCGCTGATCCAGTTGACTCAGCAGTGGGACGCGTTAAGCGACGAGCAAAAGCAGATTTCCGCGCGGGCAATGGAGGTCTACGCAGCGATGGTCGAGCGCATGGACTGGAACATTGGTCGGGTGGTCGATTACCTGCGCCAGCAGGGCCAACTCGACAACACGTTCATCCTGTTCATGTCCGACAACGGTGCCGAAGGCGCGCTGCTCGAAGCCTTCCCGAAATTCGGTCCGGAACTGGTGACCTACCTCAGCCAGCACTACGACAACAGCCTCGACAACATTGGTAGGGCCAACTCTTACGTTTGGTATGGGCCGAACTGGGCACAGGTGGCGACCGCCCCGTCGCGGTTGTTCAAGGCGTTTACCACCGAAGGCGGGATTCGCGTGCCGGCGCTGTTGCACTATCCGCAACTGGCAATCAAAGGGCAGATCAGCCATGGTTTCGGCACGGTGATGGACATCACGCCGACGATTCTCGACCTCGCTGGCGTGCGTCATCCGGGCAAGCTCTGGCACGGCAAACCGGTGGCACCGTTGCGTGGTAAATCGTGGTTGGGATTCTTGTCGGGCGAGACCGCACAGGTGCATGACGAGCACACGGTGACGGGTTGGGAATTGTTCGGGCGACGGGCGATTCGCCAGGGCTCGTGGAAAGCGGTATGGATTCCCGGGCCAGTCGGGCCGGCGACCTGGCAGCTTTATGATTTGAGCAGTGATCCGGGGGAGATTCATGACCTGGCGTTGAGTCAGCCGGACAAGCTCAGCGCGTTAATCGGCCATTGGCAGCAGTATGTCGAGGAGACCGGGGTGATTCTCAGCGAGTCGCCTTTCCAGCCAGATTGATGCTGCCTGAAATGCCGCATTCGCGAGCGGGCTCGCTCCCACAGGGAACCGCATTCCAAATGTGGGAGCGAGCCTGCTCGCGAAGAGGCCTTTGCAGTCAACCGTTATGCCTGAGCGATACGCACTTCTTCCTGCGCAGCCGCATCTTTGCGAACAAACCGGTTCGCCCGCCCAAACGTCCCAAAATCATTAAACCGAACGCCCATCTCACGCATCACCTTATGCGCCACCGGCACGGTCATCTGGCGGATGTAAAACGGTTCTTTCACGACAAAATGATGGATCCCGTGGCTGCTGCCAAAGTTGAAGCAGAACGCCTGCAACGGCCACAACCACCAAGGATTCAACACCTGACACTGCTGCAGCACATTACCCAGTTCAACGTCCCCGTAGTAATGCATATTGGAACTGATGAAGTGCAGGCAAAACGTGCGCAATACGTTCGGACCGATGATCACCACCGCGGCGATGTCGATCACCTGCATCACCGACAACGTGGTCGCGGACCACTCGATCGGCGCGCCTAGCAGATACGCAATGCCATTGGCCGCATGAAACCCGAGAAACACATACCACGCGCCCCAATGCACCAACGCCAGCGGCGCGTAGACCTTCAGCGTGCGCTTGATGATGCTGAACTTGTGCGCCCAGGTCTTGGCCCGCAGCATGCGAATGAACGCCGACATGACGTTGTCGCCGACCATCAGCAACCGCGCAAAACCCCACGGCTCGCCGTTGGTGATCGCGCGTTCTTCCATGTCGGTTTCGGTGCCGGAAACCTTGTGGTGATTGAGGTGCAGATGGCGACGAATCCACGGATTGATCGTGCTCGGCCGCGCCAGCCACACCAGGCCCATCATCAAATTGTGCGGCACGCGTCGCTTGCGGAAATACATGCTGTGAATCAGGTCGTGCTCCAGCTCATGGGTCAGCGACGCAAAAAACGCGTTGAGCAACAGACAAACCCACCACGCCATGTGGCCGGTGATGTACAGCGACGCCGAGCCGATCATCCCGATCAGGGCAAAGGCCAGAATCCCCGCGCCCAGCGCATCCTGATGCTTGAGAATCGGGTAGCGCTCACGCAATTCGACGCCTTTGGCCAGCACCACTTCGCGAATATGCGCTGATCGCTGGGCCGCATTGTGTCGTTGGGGACTTGCAGAAGTACCGTCCATGCTTCCATCCTCGGGTTTATGATGTTCGCATCGTGCCTCGCCAGTGCTTCAATTGCGGTAGCCGAGAACGCCAACCTGTTGACCGGAAGCGCCAATCAGCATGAAGGAACCCACCTCCCTCGCCAGCTGGACCCGTGCCTTGCGCAAGCAACTTGATGCGCTGGGGCTGGACAGCATTGCCCTGTGCCAACAGGCCGGGCTCGACCCCAATTTGATGGACGATCCCAACGCGCGCTATCCACTGTCCGGCACCACACGGCTGTGGGAAATCGCCGTGCAGGTCAGCGGCGACCCGGCAATTGGTCTGCGCGTGTCGCGTTTCGTCAGCCCGACCACCTTCCATGCGCTCGGTTATGCGCTGGTCGCCAGCGGCAGCTTGCGTGAAGTGTTCGAGCGCATCGTGCGCTACCACCCGGTGGTCAGCGATGCGCTGGAACTGGAGCTGAGCCGCAACGACGACCGCTATCAATTTCGTCTGAAAATTCCGTCAGGCAATCCGGCGCCAGCCTTCGAAGCCATTGATGCGTTTACCGCGATCTACGTGCGCACCTGCCGCAATCGCCTTGGCCGCGATTACGCGCCGCTGGCGGTTTACCTGCGCCGGCCGGAGCCGAACGATGCGCAGCAATGGCACAAAGTCTTCCGCGCCCCGGTGCATTTCGGCTGTACCGAGGATCGTCTGGAGTTCGCCCTCACCGACTTCGACAGCCACCTCGACGACGCCAACCCGGAACTCGCCGAACACAACGAAGCGGTGCTCAAACGCACCATGGCCCAGCTCCAGCCGCTGACCTGGGAGCGCAAGGTGCGCGACGCCATCGAAGAACAATTGCCGGAAGGCGAACCGAGTGCCGAGCGGATTGCCCAGGCGCTGCACCTGAGTTTGCGCAGCCTGCAACGGCATCTGGCGGATGAGGGTTGTCGTTTTGATACGTTGTTGAACGAGAGCCGCGAGAATCTGGCGTTGCTGCACCTGCGCGATCCGCAGTGTTCGTTGAGTGAGGTGAGTTATCTGCTCGGGTTCGCCGATACCAGCAGCTTCAGCCGCGCGTTCAAGCGCTGGACGGGGATGACGCCGGGGCAGTTTCGCGATGGGTTGCGTTGATCGTCAGCCTTTAGCCAGGCTGCGTTCCATACCGGATGACCACTGTTCAATCATGGCAGCACCCATCTCGGCGAACGCGGGATGCCTTGTGCTGTACTCCGCTATTTCGCGCATTGCCACCTGCATACCGTTAGTAACTTGTTGCAGTAATTCATTGCAACGAGCCTCCGTCAGATTGCAGGCTGTCCGACCGAACCGCATCAGCATTTTGTGCTTGGGCCAAGCCTTCGAACCACCCAATAACAACGCCATACTGTCGTTCTTAATGTAGACCGAGGTAGTGATAATGTCGTAGGCAGGCGCGAGTCTGATTGACGATTCCTCACCACAGTCTTCGTACAGCACACCAAAATTTTTCAGATGCGCGTCGCCGTTTTTCAGGCCTGCGGACAACGCCACAATTTTGAAAAATGCTTCGAGTGCATGATTGAGCAGCGCAGGTGAAACAAACGCTTTGATCTGCCGGGCTGCGCCTTCGTAAGAACCGTCGTATTTGGCTTTCGACGGCCAACCGTTGAGCACGCAGAAGTCCTCAAAACCCAAGTAGCCCGAAGTGCTCAAATCAAAGCGCTGGATAACCAGAAACTTGCCATGTTCGCTGAGTTCGAACTTTGGCACTTCCAGCCCGCAGTGTTGCGCGGCACGCATGCAGAAGTATTCGTTGGTCGCCAAGTGCGGATATTCATCAGCCCGAAAAGCTTTGACCAAATGGGTCGATCCCCGATGCGTCAGACGATCAATCGCAGCCCCACTGTCACGTACCAGCACTTTAGGCTGCACCCCAGACACTCCGGAATACTGGCCATAGGTTTGCAACAGATCCTCAAACAAGCCTTGCGCACCATCGTGCACCAGCAGATCGGCCAGAGACGTTTCGGGCGGCCGATCAGTCATCGATGCGCTGGCAATGGATAACCGACCGAGCTGATAGGGGCCGACAATAGCCAGCAAAGCGAAGTCATCGAAGCCGCGAACCGCCTTACTGAAGCGCCGAACCAGCTCATCCCGAAGCGCGCCTTCGGGCAGATTCATCTCGAAAACCGGGTGGATGCCATGCTCCCAACCGTAACTTTCCAGCCGGGACGGCATTGTCAGTGACACGGCATTTTCAGCAGTGGCTGCTTCGCGGTAACTGAAGACGCTGTCGACTCGATCTTGCCCGCGCGCCAACGTTCCCACCGCTTGCCCGCCGACACAGACATTTAATCGATCTGACGACTCAGTCATGGAAGTTGACCTTTTGCAGCGTATCGAGTGTCGGTCGACGAGACTGACGCGGAACCGCAGTCAGCTCATAGCCAAACCCGTTGAGGATCGCTTCGACTTTGCGCAGGCCGATTTCCGAAATAGTGTTGTTTTCGATCCCCGAAATCGTCGCGCGGCTCATTCCATATTGCTGAGCCAGTGCCTGCTGAGTCATTTTGTTCGCCTTGCGCAGGGCTTTGATCAATTCGCCAAGCTGTTCCATTAAATTTCCTGCATCAAATACAGTGCAAATCGAAATATTTGCTTAATTTGCATCGCATTTGATGCAGTCAGTGGACAAGATTAGCCTATTTCGCAATGGGCAAGAAGGAATCAACTGTTCAAATCAAAACCCAGCTCAAAAACGGTGCCATCAGCATCACTGCTCACCTTCACCTGCCCGCCATGCAACTGCATGATCGACTGCACGATCGCCAACCCCAGCCCACCGGAATCCCCCGGCTCTGCCCGCGAAGGGTCAACGCGATAGAAACGGTCGAACAGCTTGCCCAGATGCTCCGACGCAATGGTCGGCCCGAGGTTATGCACCTGCAGCCAGCAACATTGCGCCTCGTCACGGCGACGCAGGCTGATTACGGATCCGGGATCGGCATGACGCACTGCATTAGCCAACAGATTGCCGAGCGCCCGTTGCAGCAACTGCTGATCGGCAAGCAATTCACCGTGCAATTGATTGTCCAGGCGCAACTCACGGTCGTCCGCCAACGCTTCAAAATAATCACACAGCTCACCACCAACACTGCGCAGATCCAGTGTTTGCAGATTCAGCGCCCTCTCGGCCTGTTCGGCGCGGGCAAGGAACATCAGGTTCTCCGCCATGCGCTTGAGCCGTTCGAACTCTTCCATGTTCGACGCCAGCACTTCCTGATATTCCGCCGTGCTGCGCGGATGATTCAGCGCCTGACCGTTGCTCGCCAACAAAGTGTGCAGCGGCGTACGAATCTCGTGGGCGAGGTCAGCGGAGAACTGCGACAGGCGCTGCACGCTGTCGTCCAGCCGCGCGAGCATGCCGTTGAGCGCCTGCACCGGTTCAAGCAGTTCGGCGGGCGTGCCCTGGGCGGGCAGGCGTTGATCGAGGCTGCGTAAATCAATGCCTCGCACCGCTTCACTCAACTGTCGCAACGGTTGCAGGCCCCGGCGCAACAACACCAAGCCCAAGGCAAAAGCGAGCAACGCGCCGAGCCCAACCGACAGGTACAGGCGCAGGCGATAGCTGCCGAGCATCTGCTCGCGCTCGCTAAGCACCTTGCCAGCGATGACCGTCAGCGGTTCGCCGTTCGGCCCTTGGGCTTCACCGGATAACAGCGCCAACTCGGCACCGTCTGGCGCTTGCCACGTCAGCACGTCGCGGCGCTGCGGGGTTTGCTCGCGGGGGATCGCGTTCAGCGTCGGCAATTCGCGTTGACGTGGATTGATGGCGATCACGCTGGAACCATCGGCGCGGCGCACCAGCAACAGGCTGTCGAGATTGCCGAGCATGTTCTGATACAGCCGGGGCCGTGCCTGCAAGGCGCCGAGGCTGTCGCTGTCGGCGAGCAGCGCGCGCACTTGCTCCAGTCGACCGAGCAACGCGAGGTCGTCGCGGTAGGCGATTTCCGAGGCCAGCGAGCGATAGAGAAACACGCCAATCGCGCTCAGCACCAAAGCGCAGACCAAGGCGAACGCCAGCGCCAAGCGCCAGGCGATCGACCTAGAGCGCATCGTCGGGAGCTTCCAGCTGATAACCGACGCCGCGCACGGTGTGAATCAGTTTCGGCATGTACGGATCATCGACTTTCGAACGCAGACGGCGCACCGCGACTTCGACCATGTTGGTGTCGCTGTCGAAATTCAGGTTCCACACCTGCGAGGCAATCAGCGTGCGCGACAGCACTTCGCCCTGGCGACTGGCGAGCAGTTGCAGCAGGGCGAACTCCTTGTTGGTCAGGGCGATGCGCTGGCCATTGCGGCTGACGCGGCGGCGCAGCACGTCAATTTCCAGATCGGCGATGCTGTACGACTCGGCTTCGCGCATCGGCCCGCGTCGCAGCAAGGTGCGTACGCGCGCGAGCAGTTCGGCGAAGGCAAAGGGTTTCAGCAAGTAATCGTCGGCGCCCAGTTCGAGGCCGCGCACACGGTCTTCGATGGCGTCCTTGGCGGTCAGGAACAGCACCGGCGTGGCGCCGCGCTGGCGGATCAGTTGCAGCAATTGCCAGCCGTTGAGGCCGGGGAGCATCACGTCGAGGATGATCAGGTCATATTCCTGCTGCTCGATAAAGTAACGGCCATCGAGACCATTGAGCGCCACGTCCACGGCAAAACCCGACTCGCCCAGGCCTTTGGCGAGGAAATTCGCGGTTTTGGCTTCATCTTCTACGACCAGCAAACGCATGGCACACCTCGATTATTCAGACACACAGGCTAGGCGCCTTCGGCGGCGTTGCCCATTACAAACTTGTAATCAGACTGACGAGGTTCTGACGAGGACCGCCAATTAAGGTGGCGACCTCAGCTTTTGGAGCCTGCCCATGACCGTCAAATACCTTGTAGCCAGCCTGGCCCTCGGCCTCAGTGCCAGCGTGTTCGCTGGCCCGGAATTGCCGCGCCACGCCGACCTCGACCTGAAAACCGCACGTCTGCTCGCCGACTCCGCGATGGACAACTGCACCGGCACGGTCTCGGTGCTCGATCGGGGCGGCAATCTGCTGGTGACCTTGCGCGGCGATGGTGTCGGCCCGCACAACACCGCTGCCAGCCAACGCAAGGCCTACACCGCGCTGTCGACCAAAACCGCCACGCGTTTGTTTGCCGAGCGCGCTCGCAGCAATCCAGAAACCGCCAACCTCAACACCCTCGACGAGTTGCTGTTGCTCGGCGGCGGGACTCCGCTGTTCCTTGGCACTGAACTGGTGGGCGCCATGGGCGTTGCTGGTTCCGGCGGCGGCGAGCAAGACGAAAACTGTGCGATCAAGGCTGCCGAGAAAACCGGTCTGGCCACTACCCGTTCCCAATAAGGAGATGCATCGATGAAAACTTTGCGCATGACCATCGCCGCGCTCGGCCTGAGTGCTTTCTCAAGCCTGGCGCTGGCCGCTGGCAACCCGTTGAGCGTGCACGTGCTCAATCTGGAAAACGGCCTGCCTTCGCCGGGCATCAATGTGACGCTGGAGAAACACGTCGGCGAAAACTGGCAGCCGCTGGCTCAGGGCACGACCAATGAGCAAGGGCGGATTGCCGAGCTGTTCCCGGCCAAACAGCCTTTTGAAGCAGGTGAATACCGGGTGGTGTTCAAAACCGGCGAATACTTCAAGAAGGTCAAACACGACACCTTCTTCCCGGAGATTCCGGTGATCTTCGAAGTGAAGCAGACCGATCAGCACTACCACATCCCGCTGCTGCTCAGCCCGTACGGCTTCTCGACCTATCGCGGTTCGTAAAACCAGCACAGATCAAAAATGTGGGAGCGAGCCTGCTCGCGAAGGCGTTGGGCCAGTCAACATCACCGTTGAATGACCCACCGCTTTCGCGAGCAGGCTCGCTCCCACAGGGATTTCAGGTGCCCGTCAGATCGTGGCCATGGCGCGCAACCGCGCGGCATCAAGGATTTCAATCTCGCCATACCCGAGTCCGATAATCCCTTGTCCCTGGAAATCCTTGAGGATCTGGTTGGTGGTCTGCCGCGACAGCGACAGCATCGACGCCAACTGCTCCTGCGGCAGTTGCAGCACACGGCGTGGCGCGTCGAGTTCGCCGTAGCCTTCAGCGATCATCAGCAAGCGATGAGCCAGACGTGCCGGCGCTGGCAGCAGGCTCAGTTGTTCGAGGTTGATGAAGGCCAGGCGCAGTTTGTGGCTCATCAGCAGCGCCAGATGTCGCCAATACACCGGATGTTCGTCTAGCAGTTTAAGCAACGTCGCCTGCGGAATATTCAGCAACGTGCACGGCCCAACGGCATAAGCGTCATGGGTACGCGGCTGACCATCGAACAGGCAGATTTCGCCGAACCAGTGCGGCGCCTCCACCAGACTCAACAACGCCTCCTTGCCCTGTTCGCTTACCGCGCCGATGCGCACGGCGCCATCGAGCACCGCGTACAAGCCGCACGGCGCATCACCACGCTGAAACAAGCGCTGCCCTGCCGTCAGCCGCCGCTCCCGGGCCGCCGCCAGCAGGCTATCCTGAAAGGACCCCGGTAGATGACTGAACCACTGGCCGGTCATCAATCGCGAACGAATTTGCATAAACACTCCTGGACTGTCGCCTGCCTGACAGAGCGAACCCTGATCCCGAGGGATGATGCGATCAACCCTACCGGAGGAACAACAATGAAAAGCCTCGTCGACCACCTCAGTCAATACGCCGCCTACCACCGTGACCCGCGCAACATCGCCAGCCACTTTATCGGCATTCCGCTGATTGTGGTGGCGGTGGCGGTTTTGTTGTCGCGTCCGGAATGGTCGCTGGACGGCTTATGGATATCTCCCGCGGTTGTCGTGGCGCTGGCCTCGGCGTGGTTTTACCTGCGACTGGAAGTGAAGCTGGGCGTGTTAATGACCGTGCTGATGGGCTTGTCGGTCTGGGCCGGGCATGTGCTGGCGCAGCAGAGCACCATGGTCTGGCTAAGCAGTGGTCTGGCGATGTTTGTGGTCGGCTGGGTGATCCAGTTTGTCGGGCATCACTATGAAGGGCGCAAACCGGCGTTTGTCGATGATGTGTCGGGGCTGATTGTCGGGCCGTTATTTGTCGTGGCCGAGTTGGCGTTCGTGCTGGGGATGCGGCATGAGCTGAAAGAGCAGATCGAGGCGCGGGCGGGGGTGGTGCGGGTCAATCCGAATCGTGCGGCTGTCTAGACCGCATTCGCGAGCAGGCTCGCTCCCACAATGGAATGCGTTCCAAATGTGGGAGCGAGCCTGCTCGCGAAGCTTTTGACTTTAGAGGCTGGCGACTTTCTGCCAGACCTTCGGCTTGAAGAACAGAGTTTCACCCTTGGCCAAGCCGATCAGGCTGTCGTGGTCTTTCACCACTTCGGCCTCGATCAAATCAGTCTGCCCTTCAACCTTCAGCGTCACCCGCGTAGTCGCGCCCAACGGCCGGATATCACGCACCTCTGCCGCATGGTGATCTTCCAGTTCGTGTTTGGACAACGACACTTCATGCGGACGGAACAGCACGTGATTGTCGTCGCTCAATAGCAAGCGGTTCGAATCCCCAAGGAAGTGATAAACAAAATCGCTGGCCGGGTTTTCGTAGACGTCGCCCGGTGAGCCGATCTGCTCGATCACGCCTTTGTTCATCACCACGATACGGTCGGCGACTTCCATCGCCTCTTCCTGGTCGTGGGTCACGAACACCGAGGTCAGGTTGATGTCTTCGTGCAACCGCGCCAACCAGCGGCGAAGCTCCTTACGCACCTTGGCATCGAGCGCGCCGAATGGCTCATCGAGCAGCAGTACTTTCGGCTCGACCGCCAAGGCACGGGCCAAAGCGATGCGCTGGCGCTGTCCACCGGACAACTGCTCCGGATAACGATCCGACAGCCAATCCAGCTGCACCATGTTCAGCAGTTCGTGAACCTTGGTCGCGATCTGGCTTTCACTCGGGCGCTGGTTTTTCGGCTTCATGCGCAGGCCGAACGCGACGTTGTCGAACACGGTCATGTGGCGGAACAACGCGTAGTGCTGGAACACGAAACCGACGTTGCGATCACGCACATCGTGGCCGGAAACGTCTTCACCGTGGAAAACGATGTTGCCCTGATCCGGGGTTTCCAGACCGGCAATGATCCGCAGCAGCGTGGTCTTACCGCAGCCCGATGGGCCGAGCAGCGCGACCAGTTCACCGCTGTGGATGTCCAGGCTGATGTTGTCCAGCGCCTTGAACGCATTGAAATTCTTGCTGACGTTACGCACTTCGATCGACATGAATTATTCCTCCGCGGCGCTGGCGCGCAGGCGGTTGATACGGTTTTCGCTCCACTGCTTGGCCAGCAGGATGAAGAGCGCCAGGATCAGCAACAGGCTCGCCACGGCGAACGCGGCCACGTGGTTGTATTCGTTGTAGAGGATCTCAACGTGCAGCGGCAGGGTGTTGGTCACCCCGCGAATGTGCCCGGACACCACCGACACCGCACCGAATTCTCCCATGGCCCGCGCGGTACACAGCACCACACCATAGATCAGGCCCCACTTGATGTTCGGCACGGTCACGTGCCAGAACATCTGCCAGCCGTTAGCGCCGAGCAAACGCGCGGCTTCCTCTTCCTGCGTGCCTTGTTCCTGCATCAGCGGGATCAGCTCGCGGGCCACGAACGGCACGGTGACGAAGATCGTCGCCAGTACGATGCCCGGCAGGGCGAAGACGATCTGGATGTCGTGATCCTGCAACCACGGCCCGAACAGGCCCTGCGCGCCGAACATCAGCACGTAGACCAGACCGGCGATCACCGGCGACACCGAGAACGGCAGGTCGATCAGCGTCACCAGCATGCTCTTGCCACGGAACGAGTATTTGCTCACACACCACGCGGCGCTGACGCCGAACACCAGGTTCAGCGGCACCGAAATCAGCACGGCGAATACGGTGAGTTTCAGTGCCGACAGGGCATCCGGTTCAAAGATCGCGGTGAAGAATGCGCCGAGGCCATTCTTCAAACCCTGCGATACGACGATGAACAACGGCAACAGCAGAAACAGGAAAAACACCAGCCAGCCAAGGCCGATCAGCACTCTGCGCGAAGTGGCACTGCCACGGCGTGCAGCGTTGGCCGAAGAGGCGGCCGCAATAGACGATTGGGACATGTTCGCGCCTCCTTATGGGGTTTCGATGCGCCGCTGCAGCAAGTTGATCAGCAGCAACAGGACGAAGGAAACCACCAGCATCAGCACGCCGATGGCGGTAGCGCCGGTGTAATCGTATTGGTCGAGTTTGACCATGATCAGCAGCGGCAGGATCTCGGTTTTCATCGGCATGTTGCCGGCGATGAAAATCACCGAACCGTACTCGCCAACGCCTCGCGCGAAAGCCAGAGCAAAACCGGTCAGCCAGGCGGGCAGCAGCGCGGGGACGAGAATATGGCGGAACACCTGCAAAGGCTTCGCACCGAGGCACGCCGCGGCTTCTTCGACTTCACGGGGAATGTCGGCCAGCACCGGTTGCACCGTGCGCACCACGAACGGCAGGGTGACGAAGGTCAGCGCCAACGTGATACCGAGTGGGGTGTAAGCGATTTTGAAACCGAGGTCAGCGGCGAATTGGCCGACCAGACCGGCCGGCGCGTACAGCGCGGTCAGCGCGATACCGGCCACGGCGGTCGGCAGCGCGAATGGCAGATCGATCATCGCGTCGATCACCTTGCGCCCCGGGAAGGTGTAGCGCACCAGCACCCACGCCAGCAACGTGCCGATGATGCCGTTGATGATAGCGGCACACAGCGCAGTGCCGAAGCTCAGCTTCAAAGCAGCCAGCACCCGTGGCGCGGAAATGATCGTCCAGAACTGATCCCAGGTGAGTTGCGCGGCGTGGACGAACATCGCCGCCAGCGGGATAAGCACAATCAGGCTGAGGTACACCAAGGTGTAGCCCAGCGTCAGCCCGAAGCCGGGTATGACGGGGGAGATACGACGCGACATAAAAGTCCTTGGTTGAGAACGCGCAAAGCCCCGAAGGTAAATCCGGGGCTCGTTTATGGCTATTGAAGATTACTGCGCCTGATAAATCTGGTCGAACACGCCACCGTCGTTGAAGAATTTCGGCTGCGCGGTTTTCCAGCCGCCGAAGTCCTTGTCGATGGTCACCAGGTCCAGTTTCGGGAACTGCTGGGCGTACTTCGCGGCCACGTCTTTGTCACGCGGACGGTAGAAGTTCTTCGCAGCAATTTCCTGACCGGCCGGGCTGTACAGGTGCTTCAGGTAGGCTTCGGCGATCTGCTCGTTACCCTTTTTCTCGGCGTTCTTGTCGACTACGGCTACTGGCGGCTCGGCGAGGATCGACAGCGAAGGCACGACGATGTCGAACTTGTCGGCGCCGCCATCTTCTTTCAGGGCCAGGAACGCTTCGTTTTCCCAAGCCAGCAACACGTCACCCTGACCGTTGTTGACGAAAGTGATGGTCGAACCGCGCGCACCGGTGTCGAGGATCGGTACGTGCTTGAACAGGGTCTGTACGTATTCTTTGGCTTTGCCTTCGTCACCGCCGTTGGCTTTCAGGCCGTAAGCCCATGCGGCGAGGAAGTTCCAGCGCGCACCGCCGGAGGTTTTCGGGTTCGGCGTGATCACCGAGACGTCGTTCTTGACCAGATCGCCCCAGTCCTTGATGCCTTTCGGGTTGCCCTTGCGCACCAGGAACACAATGGTCGAGGTGTACGGCGTGCTCGCTTCCGGCAGACGCTTCTGCCAGTCGGCGGGCAGGGTCTTGCCGAGTTTGGCGATTTCGTCGATGTCGCCGGCCAGTGCCAGAGTCACCACGTCAGCGCGCAGACCGTCGATGACCGCGCGGCCCTGTTTGCCCGAACCGCCATGGGATTGCTGGATTTTCACGGTGTCGCCGGCGTGATCTTTCTGCCAGAACTTGATGAATTCAGCGTTGTAGTCCTGATACAGCTCGCGCGTCGGGTCATAGGACACGTTGAGCAGCTCGTAATCCTTGGCAACCGCGGAACCGGCAAACACAGCGCTGGCCAGGGCGGCCAAAGCGTAACGGCGAATCGACGACATGGTGAAAGCTCCTGGAATTCTGGTGGTGGCTTTTTCTTATGTATTTCGGAAATCGTGTTGCCGGTTCAAAGATCGTCCGATCGCGGCCCGAACCTTCGGCAGCTCCTGCATCAATCCCCCGCAGGAGCTGACCTAGGCTGCGATCTTTTTAGCCCGGTTGTTTACCCGGTTGCTGCAAACGGAATTTTTCTTTGCGTTCGATCTGCACGACTTGCGCGTTATGCACAGTGATCTCCACCGCGCCGAAACGCAGATCGCGCAAGGCGCTCTGGATTTCACGCAAGATGGTGCTCTCGTCCTGACCGTCAACGCTGCGAAGGGATGCGCTCATGGTGCTGCTCCTTTGAATGGGATTTGCCTGGCAGTGGGCGGCACTGCGTTCGGCGTAGGAGCAATATAAGAGAGGCATGGATATTCTTAAAAAGACTATTTAAGAATGTTTATATAACTGAAAAACTGATCGTTCCCACGCTGTGCGTGGGAGTGCAGCCGGCGGCGCTCTGCGGCGCGATTTTGAGGGACGCAGAGCGTCGCAAATGGTATTCCCGCGTACAGCGCGCGGATAAATTTGCTCTGCTTTATCCAATCAGCGGTGCTCTCGCCCAATCTATCTCCTGCGCCGGACTCGGCCGCCCAAACCAATACCCCTGTCCCAGATCGCATGCCTGCTCAAGCAAAAACGCCGCCTGCTCGACCTGCTCGATACCCTCGGCATGCACCTGCATGCCCATGCTCCGCGCCAGCGCGATGATCACCCGGACAATCGCCGCGTCATCCTCATCCCACGGCAACCCCGCGACAAAACCCTGATCGATCTTCAGCTTCTGCACCGGCAAGCGCTTGAGCCGCAACAGTGATGAGTAACCGGTGCCAAAATCATCGATGGCCAAGCGAATGCCCAACTCGCGCAAACGATGCATCTGCTCCAGCGCCACTTCTGGATCGTCCATCACCGCACTTTCGGTGACTTCCAGTTCGAGATACGCCGGATCCAATCCAGTGTCGTGCAGCACCTGCGCCACCTGCTGAAACAGTTCTCGCCGGGCGAACAAGCGCGACGACACATTCACCGCGACAAACGACAGCACGATTCCGGCTTGCTGCCACTGGCACATCTGCCGACACGCCTGCTGCATCACCCAGGCATCGATTTCGGCGATCAGCCCGGTGCGCTCGGCAATCGGAATGAATTCCGCCGGCGACACCAGACCGCGCTGCGGATGCTGCCAGCGCACCAGGGCTTCGACGCCGATCAGGCGACTGGTTTTCAGGTCATGCACCGGTTGGTAGTAAACGCGCAGCTCTTGCTGTTCCAGTGCGCGGCGCAGCTCGAAAGCGATTTCCACCCGTTGTTGGGCGTGGGCGGTCAGCTCTTCGGTGTACAAGGCGTAACCGTTGCGGCCGCTGCTCTTGGCCTTGAACAGCGCCGCATCGGCATTGCGCAACAGTTGCTCGGCGCTCAATGCATCGCTGGGGAACAGGCTGATGCCGATGCTGGCGTTGATGAACAGTTCGTGACCCTCGATGCGAAACGGCTCCTTGAGTGCATCGAGAATGCGCTGCGCCAACGCCGCTGCCTGTCCCGGCTGTGGACAACTTTCCGCGAGTACCGCGAACTCATCGCCACCGAGCCGCGCCAACGTAATTCCGGGGCCGAACAGCGTCTGCAAACGCTCCGCCACAGCCTTGAGCAAGCGATCACCGACGTTATGGCCAAGGCTGTCGTTGATCATCTTGAAGTGATCGAGATCAAGCATGAGCAGCGCACAGCCACGCTTGTGAATTTGCGCTGAGGCCAGCGCCTGCTCGGCACGGTCGCTGAACAGCAGACGATTAGGCAAGTCGGTCAACGGATCGTGGTGCGCAAGGTGGTTGAGCTCATGCTCGGAATCCTTGATTGCGCTGATGTCGGAGAACACCGCAACGTAATGACTGAGCCGGCCTTGGTCATCATGAATGACCCGGATGGTTTGCCACTGTGGATAAATTTCGCCGCTTTTACGTCGGTTCCAGATTTCGCCGCTCCACTCGCCCTGCGACTCCAAGGTGGCGAACATGGCCTGATAGAAGCCCGGCGGATGGTGCCCGGACTTGAACAGGCTCGGTTGCTGACCTAGTACTTCTTCGCGCTGATAGCCGGTGATCTCCATGAACGCCCGGTTGACGTGGACGATCAGGCCTTGATGGTTGGTCACCAGCACCCCTTCGCGGGTGCAATCGAACACAGCTGCGGCCTGGCGCAGGCGCTCGCGGTCAGCCTGTCGTTCCCGAAGGCGCGCACCGATTCCGAGGAATTCGCACAGGCGTGCCCGCGCGAGAAAGATCAGCCCGGCGCTGACCGCCGCAAAAAGATAACCGTTGATCAGTTGCCATCGCGCCAGATCGACGGAGTTATCGAAGAAATTGTTTAATAAATGATCAGCGCCCAGCAGCCAGACGACGGCAAGCACGAGATAGAGCAGCGCTGCACGCAAGGCATCGCGATAGGTGGCAGACATACGGCTGTCCATGTCCCTACAAAAAGGTTGGAATTATAGGTCAAGAAACATCCAGCGACTCTTATCTGAAAGGGCGACTGGTTTTATCTGTGTGCTTAGTGATAATGCAACGGCTGTTTTTATCTTTATCGAGGGCCCTATAGCCTATGTGGTACGAAGGTTTTCTTGGCTTGTCGGCCTGGTCTCTGGTCGCAGTCACGCTGCTGATGACCCACGTGACAATTGTTGCCGTCACGGTCTATCTGCACCGCTACTCGGCCCATCGCTCGCTTGAGCTGAATGCCGGCCTGAAGCACTTTTTCCGTTTCTGGCTGTGGCTGACCACGGCGCAGAACACCCGCGAGTGGACTGCCATCCACCGCAAACACCACGCCAAATGCGAAACCGAAGATGACCCGCACAGCCCGGTCATCAAAGGTCTGTCGACGGTCTTGCGTACCGGCGCCGAGCTGTACCGCGCCGAAGCGCAGAACCCGGAAACCCTGCGCATCTACGGCAAGAATTGCCCGGAAGACTGGATCGAACGCAACGTTTACACCCCCTATCCGCTGCTCGGTGTTGCGATCATGGGCGTGATCGACCTGATGCTGTTCGGCACCATCGGCATCACCATCTGGGCGATCCAGATGATGTGGATTCCGGTGTGGGCTGCCGGCGTGATCAATGGCCTCGGTCATGCCGTCGGCTACCGCAACTTCGAATGCCGGGACGCGGCGACCAATCTGGTGCCGTGGGGCATTCTGATCGGCGGCGAAGAACTGCATAACAACCATCACACCTACCCTAACTCGGCCAAGCTGTCGGTGAAGAAGTGGGAGTTCGACCTCGGTTGGGCATGGATCAAAGTCTTCAGCTTCCTGCGTCTGGCCAAGGTACAGCGTGTCGCACCGATCGCCCACCGTGTCGAAGGCAAGGGCAGTCTGGACATGGACACCGCGATGGCGATCCTCAACAACCGCTTCCAGATCATGGCCCAGTACCGCAAGTTGGTGATCGGCCCGCTGGTCAAGCAGGAACTGGCCAAGGTCGATCATTCGGTGCGTCACCAGTTCCACCGCGCCAAACGCCTGCTGTCGCGGGAAACCAGCCTGCTGGAAGACCGTCACCACTTGCGCATCCAGAACATGCTCGAGCATAGCCAGGCGCTGAAGGTAATCTACGAAAAACGTCTGGCCCTGCAGCAGATCTGGGTCAAGACCAGCTCGAATGGCCACGACATGCTCGCCGCCATCAAAGAGTGGATTCATGAGGCGGAAGCCAGCGGCATTCAGTCCCTGCGCGAATTCGCCGACCAGTTGAAAACCTACTCGCTGCGCCCTGCAGCGGTCTGAAGCCATTGATCGGTGCGCCCGCAACACGGGCGCACCCTTTGGAACTTCCCCTCCAATCCCCTATCTCAATGACACTTCGCCACCCCGGCGGGTTGTACCGTGGCCGTTGTCGACTTCCGGCACGCCTTTTGAGATTGGTGCCGATGGTCAATAACAACCAAAAAGACTCATCTTTCCCGCAGTGGCCCGAGGCCGCGCAAACCCTCATGGCTTTGATGCACGCCCAAGGCGAAGTCGCGCGGCTGAGCGAACGCGAGCAGTTGTTCAGCTCGCTACTGGTCAGCGTCAACGCCGTGCTCTGGGCCTTTAACTGGGAAACCCGCCAGGTGCTGTACGTCAGCCCCGCCTATGAACGGATTTTCGGCCGTTCCGCCGCGCTGCTACTGGCGGACCACAACCAGTGGCGCGACAGCATTTACCCCGACGATCTGGACTACGCCGAACGCAGCCTCGCTGAAGTGCTGCACAAAGGCGCAGTGGAAGATCGTGAGTACCGGATCATCGCGGCCGACGGCCAAGTGCGCTGGCTCAGCGACAAGTGCTTCATCAATCGCCAGGACGAGCCTGGGCAACCGGTGATCATCGTCGGCATCGCCGAAGACATCACCGAAAAGAAGCACATGGAAACCGAACTGCATCGTCTGGCGACCACCGACGTGCTGACGCAAAGCAGCAATCGCCGCCATTTCTTCGAATGCGCCAACCGCGAGTTTGAAGAAGCCCGCGTGCAGGGTTCGCCAATGGCTTTTCTGCTGCTGGATATCGATGACTTCAAAATGATCAACGACACCTACGGCCACCCGGAAGGCGATAACGTATTGCAGCGGATCGCCGAGAGCGGGCGCGAATCATTACGGCGTGGCGATCTGTTCGGGCGCATTGGTGGGGAGGAGTTCGCGGCAGTGTTTCCAGGCTGTGCACCGGATATGGCCATGCAGGTGGCCGAACGGTTGCAGCAGGAAATTCAGCGATTGAGCTTCCATCATGACGGCCAGATGTTCGGTATTACCGTCAGCCAGGGCCTGACCAGCCTTACCGCTGAAGACGCAACCCTCGACAGCCTGTTCGCCCGCGCGGATGCGGCGATGTATGAGGCCAAGCGGCAGGGCAAGAACCGGATTATTTCTGCCTGACCCATGCCCCGCCTCAACCCAAACCCACTGTGGGAGCGAGCCTGCTCGCGAAAGCGTCGTATCAGGCAATGGTGTGTTGAATGACAGTACGCCTTCGCGAGCAGGCTCGCTCCCACATTTGGAATGTGAGTGAATTCGGGTTACTTGCGCATCCGCATCAACTCCGGCAAGCCGATCTTGAGCAACCGCGCCGTGCGGCTCTTCGCCAGTTCCTCAACGCCTTCGTGCTCAGTCAGGCGCGCCATCTGCGCCGCCATGTTCATCACCAGTGCCTCACGGGAATACACCCCGCCACCGAGCTGGTAGACCGACGCAATCAACTCCCGCAGCTCCAACGGTAACCGCCAGCGAGTACGCAACGCCGAACCATACGCCGCGCCAAACTCGGCCAACGCCTCGCCGACTTCCTCCAGTTCATCCAGCGCACCACCGGCCTGCTGCCACTCCTGCAAACACCGCAGCAACGCCAGATCGCCAAGCCGATGGAGCATGCCCGCGCAATAGCAGCGCTCCTGATCGAGATCGAGCAGCCGAGCCAGAGTGCGCGCATATTCAGCGGTGTGCAGCGACAGCTCCCAGTAACGCTCGGCGTAGTCGGCCAGACACGGATCACTCAGCTTCGCACTGCGCTTGAGCGCCAACCCGAGGATCAGGTTCATGCTCTGCCCAGTACCCAAGCGATGCAGCGCCTGCGCGAGGGTTTGTACTGGTGCGCCATGATGCTGCGCGGCGCTGTTGGCGGCAGCGATCAACACGGCAGTGATCTGCGGATCGGTTTTTATCTCATCTTCCAGCAGCTTCAGGTCCAGCCCGCTGGGATTGAGGCTGCGCTTGACTGCCACCTGCACATCGGTCATCAACGGCGCGCCGTCAGCCTGTTCACGACGCCGCTCAAGAAACACCGACAAGGTCATGCCCGGCGCCAACGCTGGCACCTCGCAGAACACTTCTTCGCCGGCATTTAGCAGCAACCCTTGCAAACGCTCGGTCAGGCTTTCCATGTTCAGCGGTTTGGTCAGGTAAGCCGTCGGCGCCAGCGGGATGGCCTCGCGGACACTGGCGCTGTCGTTGCGACTGCTCATCAGAATGAATGGCAAGGGCGGATTGCGTTTGCGCTGACGCACGTTGCGCAGCACATTCAGGCCATCGACGCCGGGCAGCTCCCAATCGACGATGGCGAGGTCATACGGAATTTCGCTGAGCATCGACATGGCTTGTTGGCCGTCGGCGCACAAATCCAGGCGCGCATCGCAACGCACGTTCAGCAACACTTGTTTGAGCAGGTCGCGCGACCACGGGTCGGCCTCGGCAATCAGCACTCGGGGTACGGCGGGTAAATCAACGGCAGTCATGCGCGCTCTCCCTTGCAATGCTTGAACCTTAGCCAATGCTGGCCTTTCGATACAGTGCTAAAGCGCTCGATGTGTTTCAAGGGGCGTAAAAAAACCCGCCGAAGCGGGTTTTTTGTCGATCAGGTCACACTGGGTGATCAGAGCTCGGAGAAGCACTCTTCGATGATCGCCAGACCTTTGTCCAGCTGCTCGTCCGGCGAGGTCAGCGGTACCAGGACGCGCAGAACGTTGCCGTAGGTGCCGCAGGACAGCAGGATCAGACCCTTGTCGCGCGCCTTGGCCACAACCGATGCCACAGCAGCAGCGTTCGGCTTGTGGCTGTCGCCGTTTTCGAACAGCTCGACCGCGATCATTGCGCCCAGGGCACGGACTTCGCCGATCACCGGGTACTTGGCCTGGATAGCCTTCAGGCCAGTGACCAGACGCTCGCCGACTGCCTTGCAGCGGTCCAGCAGGTTTTCTTCTTCGAACACTTCCATCACGGCCAGGGCCGCGGCGCAAGCGATCGGGCTACCGGCATAGGTGCCGCCCAGGCCGCCTGGAGCAATGGCGTCCATGTATTCGGCCTTGCCGCACACACCGGCCAGCGGGAAGCCGCCAGCGATGGATTTGGCGAAGGTGGTCAGGTCGGCAGCAACGCCCATCTGTTCCATGGCGAAGAAAGTACCGGTACGGCCAGCGCCGGTCTGCACTTCATCAGCGATCAACAGGATGCCGTGCTGGTCGCACAGGGCACGCAGACGCTTCATGAATTCCTTCGGCGCGACGTAGAAACCACCCTCGCCCTGTACCGGCTCAATGATGATCGCGGCGATGTCTTTCGGCTCGGCGTCGTTCTTGAAGATGCGTTCGATGGAAGCGATCGAGTCGTCGATGCTCACGCCGTGCAATTCGTTCGGGTACAGCGCGCGGAAGATGCCGCCTGGCATGAGGCCCATGCCGGCCGAGTAAGGCACGACTTTACCAGTCAGGCCCAGGGTCATCATGGTGCGACCGTGGTAAGCGCCGGTGAAGGCGATTACGCCAGCGCGGCCAGTAGCGGCGCGGGCGATTTTCACAGCGTTTTCGACGGCTTCGGAGCCGGTGGTGACCAGCAGGGTTTTCTTGGCGAAATCACCCGGGATCTTGGCGTTGATCTTTTCGCACACTTCTACGTACGGCTCGTAAGCCAGCACCTGGAAGCAAGTGTGGGTCAGCTTGTTCAGCTGTTCGGTCACGGCGGCGATGATTTTCGGGTGCACGTGGCCGGTGTTCAGTACCGCGATACCGCCGGCGAAGTCGATGAACTCACGACCTTCAACGTCAGTCACGGTAGCGTTTTTTGCCGACTCAGCGAAGATCGGGTGAATCTGGCCAACACCACGTGGAACAGCTGCGGTACGGCGGGCCATCAGTTCAGCGTTAGTCTTGCTCATTACAGTCCTCATTCGCCGCTCATCGGGCGGCGTTGTTCAAGGATTAAGCGGGAAGAAGCGACGGTGGCAGCATGCGATGATCGACTGCCACGGCGTTCCCGGCCGCAGAGAAAATTCCGGTTTGAAACGACGCAAAGGGGCAGCGCTCTCGTGCCCTTTGCGTTTGCAGCGATCTTTGACCGGGCTTAGATGCCCAGGCAGAGGTATTTGATTTCCAGGTAATCTTCGATGCCGTACTTGGAGCCTTCACGGCCCAGGCCCGAAGCCTTGATGCCGCCGAATGGCGCGACTTCGTTGGAGATCAGCCCGGTGTTGACGCCGACCATGCCGTATTCCAGCGCTTCCGCGACACGGAACACACGGCCCAGATCGCGAGCGTAGAAGTACGAGGCCAGACCGAATTCAGTGTCGTTGGACATCGCGATCACTTCGGCTTCGTCTTTGAAGCGGAACAGCGGCGCCAGTGGGCCGAAGGTTTCTTCCTTGGCCACGGCAGCATTTTTCGGCACGTTGGTCAGGATAGTCGGTTCAAAGAAGTTGCCTTCCATCGCCTTGCCACCGGCCAGCACGGTTGCGCCTTTGGATACGGCGTCAGCGATGTGCTCTTGCACCTTGGCCACGGCTTTCTCATCGATCAGCGGGCCAGTGGTGGTGCCGTCTTCCAGACCGTTGCCGATCTTCAGTTTGGCCACAGCCACTTTCAGCTTCTCGGCGAACGCGTCGTAGACCGAATCCTGAATGTACAGACGGTTGGCGCAGACGCAGGTCTGGCCGTTGTTGCGGTACTTGGAAATGATCGCGCCTTCGACGGCCTTATCCAGGTCCGCGTCGTCAAACACGATGAACGGCGCGTTGCCGCCCAGTTCCAGCGAAACTTTCTTGATGTCCTTGGCGCATTCCGACATCAGCTGACGGCCGATTTCGGTCGAACCGGTGAAGGACAGCTTACGCACGATCGGGTTGCTGGTCAGCTCGCTGCCGATGTCGCCAGCGCTGCCGGACACCACACTGAACACGCCCGCAGGAATACCCGCGCGCTGAGCCAGTTCGGCCAGTGCGAATGCGGAGAATGGAGTTTGCGAAGCAGGCTTGAGCACCATGGTGCAACCGGCGGCCAGTGCCGGACCGGCTTTACGGGTGATCATCGCGGCCGGGAAGTTCCACGGGGTAATCGCAGCAGTCACGCCGATTGGCTGCTTGATCACGATCAGACGTTTGTCTGGCTGGTGACCCGGAATCACATCACCGTAGATGCGCTTGGCTTCTTCGGCAAACCACTCGATGAACGAAGCGGCGTAAACGATTTCGCCCTTGGCTTCGGCGAGCGGCTTGCCCTGCTCGAGGGTCATCAGGCGCGCGAGGTCGTCCTGGTTCTCGATCATCAGTTCGAACCAGCGACGCAGCTTGCCGGCACGCTCTTTGGCGGTCAGTGCACGCCATGCTGGCAGCGCCTTGTCAGCGGCTTCGATAGCACGGCGGGTTTCGGCGGCGCCCATTTTTGGCACGGTACCGAGGATTTCGCCGGTGGCCGGGTTGTTAACCTTGATCGTCTGACCGTTGTCCGCATCGACCCAAGCGCCATCAATGAAGGCTTGCTGGCGGAACAACAGGGTGTCTTTAAGCTGCATGTCGGCTTTCCTTAACAGCACCGCGGCCTGCGCGGAGCAAATTATGATTGTAGAAAGGCGCCTCGCAAGGCTGCCGTCAGGGAAATCAGTGACCGGGTGTGGCGCATCGACAGTGCACGATTCGAAACACCGGCGCTTCAACGCCCGGTCAACGAGCGTTTGAAATCTCAAACGGATCGTAGGATCAAAGGGGTTAAAGGACAATAGGTCGTTCGAAAAAAAGAACAAAAACGGCGTGTTTGTGGAATTTTTCAGATCAACGAGCCAAAAGCCTCAGCCGCAACAAAACCATAGAACAGTCCCGAGAAAGCGCCAAGCGAGGGTTTTGCAGGACGCTACAGCTTTATGGAATGCAGCGGTTTCAGCTGACACGCGCACTGACAATCCGCGCCGAAACCCAGCATGGACGCCCCGAGCCGACCTAGGTATGATGTCGCCCGCTGCACCAGTAGCTCAGCTGGATAGAGTACTGCCCTCCGAAGGCAGGGGTCGTGGGTTCGAATCCCGCCTGGTGCACCATATAGCAATCTAGACCTGTCTCAGACAGTCTACGAAACATCCCAAGAAGCCCGCCCTGTGCGGGCTTTCTTGTTTCTGGCTATCCCTCCCTGTCTACCCCTATAACTTCACGCCGTGTATGCCCACGTGTATGCTTTGAGATTCATTGAACTGGAGGCATACACGCAGTGAAGCGTACTGAAATCAAACGCCGTCCACTGGCCGACACTACTCTCGCAGGATTGGAGCCAGAGAGTGCGACGTACCGGGAGCAAGACGGCAACGGCTTGTACTTTCGGGTCAAGGCAAATGGGCAGAAGTCGTGGGAGTTGCGCTACAAAAAACCAGACGGAAAATGGTCCTGGCTGGGTCTAGGCGGATACCCCGAAATCAGTGGGTCGCTAGCCAGGCAGAAGGCGGCGCAACTGCGGGATGACGCATCGACTGGTAAAAATCCTTTAGTCAGCAAGCAGGCTCGCAAGATTGCTGACCGGGTGGCAGCCAACAACACTTTCGAAGCATTAGGGCGCGAATGGTTTGAGGCTAGGCGTTCAAGCTGGGAAGCGGGCACGTCCCGTCGAGTCCTTGGTGCCCTGGAGCTTCACGTGTTCCCCGTTTTCGGCAAACGCATCTACACAGAAATACTTCCTCTTGAATGGATGGAGTTTCTGCGCGGCATGGAGCAGAAAGGGATCATTGAGCAAATGGGCAGAGTTCGGGCCTTCTGCAAAGAGATCTACGACTTGGCACGCGTGACAGGCCGAGCGATCCACAACCCCCTTGAAGGCCTCAATAAATTTTTACAGACACGCAGTGCTGAAAATTATGCACACGTATCAATAGAAGAGTTGCCTGCATTACTTCGTGCCATCAACTCTTACCCTCACGCGAAAGATGTCCGTCTAGGCCTTCGATTGCTCGCCTTATTAGCGGCACGCCCGAGTGAGATTCGAGAAGCACGCTGGTCAGAGATCGACCTCAACAAAAAGCTCTGGACGATTCCAGCCGAAAGAATGAAGCGTCGGCGCGAGCATGTAGTGCCTCTATCTCGGCAGGCCATTGAATCGCTAACGGAGCTGCGCACGCTAACAGGCGCATACCCCCTTCTCTTCCCAGGGAGAAAAGATCGAACCATCCCCCGTAGCAATACCGTCTTTCTGATGGCGCTGCGCAGGCTGGGATATGCGGGCCGGCAAACTGGCCATGGTTTCCGTCACATTGCTAGCACGATCCTTAATGAACAGGGATTCGACGAAAACCACATTGAGGCTCAGCTCTCTCATGTAAAAGAAGGAATAGCGGGTGTGTACAACAAGGCGGTGTACTTGCCTCAGCGCAAAGTCATGATGCAGTGGTATGCCGACCATCTTGATGAATTGGTGCAGGGCAACATTGTTCAAGGTCAATTTGGAAAGGTAGTCTGACACCCTTTAAATATCGGTGTAACAGGTGTTTCGCGTGTAACGCAACCAACTAAACCGTTGTTTTATAAGGGTTTTTGCGTGAAACATGCGATCAACTCTGTCCTAGTGATAGGTGTTACAGAAAGAAAGGGTGTAACACGCGACTTAGGCAAGCGCATGCTGCTGGCAACTGCGATGCTGAGAGAACCATTGAAAATGCGCGCTGCTTGAACAGAATTAAACGGGGCATGGGGAGCCTGAATGTCTGATTTTCCGACGTTAGAATTCTTAAAGAAGAAATACGGCAACATCTGCATTCCACTGGATATCGTGAGACGCCAATACGTTAGCCACTTGGGAATGCCACAACTTCTACGCAAAATCCGAGAGGGAAAGATAACGCTGCGCGTTGTAAAAGGAGACTGGGGTGGACAGACGCAACGTGTGGTCTACCTCCATGACTTAGCGCAATGGATTGATGGTGCCGACTGGAAGACGATCTATCCCCTGGGGTGGAACGATACACCCGCCGATGACGACCGTTCGTCGGAGTGATCTAGCGCGTCTAGTAACCGTCCTGCTGCCAACTAGACGTTATGTGGATAAGATCTGCACGTCGAAATCTTGCTAGTTTCCTTAATCGAATAAACCGCATAAATAGATGGCCCTGTGACCTTCCACAACCACAGGGGACCATCTATGACTACTACTGTCCAAGATTCAACATGCACCGCAACCGAAAAAACAGCGATAAAAAAAATCGCTGTCTGTACTCCCATTTTTGGTCTGATGACGTCAACCCAAGTTGCCGCCGCGCTCGCGCTGTCCAACAAAACTCTCGCTGCATGGCGTAGTTCAGGGCGCAGTCCACTCCCCTTTCTCAGACTCGGTTCTCGGGTGCGCTATCGCTCCGAGGATGTTCTTGCATGGCTCGAAAGCCAGATGTGTTCCGCTACGTCAGATGCTGCGCGAGGGCCACTCTGATGAATAGAGCCGAACAGACGCAGAAGATTTTCATGCTTACCTCGTCACGATCCGTGTCCGACTTAGCGCAAGAAAATGTACTTCCCTCAACGTCAGGATTGAAAGAGAGCGACCTGGAGCTGGGACGTTTCGATCCAACTGCGACGCTCGTCCGCATTCCCACGGTGATGTCCATTACTGGCATTGGCCGAGCCACCGTTTACAAGCTCATGAGTCAGCCTGAAAGCGGCTTTCCGCAGCCTGTAAAACTTACGGACAGCAATGCCCGCGGCGCTCCAGTGGCTTGGGTTTTGTCTGAAGTTTTAAACTGGACGCGTGCTCGTATTGCCGCCCGCGACAAGGCAGCAGCATGAGACGAACCGTAGCTAACACGGCCGAGCTCAGGCCGTTCTCAGTTCTTCGCGAGATCGGTCTATCGGCTTCCCACATGCAACGCCTCGAGCACTACCGAACCAAACACGAACGCCTTAACCGCGTGGTGGGCGTGCTGAAGTGGCCTGATGGAACCTGGTGCGCCCTCGCCATCCACAGCGAAAAATTCAGTGCCGTGATTGTCGACGAAGGCCAGCAAACGGCCGCCTACGAGGATGCTCGCTCCATGATCGATGGAGACTTCTTGCCACTGCTTTCCCTGCGCTGGGAAACCCATGCCTGAAACGAAAACGCCTCCGGGGGCGATCCGGAGGCGTTGAGGTCAATCTACATGCACGAACAATTTATGCCGCACCTGAGAAAACCGCAAGCCATCAGCGCAGTTGCACTTTCGAAAAACGGACGTTACTCTCTGGCCGTCGCTGCAAATTCAGCGATTGGGCTTGGCGGCCCAAACAGTACAAGGCGCAACAGCGCCCCCATTACGATTGCAGGCGCTTTTTTTGTGCCCGCATTCCCGTGTTATGGCGGGTTGCGTAGGAGCACCCTCGGGTGCGCCGGTCTCCTTGTACGCCGGTCCGCCAATCCTGCGCAATCCGTCACCCTAATCTGCTTGGCGGCAGACGGTGGCGGTTCCTCAGTACAAGGAGCCTTCACAAATGCAATACGCCCTCAATCCGTCCAAAATTCGCGCCGCTGCACACCGTGCAATGGCTCTCGCCGCTTTACACGCCAATTCCAGCCTCGCTACACGCCTCTCCCGTTACAACGCTCACATGGCCAAAGCCCGCGCACTCGAAACCGCAGGCGGCGCCCAATGAACAATGCTTTGAGTTTCGCCCTGCCCGAAGACCTGCTCTGCGTGAATCCGACCGCAGAAGCCGGTGTGCCCATCGACGCCATCACCTGCGCCATTGCTCGCGCCGACTCGGTGCTGACGCTGCTTGAAGAGCACTTTGAAAGCGACTCCTCGCGCCTAGCTAATCACGTCATCGCGGCCGTCCTCTGGGACGTGCGAGGCACCCTTGGTTTGATTAAGACGCTGACCTTGCACGGCGACTCCACCTCGACGCCTGCTGTGCAGAAAGGCGGTGCGCTATGAATACTTCCACCACACTTGGCCACGCCACTTTTTCACGCGTAAACGTCACCGACCTGAAACTGTTTCGGGTCAATGCCGGTGTGCCGGTAGAGGATGCGCTGGAGATGGTTTCGCAGCTGCAGCATCACGCAAACCAACTCACGCTTGCCACTGCCATGAGCGACCAAGGCGAACGTTTCAGTTGGCCTGCCCTGTACCTTGGCGAGATGGCCAAAGCGCTGATCGATGACATCAACGACGCGCTGTTTTTGCCGAGGGCTGACGCATGAGCCAACGCCCGAGCAACACTAAACGTCCAAGTTTTGCCGACGTGAAGGCCGCCGCGCTGAAAGACATTGATCGTGTCTTGTCGCACTGGCTGCCCAACGGCAAGCGCGTCGATGGCGGCAAGGAATACACCGCACCGAATCCAACCCGCAGTGACAAGCGCGCCGGTTCGCTGAAGATCAGTTTGAGCAAAGGCACATGGGCCGACTTTGCTACCGGCGACAAGGGCGGCGACCTGATTGATCTGGTGCGCTATCTGGACGGCGGCACAGACATCGAGGCCTGCAACAACCTCGCAGATCTATTGAATGTTACGCCCGGCAACGCCCAGGCGAAGAACGCGCCAGCCAAGACGAAAGCCCCTGAGTGGATTGCCATTCAGCCGATCCCAGCGGAGGCCATGAACAAATGCCCTGCCAAGCATCGGCAGCACGGCGTGCCGTCCAAGGTCTGGATCTACCGTGATGCGCAAGGCCAGCCGCTTATGGCGCTCTACCGCTTCGACCTCGCCCCTGAAGAGGACGGTAAACCGAAGAAGGTTTTTGCACCCCTAACATGGTGTCGGCGCGCCGATGGCCAGACCACGCAATGGCGCTGGCAGGGTCTGCCCGATCCACGTCCGCTGCTGCGACTTGATGAACTGGCTCAACGCACTGACGCACCGGTAGTTTTGTGCGAAGGCGAGAAAGCTGCCGACGCTGCCGCCGAACTGCTACCGAGCCACGTGGCGACCTGCTGGCCGAACGGCTCCAACTCTTGGCATAAAGCTGACCTGACACCACTTAAGGGTCGCGATGTGCTGTTGTGGCCTGACAACGACGACAGCGGCAAAGCTTGCATGAAAACCGTTGCCGAGAAGCTGCGCGAGATCGGCGCCGCCTCGGTAAATCTCATCGAGCTGGAGGTGTTCAAGCGCAAACCCACGCTGAAGAGTGGCCGCGCCGCCGTCACCAAAGGTGGTCAATGGGATGACGGTGATGACGCTGCCGATGCGCTCATCAAAAATTGGACAGCCGCGCATTTCGCCGAGCTGCAAAGCAGCGGCGAGCTGTTTGGCTTGGTCGAGGAAAAACCATCCCCGGAGCAAACTGAAGCCAAGACGGACGCGAAGACGAAACCCGCAGCCAAGCGCCCGAAAAAATCGAAAACCGACCTGATGCCCGGTGGCTTTCGACTCACATCAGAAGGTGTGTTTTATGCCGGTGATGACGGTGAGGCGCGTCCGGTGTGCTCGCCATTGGAGATCCTCGCCCGTACTCGCGACGACAAAGGGCAGAATTGGGGATTGTTGGTCGAATTTGACGATCCCGACGGCGCCAAGAAACGCTGGAACATTCCGGCGCGCACCATGACGGGTGACTTCGGCAAAGACGTGCTCGGCCCGCTGGTAGACATGGGCCTGAGGCTTGCAGGAAGTCGTTCAGGACGCAATGCACGCAATGACCTGCAGAGTTATCTCGGCGGCTTTGACAGCGCCCAACGGGCACGACTGGTCACGCGCTTGGGTTGGCATGACACCGCCTTTCTACTGCCCGAGCAGCAAGTCGGCGCGCACAGTGAACACCTGCACTTCTACGAGGCCGGCTCTCAGCTTCCGCCGATCAGCGAAGCGGGCACGCTTGAACAATGGCAGGAGCAGATCGGCGCGCTGTGCGTCGGCAATCATCGTTTGGCGTTTGTCGTCGGCGTCGCCTTCGCCGGGCCGCTGCTGCACATGCTTGGCCATGAGTCGGGCGGCTTTCACTTGTACGGCGACAGCTCCGGCGGCAAGACCACGCACTTGCAAGTTGCCGCTTCAATCTACGGCGGACCGCGACTGGTGCGCTCGTGGCGATCGACCGATAACGCACTCGAATCCATCGCCGCCGCTCATTCCGACGGCCTTCTGGTCTTGGATGAAATCGGCATGTGCGACCCGCGCATCATTGGCGAAACGGTGTACATGCTGGGCAACGGCACCGGTAAGGCACGCGCCAATGATCGAGGCCAAGCGGGCCGACAGGTACAAGAATGGCGCCTGCTGTTTCTCTCCACCGGGGAGAAAACATTGGCGCAGCACATGGCCGAAGCGAACAAGGAACTGAAAGCGGGTATGGAAGTGCGCATGCTCGCAGTCCCAGCCGATGCCAGTAAAGGCCTTGGCATGTTCGATGTGCTTAACGGTTTCGAAGATGCAGCAGCACTGTCCGACGCGCTCAAGGCACGCGTAGCGATGTACTACGGCACGCCGCTCACAGCCTTCCTTACCGCGCTGTGTGAACCCGGTAAGCGTCACGGATGGTCCGCCATCCTGCGCCGCACGCTAGAAGGCTTTATTGCCCAGTCGTTACCAGCGTCGGCCAGTGGACAAGCGCACCGTGCCGCCGCTCGCTTCGGTCTCGCCGCCGCAGCGGGCGAGCTGGCCACGGCGATGGGCATCACCGGGTGGCCTGACGGAACCGCCACCACCGCTGCTCGCGTGTGTCTCAATGCATGGATGAACGAGCGCGGCGGCGCAGGCAACTTCGAGGGCGATGCGATCTTGGCGCGGCTGCGCCAGGTCATCGAGCGCTTTGGTGAAAGCCGTTTCACGCGCTGGGAATCGGCGGCGGCAAAAATCGATGAGCATGGACCGCGCACCATCGACCGACTCGGTTTTCGTAAGACGTTGGAGCACGGTCTGGGGGATTCCCTGCACACCACCAACACCTACTACGTGCTCCCCGAGTTATGGCGCTCTGAGATCTTCCGGGGCATGAACATTAACGCTGTGAACAAGGAGCTGCTACAGCGCGGCGTTCTGGAGCCGGGAGGTGATGGCAAGGCGTCGAGTTCGATCCGGTTGCCCGGCCTAGGCATGCAACGTTGCTACATCGTGAAAACGATTCCGGGAATGGATGAGAGCGAGGCTCGGGCTGCCTAAGGGCATCTCTGCTGATCGAGGTAGCGCCGGCTAAATCCCGGCCTCGCCAGCCACTCAGCAAACCCACAATCGAATTGAACAGAGACCAACCACATGAACGAGATTCAAAACCTGAAAGACCGTCGCGACCATCTGTTGAGCGAGGCCGACCAACTGCATGCCGAACTACTGCCTCTTGAGGCTCTGCTGGAAAGCGAGGAAACCATCGAGCCGACTCAGGGGCGCGAACTCCGCAACAGGTACAACGAGCTGAAACGGAATTTCGATTCGCGCAAAAACAACGCCGACCTTTTGGACAGGAAGATCAGTCGCCGCGAGAACCTTGCCTACTGCCATTCCCTGATGGCGGGATACATCGAAGCGATGGATAACTGGACCGCTGATGAACAGGAGTTGAAGGAGAAGCGCCAAAGCCTCAGCAACCGTTTGGAGCAGATTCAGCAGCAGGCGGAAGAGGACATGGCGAGAGCTCGTCAGGCCGAGACGGACGCTGCCACTGCTTACGCGCAGGCAGTCGCCTGGGGTGATACAGAAGGCGAGAAGACAGCCAACACTGATGCGCAGAAGGCGGCGAAGAACCTCACGGTGGCCACCGAACACAATCGTCGCCAACACCTGATCATGAAGGCTTTAGAGCAGGAGCTGGTCACCGTAGATAAATACATCGCAGAAGCACAGGTAAAGCATAAGGGGATAGAGCGCACCGCCCTGCTGCTATCGCAGACGGTACTCGAAGAGCAATGGAACGAGGCCGCAAAAGCGTTGTTCGAGGTGGGCGGAAAGCTTTGGGCGAACTACAACCTGCTCGGCCGTGACCAGATTGGCCTTATGAAGCTTGCCGTTCCAGAGCAAGGCGAGAACTTTGGGAAGTGGACATGGGAAGAGCTATCAGCTCGCTCGCGCCAGTACCGCGCGCGAGACTTGTTCCAGCTCGACGGCCTAGCGACGCCGAACCAACCTGAAGTCATGAGCAATCTGGAACAACGTAAGGATGAACGTAATGAACAAGCCGATACAGAACAGCGCCAGTTGGTCTGACACGCTCAAAACTCGAAAGGCCCACCTCATTGCCCTGCTGAAGACCATCAACGCAGGGCCGGGCAAATCCAGTCCAATACAAACGCTGACGATTAACGCGATCAAATCGGAAATGACGCACATTGACAACCAACTGAACCGTCGAAAATAGCGCTGAACTTATAACTAACTCGTTTTATCTTAATAACTACTCACGATCACTCAAGGGAAAGACAATGTCCAAACTCGCAGAGTACCGCCAGCTGGAAAAACACCTCGCTGAGCAGCTCCAGGCACTGGAAGCACTAAAAGGTGATGACGGACTGAAGAAAGAAATCGAGTTCGAGACCAAGCTGCGCAAGCTGCTTGAACACTATGGTTTCAGTCTGAAGCACATCATCAACATTCTAGAGCCGCAGACCACGGCGAAGCGTCAAGGTGCAGCTCCGGCAGCCCGCACACGTAAACCACGCCAACTCAAGGTCTACAAAAATCCGAACACTGGTGAAGTCATCGAAACAAAGGGCGGGAATCACAAAGCGCTGAAAGAGTGGAAAGCGAAACACGGAGCCGACACTGTCGAGGGATGGCTGAAAAAATAAATCTGCTTCACCTGAAAAAGGGCCTAGATGGGTCCTTTTTAGCAAATATTTTACAAAAAACTAACACTTCGTGGTCAACATCACAGCGATGTTATGAGCGCCCAATGACTCCTGACTTTTCTACGAAAACCCATATTATTTTAAGCCGACAGTGCGAGATTGCGGCACATGAACTGGCTTCCTACTAGCTAGCTAATCTAGGAAGATTCGGGCCCATGTTTTTCTACGCAGTGCGTCTCGCTTGGTTGAAAGAGAGAAAACAAAGAATTCATACAGGTGTGGAATGACCGGCAATTTGAGTTTTTTTGAGTTCTCATAGCACATTGCCTCATAAGCGATATACCGGAAAATTTCGTACAGCGGAGTTATGAACTGAACCAGTTTCCAAACTAGGTGAGGGGCGACTTTCCGAATTAAATGCATTCTCCAGTAATCATCGAAAAGCGTCATCGGATGTCCGTCGAAGTCGAACCTCGCAGAGTAGCCAACCAACCCTGCCTGATCCATCTGATGCATCACTCGCTCTGAATCCTTATTGAGTTTCACTAGACCTATTTCAGTGTAAGCGACTTTTTTGCAGATTGAGTACCAGTCACCCAGTGGGCCACGATCCGCCGTGATGTTGTTGAGTTCACTCAGATTGTAATAGCGAGCCTTATTAGCAAATTTTTCTAGGAAATCTAGGATATTGTCATCAACACTGCCAGAGCATGGCGGGATCGAGCTGTCTGCATCCCACTTATCTCGCATGGAAAGCACATGAAGATAAGTTGTCTTAATATTGTGACCGTATTTTTTTCTGAGCTCACCATCAGTTAGGGAATTGTAATTATTTTCGAGCATGTGATTAGCAATAACAATAAGCTTTAAGATACGCTCAAAACCAATTGTGAGTTGAAAGAACGCAGAATAGAAATTTCCTATACTCCTCTCGTCAAGATTCGATTTTAAAAGCAAATCCATTCCTAACAGTAGAGATGCTCTAGCTAGGTGCCCCTCTTGCTGTAGCAAAGTAAATGTACGGCTAAATCGAAGGTCGTGCATAGTGTCCATCCTGGTCTATCATCGATGTAGTATAACCTTGGGAGCGGCAGCCGATTCCTTCCACCGACGATGTTATCGGCGAGTGGCGGGCATCGACTCTGAATGAAACCTAAGACAACCAAGCCTAGCTTATCGGGACATCACACCAAAGTGGATCATCTCTCAGTGCCTTTTCAATCGCATCAGCGTTAGTGAAAGGTTTCAATTTAATGGACACGGTGGTGTTTGATATTGGGTTCCTTTCAAAGATAGTCAGGCCATTCCCAAGCGCACAAACATAATCATCAAAACGCACATATCTATCGTGTGAGAATTGCTGAAATATCTTTTTTTCGTTCGATATTAGAGTCAATCGCTTTACTTTAGCGGAATATCCGGTCGCTGGCTTGAAGAGTGTGCTAAAGTAATTTTCTATTTCAATTTTTTGCTCAGAGCCCATTCCTCCCCCGTCAGAAAATATCGTCAAGTAGTAATCTCCATCCTCCACAACAAGGAAATCGAGAAAGTTCTTTATACTGCTATGAACACCTCGCGCCACATCATCCAATATTCGCTCAAACAAGAACCTATCGCAGATCGTTATACGTTTTGAATGCTTCGCAAGCATCTTAAAGCGATCATTCCAGACAGTATTAATATTTGAGGCGCCAGCTATATCTTGTTTGGAAAAAACTGTCGATCTTTTAAAGTTTTCGGATTGAGTAATTGCTGGGGCGCCCACCACCTCAAAATTGGTAGACTTACAGTGCCTTGAGATATTTCCATTACCACATAATACATAGGCCAAAGTATCATCAACAAAAGCCGTACTAAAGTAGCGTGAATAACTTTTCAATGCCTCTTCGAAATCCGTTAAAAGATCAATGTCCTTCCAAGGTATTTCGGTTGAAACTTTCTTGCCATGGGCCAACGCAGCCTTCCACTGTGCTTGATATTTTACAGGCAATGCGTTAATAGCAGCGTCATATCTTATTAGATAACCAGCCGGATAAACAAGAACACCGTAATCGATCCAATTACTTAAAAATAAGTCATGCACAACACTAAGATTTATATCACTCAGGTAGGCAGACGAAAAAAATGTATCATCAAAAAAGAATTCGGTTATCATGATTTTTTACCGAACAGCTCTTTTAGTCTTTCTTCAAAAAAACCGTCTGGCCAATCGACCATAAAGTCACCATCTTTATCCAAAGGTATCTCTAACACCTTGCTCCCACGACTGGTTGCTTCCACATATATAACTGCAACATCTTCATGAGATATAGTACCGTCTTTAATCTTGTTTTGCAGACGCAAAATTAAAGATTCGCTATGTGTTTCAATGATCCATTGATTTTCTTTTGAAGTTTCAATTATGAAGTTTGCGAGCTCCGCTTGGAGCCGTGGATGCAGATGGATCTCAGGTTGTTCAACACATATTGTGCTATGCCTCCTGACTAACCCTTCAACAAGTATGGGAAGCAGTTGCCCGATACCAAACCCTACATCGGACGGCCCTACAACAACTCCGGTTCGCAGATCCTTGAGCTGCAAAGAAACTACCGAACCAGTAATATCATTACCAATATTCTCCGCTGATAATGAATAAGGGATATCAAACCTATTAAACCATTTATTAATTTCATCGCTCATTCCAGGCGATTTCTCATAGATTAACCGTGCCGCATTTTCTCCCGCCTTACCCACACTTCCACTCTGATCGCCTTTAGGAGCGTAAAGTCTAGCGGGGTGTAATCTCAAGGGGCCGAGATACGCGACAGTTCCGAATTTATCTTGTAACTCTGTGGCAATCTCGCCGATAGTCTGGTTACATACAGAGAAAGATACGTTATCTACATCCTTATGGCCTTCTTTGATGACTACAGAAGATGGCGTGCAGAAGCTAGGATCACTTCTGAATGTTAAGTTATTAATGAGCTTTCTAACGGGATTGGAATCGAACCCTGCAACACCGGTCTTGCGAGAAACATAATTACAGAAAGACTCACTACTATCGACATCTGCAAAGTCAAAAGCGCGAGCAGCTAGGCTCCGCCGAACAAAGCTAGCTTGTATCTTGTCATCCAATATCGACTGCATTGAAAGTTTAAAAAGAGACTTATTATTACCCTCAGTAACTATCTTCGTGGTTATTTTTTTTAGGTATGTAAATTTTTCATTTTCGTGGCCGATCTCTCTGCCGGACAAAGAATATGTGAACTCATGAACTCTGTTGTGAGAGTCTCCAAAGCTAGTTCTTCCCGCTAAAGACTGTCTCTTTAGAGGGCTGTACTCAACAGAGAACTCCAAATCATTTCGAGTATCATGATTGTTCATCATTGATGAAAAAGTGCCTAAATCAATATACTCACCAGTTGAAACCACCCCCCCGCTTTCACTGGGCCTAGTTATTGACTGCTTCAAAAGCATTAGCGCTTGGATGATCGAGCTTTTTCCTGAAGAGTTAGGCCCGTATATTAGTGTGACTGGTGCCAGCCTTATCCTTTGAGGCTGCGAAAATCCTTTGAAATTATTGATCCCTATATTTTTAAACACAGAATTACCATCCCTGATCGAAATTTCATCGATCTTAACAAGGTTTTTTTTTGTGGTCTACAGAGAGTTTGTCAAATAGAACATGGCGTATTGAACAGCCAAATTTAATCCAGATTTTCTTTCTAGTACGTTATTTCTACGGACATCCATTTTGCTTATCTATGACAGGGGGAGGGCTAAGCGTAGTAGCTCTTCGTGTGAATTATGAATGCCAATATTGATCGTACGAATAACTTGAAGGGTTTATTAGGTGCAACTGCAAGTGAAGGCGTTACTCACTAGTGTTCATGTGCGTAGCTGAGATGACCGCTTTTAGCCGTTCATCGCGTTTCGCTAAGAAAGAAAGCGCAAAGAGTTGTGACCTCGCGGCTAAAAAACGAAGCCTCTGAATCCATAGCAAAAACATAACTGTCGCTCCACGCGACTTCTTCACCGACCATGCCGTCGTCCCTGCAGACAACAGACATCGGCGAAGTATCTGCCACGCCAGAAATACAATCGGAGACGCATTCACTAGTTACATTCTGTCCATCCTACTGGCACGCTTTCAATCGTTCTCTATCAGTGCCGCTACCTTCACTGGAGTCAATCTCGCCATCAAGATCAATATGAATTTCCGTTGTCGGCCATTGAGGCTTAATGCTGACGCAACGGTTCAGCCCCTTCACATTCCACCAGTCAAGACGCATAAAGAACTCATCGCTAGGAAAGATATGTCCGACGTCACCCGTTGTCTTTCCGGGCAGCAGTTCACCGCGAACGATGGTGTGCTGGGTGTTCAGAACGTAACTAATTTTCTTGGTACCGTCTTTTGAGTAGAAGACGACAACTCGCGGTATTGCTACGTACCAGCACACCACCGCACCTATGAGAAGCAGCCCAATCCACCGCCCAATGTGTCGTGATCGCTTTTCACTTGCAGACATGTTTTTGAACTCCTGTACCCCAGTCAGCGATTGGCAGTGCCAACACCTTGTCCATGATGATCTGCGCGGTAACACCGCCGTTCGGATACTCCTTGTAGAGTTCCATTCCGAGGATGATCGACACTCGATCAGGAGCATCGTCCCATGCTCGCATCCCTTCAACGCCTTCCGTCCTGCGCGGACCATCAAACCTCTTAGGGTTTTGGAGGAAGCGCCAACTGTCTGAGCCTATTTGCTCAACCCCAGCGCCGTCCAATTGCACGCTGTCAGAGAGTCCACCGGCTAAGCCGACATACCCATAGTGAATGTTCGACCAGATGTCGTAGTAGAAGTCATACGCCCCTTGCTTGTGCCAAGGTGCACCGAACAGTTTGGCCAATTTTTTTTTGTGGTCCCAATCCTGACCTTGACCCACCTGTTTCGTCCAGATGGCGAAAGCCTTCGCCTTTTTCCCCAGTGCCATATTGTAAAACTGAGGATCTTGCCCTAGGCGCAGGTAGAGCGGAAGCTCCAAAAATTTCTTGGTTTCCGCCTCAGGATCGAAGCTGTTGAGCTCTTTCATTTCCAAGACTGCCGGATCTTTGATATTGCGGTTCATCTCAGCCGCGATGTATTCGGCCAGTTGCTCCATCATGTCAGGGTCTTTGCAAGTAGTGGGTGCTTCTGGCTCTGTCTTCGCCTCGGTTTTTTCGGTGGTGGCTTGCGGATCAACCAAAGCATTCGCCGCCAGAGCCTTCTCTTTCAAATTTGGGTCAGCGAGCAAGGTCGCCATCCTTTCATCGTCCACAGTGCCGTCTGGACGGAACGCTCCAAGTGCCATGAAGTTGATGATGGTTGCACCGCCAGAATCGCCCATGACAAACCCGCCACCTACATCACCTGACCCGGTGATGATGGTTCCGCCATGGCTGGTAGGACTGCCCAGGTGGGCCATAGGACGGCCATTCACCTGAATCGATGGAAAACCTGTGGTAATTACGGCACCACAACCGCATGTATCCCCGACACGTGCGGAGCCCATAAAGTTAATATTTACGTCGCCACTGGCGGAGGAAATCGGGGTGGTGCCATGACCAGGTAATGGGCAGACATGCTTGTCACCCAATCGAGCAGAGGGAGTCATTCGTCGTCCTTGTCGTGTAATTGAAAACCTCAGTTAGGAGGTAAAACGCGTTCAATAGTCTCTGCAAGGCTAGCGCACAGGGCGGGGCCAGTCTGTAGGACAAGTCTGAGCTTGAACCCTGCACTGCAGGTTTTGTCCAGCAGGGGACCTTGAAATCCCGTAACACCGTTCCGCATTGTTACACCACACACGAGATAAGCCGTTAGCAGGTGTTACATAAATATTATCCTTTAAAAACAGATACTTAAGAAGTTACGCAACACCTGTAACACTTGTAACACCACATTTGAAAGATATCCGTCCCCGCTCCCCATTAGCAACGCGTTCCACCAGCGATGAGATTCTGCAAGTGCCGGGGCCCCTGAGGCTTTGAGACATATACGGGGTCGGAAACCCGCCGGACTTTGTTAGCGGATAGGTGCCCAGCTTAGTGAACAGGTGAACCGGGTGAACACCCAGTTCACCAGTGCAACTGCACAAGATGATGGGAGGTCGCCGGGGACCCTGAGCATTTCTGAATGACACGGGGCATAAAACCCGCGCGATCTTGGCAGTGGCTGAATTTTCTACATTGGTTGACAGGTTGACAGCCGAAGGTGTCCATAATCATCAACACAAAAGGCCATCGTTACCGATGCGGTAACGATGGCCTTTTTTTGGCAGGATTTTTTCGATTTCAATGCCTGAAATTTCAGTAACTTTGAAATCCTGCCACTAACGCAGTCCGACGGGTTTCCGACCCCGTATGGATAAGGATCTCTCAGGGGCCCCAGCAATATTTGGTCGCTCTAGCGTCCCCTGAAGCAATTATCTCAGGCTGACCTATCGTCAAATCGCTATCGACAGTAAGCGCTTGAAGCTATTTGCTTCCACCATCACCGCCTTTTACACGGTATTCACCTATGGAAAGTTCTCCTCAGAAACGCGCCTTCCGAACGCTCGAAAGCATCGAAGCTGAAAAAGTCACTCGTGGAATGCTCAAACCTTTTTTGGAAGGCATCGGTTTCAATGGTGTGAGTGATGTACGTAAAGGTCATTCTCAACTTCTTTCCGCTATCACACCTGAAGGTAAGACATTCACCGCCCGTGTTCGCTTGTGTTGGCGGTGGGAAGACCAGCCTGAGAAATACTCTGCGGCACAATTACGAGCACGGCTCAGCGATGGTGATTGGGACAAGACAATTGCCGAAATCGTTGATCGCGAAGCGCCTCAAGGTGTGACTCACGCACTGTTGGTCCAGCGCTATGAATCGGCTATCAAATTCGCGGCCCTAATTCCTGTAAATGCCATAACTGGAATTATCAACGGACAAAGAGATGTAAGCGCGAAGCTAATCGCTGAAGGGAAGCTAGGGCGCCTCAAAAAGAACCATGCGGTAAATGGAGATTGTCCAACCATGTGGCTGATGGATGATCGTTATGACGAGGCATACAAGGTTGCCGACGTTTTATGGAATTGGCCTGAGGTGGAGGACTTGGCTCGACGTCAGGGCTCCGGTGGTTTCGAAATAGCGACCAACGACACCTTTAACGATCTACCGGGTATCGATTTATCGCTCTTGGGTCGTGATGAAACCTTACGTTTTCAAGTGACCGTTTCCAGAGTGGCTCGGGATCCGAATGTCCGAAAAGCGGTCATAGATCGTTGCGGTGCGCGTTGTGAACGGCCGGGTTGCGGAGCAAGTCGCTCGTATACAGGCTTTCTGGACGTCCACCATATACTGGGCGTTGAAGTGAGTGATCGAGTTTCAAACTGCGTTGCACTGTGTCCAAATTGCCATAGGGATGCACATTTCTCGGCGGATAGAGAAAGCTTGAACGATTCATTGCTAGTGGTCGCACGGCATCGACGCGAGTAGTCATTGCATGCATCAGCAACTGTCAGCGTGTATGCCCACGTGTATGCCTAACCTAAACAACACCAACCAAACCCTTACAGAATGGGGTCTGCAGAGCTCAGTTCAAACGACGCCTGGTGCGCCATTGATTTAAACGAGAAAGCCCCGGACTGATGAAGTTCGGGGCTTTTTTGTGGCCAATGCAAAGAGGACTGGAACGACGTCACTCCGTCGTCCAATCAAATTCATCGTAATCATCGTCATCTTCTTCCTCCCCAACCTCGTCCTCAAAAACGTCGTCTTCATCAACGACGTCCTCTTCCGGCTGGTTCAGCAGAAATTCCTTACGTGCCTCGGTAATCGCGCGCCGCATCTCTTCGCCCTTTTCCGGGCAGTTGAGCAGTTGGGCAATGCGGTCAATTTTCGATGCCACAGTGTCCTCCAGCGTATTGGCAATGCCCCGATAGTGCGCGTTTTTGTGGGGCAATGCCAAATGACTGAAGGGTCGTGCGGTCATTTTTTCTGCAACTGTTCGAGTCGGGCGTCGAGATCGGCGTTCGGGTAGCGTTTGTGCAGGTTGTTGAACAGGCTGTCTGCTGCTTGCGACTGGCCGGATTCGCGCAGGCGGAAGACTTCGCGCAGTTGCGCGTCAAGGCCATTGGCCGGGGTGGCGGCGCGTTTGCTGACTTTGGCTTCGTCGGCGCTGATGGCTTCGCTTTGCATCGGTGCGGCCATTTCCGCCATCGGCGCGGGTGCGGGCATGGCACCTGCGGGGGCTGACAATGCTTCAGGGGCTTGCTTACGCATCAGCGGTGCGGCGGGTTTGGCTGCCGGGGCGAAATCGAATTGCGCTTGCGGTTCTGGTGCGCGCTGCACCAGCGACAACATCAACGCGACGCCCACGAGGCTGGCGAATGCGACTTGCCAGCGTGGTTTGCGGCAGGCATCGAGCCAGCAATGCCATAATCCTGGCTTGGGCGCCGGGATTTCGCGGCGGGCAGTATCAGTAATGAAAGCATCAAGGTGCGCCGACGGTTCAGCGTTGTGTTGTTCGCGCACATGCTTGATCAGCAGATCTTCGGGTGTCTGGCGGGCGTCAGTCATGTCAGTACCTCCTCGGCCAGCAGCCGACGCAGTTTTTGCTGGGCGTAGCGCAAACGGCTTTTTACCGTTTCCAGCGGTGTTTCGGTGAGGCTGGCGATTTGCGCCAGGTCGAGGTCGCCGTGAGCACGCAGCAAAAAGACTTCGCGCTGGTCGGCGGGCAGGGTTTGCAGAGCGCTTTCCAGGCGCTGACTGTCGCGGCTGAGGCTCAGCAGTTGTTCGGGATCATTCGTCTCGTCGCTGACCGCGTGGCTTTGTTCGTCATAGCTGTCGTGCAACGGTTGGTGAACCCCGTGTTTGCGCCAGTGATCGATCAGGCGATTGCGGGCAATCTGGAACAGCCATGTACGAAAAGTCGCCCGGCCTTGTGGCTGACTGGTGCTGCGGATCAGGCTGAGCCAAGTCTCCTGAAACACCTCATCAGCTAGTTCAGGTTTGCCGCTCAAGCCCAGCAAAAACCGATACAAACCCTGACGATGACGGGCGTACAAGATCTCGAACGCCGCGCCGTCGCCCGCGCGATACCGCGCCAGCAGCGATTCATCGCTGCTGGCGTTTGAGCTGTCTGCCGAGGCAAACAGCTGGCTGATAAAGCCCTTCAGACGACTCACCTATTCAATCCGTCGTTCAGTGGCCGGCGCGTTCGCTGCGATTGAACTGCGCAGGCTTCGCGCCAGGTTCACCAACTGCACGAACTCGTTACGCAGGCCAAAACGGTCATCGCCCCGCGCGCCTCGGGCCAGTGCCTCGGTGTCTTTCAGGCTGAAATCGCCGGTGTAGCGGCCGTCCTTGAGTTGCTGGGAAAACGCGGCGACCGCAGCGGCAAAACGCAGATCCTCGCTGGCGGTTGCGACCTGGTTGGCGATCGGCCGCTCGATCAGCAGACTTTTCCCACCCTCCGGCTGTTGATAACGCACACGCAGCATCGCCAATTCTCCGCTCTTCCCGGAAACGACCAACTTCGAGTCCCCGTAACGCAGCGGCTCGAGCCAACCCTTTTCGCCCGTCGGGACAATTTCGTACAGCGCGGTCACCGTGTGTCCTGCGCCGATTTCGCCGGCGTCGACTTTGTCATTGCTGAAATCCTCACGCTTCAACGCGCGGTTTTCGTAGCCGAGCAGGCGATATTCGCTGACCTGCGCCGGGTTGAATTCCACCTGCAGTTTGACGTTTTTCGCCACCACGGCGAGGGTCGAACCCAGTTGATCGACCAGCACCTTGCGCGCCTCGCGCAGGTTGTCGATGTAGGCGTAGTTGCCATCGCCCGCGTCGGCCAGTTGTTCCATCAAGTGTTCATTGTAGTTATCCACACCAAAACCCAGGGTGGTCAGGGAAATCCCGGTTTTGCGTTTATCCACAGCCATTTGCTTGAGGCTGTCGAAGTCGCTGACGCCGACATTGAAGTCACCATCGGTGGCTAGGAGAATGCGGTTGATGCCTTTGGGAATGAAGGCCTGCTGCGCCATTTGATAGGCCAGTTCGATACCGGAGGCTCCTGCGGTCGAGCCACCCGCGGTCAATTGCTCGATGGCTGTACGAATTTTCGCTTTCTCGCGTCCGGATGTTGGTTCAAGCACCACTCTGGATTCGCCGGCATACACCACCAGTGACACGCGATCCTGATCACGCAATTGATCGACCAGCAATTTCAGCGTGCTTTTGACCATCGGCAGGCTTTCGCGGCGATCCATCGAGCCGGACACATCCACCAGAAACACCAGATTGGCCGGGGCCAGTTCCGCCACGGCGCGATCGGAAGCCTTGATGCCAATGCGCAGCAAGCGAGTGTGCGGGTTCCACGGTGAAGCCGCCAGTTCGGTGGTCACGCCAAACGGCGAGCCGTCGCTGGGCAACGCGTAGTCGTAGGGGAAGTAATTGACCATTTCCTCCAGCCGGACGGCACCTTCCGGCGGCAGACGTCCCTGATTGAGTAGGCGGCGGACGTTGGCGTACGCGCCGGTATCGACGTCTGCGCTAAAGGTTGAAACCGGAGTTTCGGCGACGCTGTGAATCGGGTTGTCAGCCAGCGCCTGATATTGCTCACGCTGCTCGTCGCGATAGCCCTGTGGATAACTGTCCGCGCCGGGCATCGGCGCAAAACTGGCGACGGGCGCCGAACGGACCAGGCGCTTGGCCATCGAGCCACCGGCCATCACCGCTTCCTGTTGAACCAGCACTTCGGGCTGGGCCGGCGCGGGCACAGCAGCGGAATCGGGTGTGGAAGAAGCACCGCAACCGGCGAGCGCCAGCAGCACACCAACCGCAACAGGACGTAAGAGATGAAGAGACATGGGGGCTGACCTCGGGGATGAAGTTGATCATTCATCCACTGAGACGGGCAGCCCCTTCAGTTCGGGTTAAACGCCGCTAAAAATTTTTTTCAGCGGTGATAACGCCGCACCGCACTGCTGTTACGCAGCACATGACCTTTGATTTTCTCCATCAGCTCGGCACGGGTCAGACCGGCGGGCAAAGCATCAGGAGCCAAGTCCAGCGCGTAGATCTGGATGATGTAGTGGTGCGCACTGTCGCCCACCGGCGGGCACGGCCCCATGTAATGGGTGTTGCCCTTGCTATTGGTGCCGCCGATACCTTCGAACGCGGATTTGGCGCCGACACCCGCCGCGATCTGCCGCGTGGTGGATTTGATGCCGTAGTGAATCCAGTGATCGACGCCCAGGCCTTTCTGGCCGTCCGGATCGTGCATGACGATCGCGTAGCTCTGGGTGCCAGCAGGCCCCGCGTTCCAGCTCAACGCCGGCGACTGGTTCTTGCCGCCGCAACCAGCTGCATCGCTGGCAGCAGCCGAGGTGAACAGACGGTTATCGGAAACACCCGGGATGCTCAGGGTGAAACGCTCTTGGGCCTGCGCCGGAAACTGCACGCAAAGGGTGACGGCGAGGGCCGCCAGCCATGGGTTGAGAGAGGTCAATCGGGTCATTCCGGGAGCACCTTGTGCAGTGGGGCCGTCGTCGGCCTGCAAACTATAGCTGTACCGTTCGTGCCGTGGCAGTGGCAAATGGCTGAACCTCGCACCGATGCGCCAACTCACAAGAGAAATGCCCGCGAGGAAGCCGAACATGTCCCTGCACCGCGTCGCCCGTTTCGCCGATGTTCCTGAAGACCGTGGCCTGCAAGTTGAAATTGGCGACTGCAAGATTGTGCTGCTGCGCGTAGGCGAGCAACTGCGTGCCTTTCAGGGCGAGTGCCCGCACGCCGGGGCGCCATTGGCTGACGGCGCGCTGTGTCATGGACGGCTGATTTGCCCTTGGCACAAAGCGGCTTTTCGCGCAGAAGACGGCGCGTTGTGTGAGCCGCCAGCCCTCGACAGCCTCAAGCGTTACCCACTGGAACTGCGCGGCGACGAGGTCTGGGTCGATGACCAACCCCTGCCGGATGCTCACACCCCGCCGGCGGATGATCCACGAACGTTCGTGATTGTTGGCTCCGGGGCAGCCGGCACAGCGTGTGCGGCGGCGTTGCGGGAAAAGGCTTTCGGTGGCCGCATCGTCATGCTCGACCGCGAGGCCGACGCCGGTTACGACCGCACGGTGCTGAGCAAATTTGTCCTCGCCGGGGAAATGCCCCCCGAGGAAACGCCGCCGCTGCGAGATGAAACCTTCTATAAAGAGCAGCGCATCGAACGCCTGAATAACGAAATCACCTCGCTCGATGCTGCAAACAAGACGTTGCACCTGAGCGACGGCCAGAGCCTGCACTACGATGCTGCCGTGCTGGCCACCGGCGGGGAGCCCAATCGATTGGAATTGCCCGGCGCCGACCTGCCGCAAGTCTTCGTGCTGCGCTCCAAGGCTCAGGCCGAACGGATCATGAGCGCAACCAGTCAGGATCAACGCGCGGTGATCATCGGCGACAGCTTTATCGCCCTCGAATGCGCTTCGGCTATGCGCCAGCACGGCCTCGACGTCACCGTGCTCGCTCGCCACGCCATTCCCTTCGCCGCTCAATTCGGCGACGCCGTGGGCAAAGCCATTCGGTCATTACACGAAGAACATGGCGTGAAATTCATCGACGATCACCAAGCCACCGAGATCATCGGCGACGGCAAAGTCGAGGCGGTGCTGCTGGACAATGGATTAAGGATTTCAGCGGATCTGGTACTCGCGGGGATCGGCGTACACCCGGCGACCGAAGCGTTCGCGTCGCTGCCAAGGGAAAAGGATCAATCACTGCGCGTCGATGACGGCATGCGCGTGAGCGAAAACCTGTGGGCCATCGGCGACATCGCCACCTTCCCGCTCAATGGCCAGCCGCAACGTATCGAACACTGGCGGCTGGCCCAGCAACACGCACGCATCGCTGCCGCCAACATGCTCGGTGGCGACGAGCATTACCTCGACGTGCCGTTTTTCTGGACCTGGCATTTCGGCAAGAACTACGACTACCTTGGGCATGCGGAACATTGGGATGAGGTGGAGTTTCTTGGCGAGCCTGAGCACCCGCCGTTTATTGGGTTGTTCGGTAGAAACGGCGTGCTGGTTGCTGCAGTTGCCTGCGAGAAAGAGCGTGCGATGGCGCTACTGGCTGAACTGATGAAGCAGCCGCTATCGATGGAAGAGGCCTGGCAGCAGGTTAACGACGTCAGGTAATTGATCGCTCCCGCGCTCCCGCGTGGGAACGATCAAACCGCAGAGCGTGGGAACGATCAATTATCGAGGCAGAGGCTCGCGATTATCGTCATCTTCGGCATGCAAAAAGATCACTCGCGGATGCTCAAGCGGGGCCAGCGGCGGCGGTAACTCTTGCTGATGCACCGGCCAGAAATGCGTCACCACATGACTGATATCGCCTTCCTGATCGTTGTGAATGGTCATCACCCCGGGTGTGCGCAGCTTCTGAAAGCGGTCGTCGCACAGCTTGAAGCTCTTGCTCAGCCCGTCGTCGTCGATTACCGGCGACGGCAAACGGCGCTGGGCGAAGCTGCGGCTTTTGCGCTGCTGGTATCGCGCCCAACCGATCAGAATCACTGCGTTGACCAACGCCACCCACAGATAAATCTGCAACGTGCCCAGCGCGTCGAACGCCGAGTTGTCGATGCGCGGTCCAGCGGTGTGGGTTTCAATCAACGGCCAAAGCCCGCGTATCAGCAGGAACAGCAGCCCCACCCACGCGATCACGGTAAGCACCACATCGACCACGACCAGAAACGGCCGTTGGCGGGTCCGGATGATTTTCATTTGATGACCTCCTCTTCGTCGTCGCCGATCGGTTTGATACCCCGGTCAGGACTGACCCAACGCGCACGTTTCTGATGTTGACCGAACAACACTTTGGGGAAGCTGACCAACGTCGTCAGCAAACTGACAAACCAGAAAGCAATCGGGTACCAGACCACCCAGAACATGGTTTTACCCAGGCCCGGCTCGTAGCGGCGGTCGATGATGATGCTGACCGCGAACTGCACCAGGCAGACGAATGCGAGCAACAACCCGGTGAACGCCGGCGGCATCAAGTGATCGACGGCAATGGCTTGCGGCATGACCACGAATTTGCCCACGCCCCAGAAGATCACCGACAACAGGAAGGTAAACGCCCAACCGGTCGACAGGCAGTATTCGAACAGCAGCGGCCACAGGTAACGATGGCGGTACTGCCAGATGCCACGAATGTTCTTGAACAGCACTTCGGCGCCACCTTGGGCCCAGCGCAAACGTTGCTTCCACAGCCCGCCGAGGGTTTCCGGCATCAGAATCCAGCACAGCGCGCGCGGCTCGTAGAAGATGCTCCAGTGATCGAGTTGCAGCTTCCAGCTGATGTCGATGTCTTCGGTGATCATGTCCGGGCTCCAGTAGCCGACCCGGTTCAGCGCCGAGCGGCGGAACGCGACGATCACGCCGGAGACGGTGAAGATCCGTCCGAACACGCGCTGAGTGCGTTTGATCAAACCGATGATCGACGAGAACTCGCCCACCTGCACCCGCCCGACCAGCGTCGAACGTGTGCGGATCCGTGGGTTGCCGGTCACGGCACCAAGTCGCGCGTTATCCAGCATCGGCGCCACCAGATAGGCTGCGGTGTTCGGCGCCAGCAGCGCGTCACCGTCGATGCACACCAGATACTCGCTGCGCGCAGCAATAGCGCCCATGCGCAGGGCGACGGCCTTGCCCTGGTTTTCCGCCAGATGCAGCACGCGCAACCGTGGATCTTCCTTGGCCAACGCGTCGAGCACTTGCGCGGTGTTGTCCTTGGAACCGTCGTTGATCGCGATGACTTCGATGTTCGGGTAATGCTGGGCCAATGCCGCATGAATGGTGTCGGCGGCGTTGTCACCTTCGTTGTAGCAAGGGATCAGAATCGAGATCAGCGGCTCGCCTTCCAGTGGCGGCGGCAGCGTGTCGTCTTTCCACGGCCAGTGACGTTCCCAGTGCAGCCAGAAATACAGGCCACCGGCAATCCACAACCCGGACATGAATAGCGGGTAGAAGAACACGAAGTCCATCAGGAACTGCCCGGTGACCAGGAAGATCAGGCCCAGCGGCACGCCGAGGACGAGCGCCAGAACAAGCAGGGCTAACAGTCTATCCAGCATGTTATGGGTTCCATTTGTTGGAGAGTGCAGGCCTTACGGTTTTCAGGTCTGGCAGGTTGTCGAGGAAGTTGTCCGGGTAGTAACCAAAACTGGTCGCGCCCTGACGCTTGAGGCGACTCATCCAGTCCGCCAGATGCGCGCCGTCGATGTCGGCCTGATCCTTTTTCGTCCAGTCGCGCGCCTGCAATTCGAACACTGTGCGATCGAGTGCGCCGGGACGTTTCTTGACGGTTGCGACCAACGCTTCCAGCCATGGCCCGGACTGCGCCTGTGTCTGTTTTTCCATCAATGGCATGGCCATTGGCGCGGTCCAGTCGTAGGTCGCGAGGAAGTCGTCGAGGTTCTGCGCAAACCACGCTTCGCTCTGCGGATTGAGCATCGGCTCGGCGAAGATGTTGCGCGCGGTCAGCACTTGCGGGCCACGAATCGCACGGACTTTCGCCGTCAGCTCATTGGTGAAATCGATGAGGTATTTGCTCTTGAACCGCGTCCAGCGCTGCATCGCGGCCGGATCGTCACGCAGCGCCGCGATAGAACCCGGCAAGCCTTGCGCGGCGTAGGCTTTCAGCGCTTCAGGGCTGGCGTCTTCGAAGTCCGAGAGCACGGCGTCGTCGTGATAAAGGATGCCGTCGACCGAAGTCAGACGCGCCACGTCTTCGTAGATTTCACCGATGATCCGCCGTACTTCCGGATCGAACGGCGACAGACGTTTGTATTGATCCGGGTCGACCGACGTGGTGCCGGTTTTCCGATCCCAGCGGGTCACGCGTGGCAATTTTGAGTCGAGGCCGAAACTCAACACCGGCATCCACGCAAAGACTTTCACGTGAGCACGGGTGCGCAACTGCCAGGCGACGCGGTCGAAGATGTCGGCACGCACCGGCAAGTGGCGGTTGGGGAAGTACAGCGAGTGCACGAGACCGTCGCCCTTCGGGTCAGCGAAGGCTTGCAGGAACACCGTGTTGGCGCCCATGTCGGCCATGCGCTGCACCAGTTTGCCAAGGTTGATGTCCTGTTGCGCCGGGTCCGGATCGTAGACGTTGTCCAGATCGACGTGCACCACGCGCATGGCGAAATCGGACTGCACACCGACCACGCTGTTGGCGAAATGCTCGCCGTCAGGGTCGGAGGCGACCAGGAAGCGCGGGCTGCTCATCAGGTTGTCGAGGGTGTCGAGGCCGTCGTCCAGCGTCAGGGCCATTTCGTAGCCCTCCTCGCCCACTACGGTCAGCGAAGTGCCGTCCGCCGTGCCGTAAGGCCAGACCCAGACACGCGGTTTCTTGCCGGTGACCTTGCGGATTTTCTCCGAGATGTTGTTCACGTCGGTGCGAATCCGCGCCTGGAAATCGGCCTCGGATTCATAACGCTTGGTCACTGGATCGTAGCGCCGGGTCGCCGCAGCAGGCTGCATGTTGCCTTGCGGGTTGGCCAGAATCCCTTTGTGGTTGGCGTCGGTGTGCGCGGCAATTTCCACCAAGTCCGATTGCGAAATCTCGCGCACCTGATCCCAAGTCAGGAAGTCGGAACGCGCACGCGGGGCACCGGCGAAATCCACCGGTTGATTGAGCGGCGTGTCGATCCAGCTGCCGACCGGCGCCAGCAACGCGTGCCAATTGTAGGCACGCAACACTGGCAGCACACGGGTGTAAAAGCTCGAATAGCCGTCGTCAAAGCTGAGCAGGATCGCTTTCGCCGGCAGTTCCGGGCCGCCCTTGCGCGCCGCCATGATCTGATCGACCGTGACCGGCTTATAGCCATTCTCACGCAGCCAGGCGAGTTGCTCGATCATGCGCTCGGTGCGCACCGCCACCACGGCCTGATCGGGATCGCGATCTTCAATATCGTGATAGGCAATGCCGAGCACGTGGTTTTTCGGCCACGGTTTTTCACTGGCCGCCAACGGACGCTCGGACGGCGGCGTGAAGGCCGGGGCTTGCTGGGCGCAGGCGCTGATCAACAGCACTCCCAGCAGAAGGATGAAACGCGAAATCAAAGGCATCTTCAAACTCTTCTAGAAGCGGAAAGTGAGGTCGACGAGCAGACGCAAATCGGTCTCCCGATCACCGTCGTAGGGCCGGTTGATCACACTGAGCAAACCGCCCACCTCAAGCACATCGTTCCAGGCGTAGCGTTGGCCATAGCCGAGCAGGCCCATGCCGCCGGTGCCGTGATCACGCTGGCTGTACGTCCCCGCACCGGCCTGGAATTGCTGGCTCCAAGAGGTTTCGTAGCGGTGATAGAGCACGTGATTGACGTTGACCAGCGGCATCACGCTGAGGTCGGATTTGGGGTTGAAGTACGGCACGTCATCGGATTTCGAGTTGTGGCTGGTGCCGACTTCCAGGCCGGCATCAACCTGCACGTTCGGCGCGCTGTAGACGCCCTCGCGACCGGTGAGCAAGGCTTCGACGCGGTTGTTGCCGTCGCTGAAATGCGATGGGCTGACCGACAGGCGCCACTCGCGGCTTTCGTTGGCGCGCCAGCGGATGAAGCCGCTGCCGCCATTGGCCTTGATGTCGCTGTTGAGCGCGCGCAGCGGGGTTTCCGCCGAGAGGTATTCGAGGCTGCCGCCGTACTGCCAGTGGTCATTGATGTCGCGGGCGATCGCCAGACGCGCACCCTGTTTGTCACCGAAGCCGTAATCGTGATTGGAGACTTCGGCTTCGAGGGTCATGTCGCGGGTACGCCGCTCCAGGCCGACACGCTGGAAGCGATGGTGACCGGTGCCTTCGGTGAAGTCGCCGGTGGCATAACCGGCCCCGGCAAACACCCGCCAGTCTTCATCAATCGGCGGACTGTAAAGCGTGGTCTGAATACCGAAATCGCGGCTGCCGCTGACGGCGCCTGCATCACTGTCACCGCCACCGTTGGCCTTGCCGCCGTAGGCTTCGACGCGCAGCTCGGACATGTCATGGACTTCACGCTCACGGGCCAGACGCTGCACCTGACGGTTGTCCGGATAACGCGCGACAACGTCGTCGGTCAACGCATCCATTTGCCGCCATTCCTGCAATTCCATCGCCGTGTGCGCCTGGCCGATTTCCAGGCCCATGTCACGCGGCACCATGCTCTCGGTTTCCTTGAGCTGCATTTCTGCGCGGCGCGGCCAGTTGCGGGCCAGATACAGATCGGCCTGAGCCAGACGCAAACCGGTGTTTCCCGGGGCCTGATCGACCAGCGTCTGCAAACGTTCTTCGCCATGCGGCAGATCGGAACCGTAGGTGCCGGCCTGCGCCGCCAGTTGCTGAGCGTCCATCCATTCATCGTTGGGATTGCCGATCGGCAAACCCTTGAGCTCGATGCGCGGGCGCTGCGACTTGGCCAGATCTTCGGCGACCTTGCGCGCCTCGTCGGCGCGGTCGCTTTCCAGCAGCGCGTAGTACAGCGCCGTGGTGTCTTCGAGACGGTCACCAACATCGGCGTCAGGCGCAGACAGTACCTGGCGATACAAGTCGGTAGCGATTTCCGGCTCGCGCTGATCGAGATAAGACGCGGCAACCCAACGCATGGCGTAGGTCGGAATCTTCACACCTTCGGCTTGCAGCTTCTGGTATTCGGCGATGACGTCCGCCGTGCGTGCGCGGGCCTTGAGTGCGCCCATGCGGTCGATGCGCCAGCGCACCACGTCGTCGTGGGCGGTGGCGTCCGGCGTCCAGGTGGCGAGCAATTTGTCGTAATCGGCCAGCGCCCGGTCAGCGATGACGTAGCGTTCTTTTTCACTGCGAGTGGCGAGTTCGGCAAGGCGCACACGTTCGGCGGCCAGATCGCCTTCGAGGCGGCGCAGCGTGACCGGATCGATCAGCCCCGGGCGTTGATTGGCCAAGCGCAGTGCCGGTTCGGGCAGACGCGCCTTTTGCAGGGCAACCACGTATTCGCGGGCAACTTCCGGTTTACTGCCAGCGCGTTTGAAGGCTTGATCGTATTCGAACAGCGCGTCGTACTGCTTGCCCGCGCGAGTCAGGGCATAGCCCAGCGCCAGGCGGCGCGAAGGATCATCGGGTTTGGCGGCGACCAGCGCTTTGGCGCGGGTCACGGCTTCGTCAGGTTTACCGGCGTCTGCCTGGGTCAGGGCCAGGCCCAGTTGCAGGTCGGCGTTGTCCGGTTCCAGCACCAGGGCTTTGTTGTAGACCTGGGTCGCTTGATCCCAGCGCTTGAGATTGCGATAGGCGCGGGCGGTGGCGGTCAGTGCCTGCACCGGCAGCACGCGGTCACGGCCCTGGGTTTCATAGACCTGCACCACTTCGGCATCCAGGCCGGCCCAACTGGCGATTTGCAGGTGATCGCTGATCTGCCCGGTGGTCGACTGACCCGGCGGCACCTGACGCAATACCGTCAGCGCAGGCGTGGTTTGCCCGGCACGGGCATCACGCACCATCTGATCGTAGGGGGTATCGGCAAACGCCAGTGCCGGCCAAAGCAATTGGCTGCACAGCGCAACGCGGAACAACGGGCGTAAACCACGATGCAATACAGGAACATCAATACGCGGCATTCGTCAGCATCCTTACATGGCCAGCCGGGTCGCAATGCCCTCCTTGCCCATTCGTAACGGTGGCCGAAAATGACAGCACTCGGCCAAGCTTAGTCAGGCAGTCTTGCACGCAAGCGTAGACCAGAATCCAGAACACAATAATTGTTCAGAATCGTCACGACAGTTGCGCCGCGACAGCCGAAACCCGAACGCCAGACAGCAAAACGCCCGGCGTCTGGAGGATCCAGAGGCCGGGCGCTGCTATTTAGAGCGCAGAATTACTGCACTTGCGTGACGCCGGCGAACTTGCTCATCAGGAAGCCGACAAACTGCTCGACGGTCATCTTCTGGCCGTTGAATTCGACCTGATTGGCAGCGTAATGCAGCTTGGTCACGACGTTGCTGCCGTCGACCACGGCCAACTGCGAACCGACTGCCATGCCAGCGAACATGTCCGCCGCTTCCTTGGACTGATCAACAATCGCTTTGGCGTCAGTCTGGCCATCGAGCTGCGCCTGCACACTGAGCAGATCAATCAGCATCGGCTTCGATACCTGAATGTTCAGGTCGAGCAGCGCAACCAGCTGTTTGCCCAATTGATCCGGCGGCAGATCCATCGATTGCGGTTTAGTCAGGTCGATCACCAGATTGGCCTTGCTCTCGCCGTTGGCGGTGTTGAACGAGAGGTTTTCCAGCGCAAACTGCGGGCCGGCAGCCAGCAGTTTCTGCAGGTCGGCTTTGACTTGGGCATTTTCAGCTTCGGTGAGGTTCAGCTCCGGCGCTGGCAAACCTTGAGCAGCAGCTTCGGCAGCGGCTTTTTCATACGGCTGCAGTTTGGTCTGGTAGATCTGCATCAGCGACATCGTCGAGGGGATGTCGAGGTTTTTCAGGCTCATGGCCATGTTGGCCGAACCGATTTTCTTGTCGTTGAGGCTGACTTCGCCAATCTTGTAGTCAGCGCGACCGGAGGCATTGCTGCCGTTTTCTTCGGTGAGGTTCTTCATTTCGAAGCTCTTCACGCCCAGCACCGATTGCTTGGGCCCGAAGGTGGTTTTGCTGTTGGTCAGTTCCAGGGTGTTTTCGCCGGTGTAATAGCCGTAGCTGCTCTTGGCGAGGTTGCTGGCCAGGGTCAGGCCGTTGAGTTCGACCTGCACCGGCGCCTGATCTTCAGCCACCGTGACCAGTTTCAGGTTGTCCATGTAACCGTTGGCTTTGACCTTTTGCGCCTGGGCGCTGGCGGAGATGTCCATGGTCAGGCCAGAGAATTTCAGGCTCGATTGCTCATCCAGCGCGGTTTCGAACGGCACCAGTTCGAGGGTGCTGGTGGTGGATTCGTCGTAGCCGATGTTGGTCACGCCCTTGAGCGGTGCCGCGCCTTTGGTGGCGGCGAACCATTTTTCAGTGGCCGCGCTCTTTTCCAGCTCGTAATTGCTGGTGGCCATGACCGGCAGCCATTTCAGCGAAACCAGACGCGAGAACGGCAGCGGGCCGTGTTCGATGTGGTCGACGAAGAGCAATTCGACTGGCTTGTCGCCAAACATCTCGCCTTCGCCCTTGAGGCGATAGTGCGCGGTGCTGGTGAAAGTGTGGCGATCGAGGGACACCAGTTCCAGCGACGCGGTGCCGTTGGAACCGGCCATGGCGGTCTGCAACTCCTTGTTGGCGTTGCTGACGGCGTTGTTCAACACGCCTTCGATCTTGGTGCCGGTGTACCAGGCCCCACCTGCGCTGATCGCGCCAATGGCAACAACAATTCCGAGGAGCACGCCTGCTGATTTATTCATGAATGACCTGATCGATTTCCGTGGCTGTGAGTGTGGTCGTCTTCCCTGAACCCGTGACCGGGTCGCGGCTCGACTGCGCTGAATTCAGCGGTGGAGATTAGCACCGGGCAGGCAAGACGGCCCAATGTTTAAAGGTTAAAGAGTGTCTATGGGGAGAGTGGACCGTCGACAAGCTGGAAGAGTTTCGGTGTTTTTCAGTCCGCCTTCGCGAGCAGGCTCGCTCCCACAAGGACAACGCTGTACCTGTGGGAGCGAGCCTGCTCGCGAAGGGGCCAGATAATTCTGCGCAGATTCAGGAATACTGAACCTCAATCTCATCCAGTTGATGATCAAAACTCTTCAACCGCGCCGTCCAGGTATAAACCAGCACTTCAAAATCCCGATCAATCACCGCCCCGCCCGGCCCATCAGCGCGCGGATCACAGAAATCCAGCTGATAACGCTCGCGGGCCATGGCGGTGGCGACATCGGACAATTCGCGGGCATTGTTGAGCCAATGCCAGCCTTCGCCATCGATCTGCTTGTCGAGTTCCAGACACTGCTTTTTCAGGGCTTCGAGGCTTTTTTCCAGCGGTGTGCCAGTGAGTTCGCCCATGACTTCGGCGAACGTACGCCCGGGCTGCCAGTAGCTGCCCCAGAAATATCGGTCGAACACGGTTTCGACCCGGCGCAGGGCGACTTTGGTATCCCAGATCAGCACCAGGGTCTTGCCCTGTTCAAGCTGCCGTTTCTTCACCCGCTGCACCTGGAGCGAGGCCCACGCCACGACGACGATTGCCATCACCGCGATCAGCGCGACGGCGCTGTCGAGGAAAACCATGGCCTTGTCGATCTGGTGGGCCAGCATGATGCCGTAGAAATAGGTGGCCGAGAGCAGCACCAGCGCTGCGAGGGCGCACCAGAAGCCGAGAGCGTAAGGGTTTTTCATTATTGGTTTCCCCTAGACCAGCGCTAGCAATGTGCGTTGAAAGGGTGCTTTGCACGGGGCGCCCTTCCAACACTTCAAAGCATAGCTATGGCCTCAGGGTTTGCTCGGGCTTGGAGCGTGCGTTCGTCCGCTTTCCCAACCGCCGCCGAGGGCGAGGAACAAATCGATCTGGCTCATCGCAACTTGGGTGTTGGCGGCGGCCAGTTGCGCGGTGACATCGGTGTAGGTGCGCGTTGCTTGCAAGTCGGCGAGGAACGACTCGCGGCCGGCCTGGAAGAAGCGGTGGGTCTGGTCTGCCGCGAGTTTCGCCGACTGCTCGGCGTCGGCCAGCGCATCGCGGCGCTGCAACAGTGCGCTGTACTGTGCGAGGCCGGTCTGGGTTTCGCGAATGGCGTTGAGCACCACGCCGTCGAAGTGCGCCAGCGCGCCTTGGGTGGCCGCCTCAGCTTCACGGATGCGCGCACGGGCGCCGTTGGTCGGCACTTTCCAGCTCAGCGACGGGCCGAAGCCCCAGCGGTTGGTCGACGGGTCACCGAGGTCATCGAGAATGCCGACGGTGCCGATGGTCGCGCCAATGCTGATGTCCGGGTACAGCTCGCCGGTGGCGACGCCGATCCCGGCCGTCGCGGCGGCCAGACGTCGTTCAGCCTGACGAATGTCCGGGCGACGTTTGAGCAGTGCGGCGCCGTCGCCGACCGGCACCAATTGAGCGATTTTCGGCAGTTCGGCGCAAGTCGCCGTGCCGGCAGGCAATTGATCGACCGGTTTAGCCAGCAGCATCGACAGTCGGAACAGCCCGGCCTGACGCGCCGCTTCATAGCGCGGCATGTCGGCGCGCAGGGATTTGAATTGGGTTTGCGAACGGGTGACCTGGGTTTCGTCGCCACGGCCGGCGTCACGCAAGCGCTGAATCAACGTGGTGCCTTGCGATTGCAGATCAAGGGAATGCTGGGCGATTTCGCGTTCTTCGTTGGCCGCGCAGACTTGGGTGTAAGCGCGAACCACGTCCGCGACCAAGGTGATGCGCGCGGTATCGGCGGCGGCTTGTGTCGCGTCGGCATTGGCCTTCGCACCTTCGATGCCGCGCTGTAACGTGCCCCACAGATCGAACTGATAGGAAGCGCTGATGCCGATATCGCCGATGTTGGCCACCGGGACTTTTTCCGGCTGCAAGAACGCCTGGCCGGACTCCTGCAAACGCTGGGCGCCCATTTTCACGCCGCCACTCCAGCCACCGGCGGCCTCGGCCTCATCGACCTGAGCACGGGCGCGCTGCAAGTTGGCAGCAGCAACGCGCAGATCGGTGTTGGAAGCCATGGCCTGCTGCACCAGCTGATCAAGGCGCGGATCTTTATACAGCCGCCACCAGTCTGCCGGCACCGGTGCCGATACGACGGGTTTGCCGGCCACGGCCAGTTCGCCCTGAAAATCCTTGCGCTGAAAGGCGGCATCTTCCGGCACGTGATAATCCGGCCCGACCATCTGACACGCCGACAACATCACGCCCAACCCGGCGATCATCAGGGCCCTGCTCATTGCGCGGGCTCCTGCTGTTTATCGTCGACCTTCGAGTCTTCGATAATCGACACCGTGGCGGTACGCCCGGCGATCATGCGGAAATCTGCCGGCACGTCATCAAAGGCAATCCGCACCGGAATCCGCTGCGCCAGCCGCACCCAGCTGAACGCCGGGTTGACGTTGGGCAACAGGTTGCTGCCGCTGGTACGGTCGCGGTCTTCGATACCGGCGACGATGCTTTCGACATGCCCGCGCAGTTTGGCGCGGTCGCCGATCACGCGGATATCCACCGACTGGCCGACATGAATGCCGTCAAGTTTGGTCTCTTCGAAATAGCCGTCGATGTGGAATGAATTACTGTCGACCACCGACAACACCGGACGCCCGGCGGTGACAAACTCCTGCGGACGCGGCGCGCGGTCGTTGACGTAGCCATCGACCGGGCTGCGGATCACCGAGCGGTCGAGGTTGAGCTGCGCGCTGTCCACGGTGACCATGGCTTCGGCCAACGCCGATTGCGCACGGGCAACCTTCGATTGGCTTTCTTCCAGCTGTTCGGCTGGCACCAGGTTACCGAGGCCACGGTTACGTTTGGCTTCGCGCTGGGCCTGGGCGAGGGTTTCTTCGCGGTCGGCAACAGCGGCTTTGGCCTGACGCAGGGCCAGTTTGAAGCGATCCTGGTCGATGCTGAACAGCACCTGGCCGCGTTTGATCAACTGGTTGTCTTTCACTTCAACCTGTTGGATCAGCCCGGACACGTCCGGGGCGATCTGGATGATGTCGGCGCGAATGTGGCCGTCACGGGTCCACGGCGCGAACATGTAATACATCACCATGCGCCAGACGAGGACAACGGCAAAAGTCACGATCAGCAGGGTCAGTACCACGCGACCGATGGTCAAAAACGGTTTTTTCATGTCATCAGGTATCGACTGAGTGAGTCCACGCCGTACAGCAGTACCGCGTAGAGAGCCACGTTGAACAATGCCCGGTGCCAGACCAGACGGTAAAAGTGCACGCGCGTAAGCACGGCATGCACCAGCAAAAACAGCACATAAGTGATGCCCATCAACACCAGCAGGGTCGGCAGGAAAATGCCGCTGATGTCCAGATCACCGATCATAGGGGCGCTCCATCGGGCAGCGGTTCTTCGGGCTCGGCGCTGGAGACAAATTCGACGCCGGGCAGCAACGCCAGACGCAAACCGCTCAAGGCGTGCAACAGGTTTAGACGGGTTTCATCGTCGCCGTGGCCATTGAGCGCACGGCGAGTGCGATCCATCGTCATCAGCAAAGGAGCTGGCGCCGGCAAGCGTTCGCCGGCTTTGAGGCAGGCGCGGAAATACTCACCGACCTCGCTGACCACTTGCTGCAACATCGCGTTCGGCGCGCCTTTCACCCGTGGGGTGTAGGCGAGCAAATCGAGCAGGTTCAGGCCCACCCGCACTTCGCGCATGGCGATGCCGGTGTCCTGGCCAGTAAGTGCCAGACGCGGCAGGTGCTGCATCAGCCGATCGAGCAACTGCACGCCCAATTTGCGGTGTTCAGCGAGGTTGGCCGGCTCGGTCATGTGGACGATGTCTTTCCAGCTGAAACGGGTCAGGCGCTTGGCCGCCAGTTCGGCACCGAACGGCCGCGCCACCAGCGTCCAGATGAACGCGAACAACAGCCCAATCGGCCCCGCCAGGTTGGAGTTCACGAAGGCGAAAAAGTCCGCATCGTAAGCCCCCTGAATGCTGATGAATGACGAGGTGTTGACCAGCGTCAACAGCATGCCGAGGAAGAACCGCGGCTGCACAGTCAGCGTGCCGACGCAGATGAACGGGATGGAAAACGCCAGCACCAGCATTGGAAAATCGTGCAGGTTGGGCAGAATCAAAAACAAATAAAGACTGGCGAACAGCACCGACATGCCGGTCCAGAAAAAGAACCGGTAAATCTGCGGTGCCGGGTCGTCCATCGAGGCGAAGAAACTGCACGCCACGGCTGCCAGAATCACCGCACTGCCGCCGTCCGGCCAGCCGAGCAGAATCCACAGCACCGAGGCGGTGATGATCGCCAGAACGGTCGAGGCCACCGAGTAAAGCATCAGCCCGCGATCGATAAACGGTGTCAGCCGACCGAGGCGCCAGTGGCGATACACCGCGCGCCAGTTGTCTTGGCGCTCGCAGAGAATCGCGTCTTGCAGACTCCGGCAGTCCTGCCATAAATCAATGAATTCGCCGAGGCGATAGATCGAGTTGGAGAACAGCAATTGCCTGCGATCTTCCAGCGCTTCGGGGCTTGGTTGCAGGGCTTCGAGCTGATCTTTCAGCGCTTGCCAGCGCTCGAGATCGGCGTCCTGATGACCGAGCCATTCGCGGGTCGCGACCAGCAGTGGTTCGAATTTTTCCACCAGTTCCGGCGTGCGCCGTTCGAGGGCGTAGAGCGAGTCTTCCAGCGCATCGATCACCGGTAACAGATGAATCATCCGCCCGCGCAGTTCTTTGGTGTTGCGCACGCTTTGCGGTCGCGCGCCTTCGTGGGGCAACTGGCCGATCATCAATTCGAGGCTGTTGAAATTGGCGACCATGGCCATGCGCAGTGCGGTGACTTCTTCGGGCTGCACATCGCGACTGAGGAATTTCAGGCTGTAGGTGGTGGCATCGGCGAACCACTTGCTCACCGCGTCGTTGAACACCGGCGCCAGACGGCGTGGCCAGAACATCGCGCCGACTACGGCGGCGACAGCGATGCCGAGGAAAATCTCTTCCGTCCGCGCTTCCGCCACGTCCCACACCGCCAGCGGGTTATCCACCACCGGCAAGGCAATCAACGGCAAGGTGTAACCGGCGAGCATCAACGCATAGTTGTTGGCCGTACGCAGTTGCAGGGACAGGAACAGCAAAATCCCCGTCCACAACGCGATGACGACCACCAGCACATACGGGCTCTGGACGAACATCGGCACGAAAAAAACCGCCGCCGCGGCACCAAGAAAGGTGCCGATGGCGCGGTACAATGCTTTGGAACTGGTCGGGCCGAGAAACGGGCTGGAGACGATGTACACCGTGGCCATCGCCCAATAGGGACGCGGCATTTGCATAAGCAAGGCGATGTACAGCGCGATCATCGACGCTGCAAAGGTACGGATCCCGTAAAACCAGTCGCGGGCCGGCGGAATACCGGAGAAAAAACCGTTCAAGAATTGACCACCAAAGGCGCATTGGCCGCCTCAAAAGCTCTGAGTACCCGAAGCGTAGCTTCCAGATCGCTTTGATCGATGCCTTCGAGCACCTCATGACGCAAGCGCACCAGTTCGATCTCGACCGCCTGCACCAGTTCACGACCGGTGTCAGTCAGGCTCAGACACTTGGCGCGGCGATCCTGAGCATCCTCGGTGCGGCAGACGTAACCCGAATGGCACAACTGATCGAGCAGACGCACCAGCGACGGACTCTCCATCCCGGCCGCCTGCGCCACCTGCACCTGGCGCACGCCCTCGCCCAGACGCCCGATCATTAGCAGCGGGACGGCGCATGCTTCGGAGATTCCATAGTTGACCAGCGTGGTCTGGCAGATCTTCCGCCAATGCCTGGCGGCCACCACCATGGCACTGCTGATGTTCATCTGGAGAGCGTCGAGTTCGTTCGGCACGAGAAAATGCACACTGTTAGTTTGCTAACTATCAATATCGCATTGGAGGGGAATTTCAGTCAAGTTTTGAAACAAATTGCTCCACTGGTCGCCCGCCCAAACTCGAGCCTACTAACTTAGATACTTACGATGTATATACCTAGTCTTTACCAAAATGCTGAAGGAGCCTGCAGATGTCAAAACAAGCCGTTTTTACAATGAAGCTTGAACCGGAGCTGCGTGAGCAGTTTATGGCTGAGGCGGAGGCATCTCATCGTCCTGCCTCGCAGATCATGCGAGAAATGATGCGTCAGTTTGTTCGCACGCAGCAGGAAGCCCGAGAATACGAAGTCTTCCTGCAACGAAAAGTCGACCTCGCGCGAGAATCGATGGCAGCCGGTGAAGGCGTTTCCAACGAGGAAGTTGAAGCGCAATTCGCCGCCAGGCGCAGGCAGGTAGAAATTCAAGGATGAAGATTATCTGGAGTAAAAATGCCGTACAGGATCGCGAAAACATCTGGGACTACCTTCACGCGGAAAATCCAGGCGCAGCGCTCGACATGGATCGCCGCTTCACCGAAGCGGCTTCGCGCCTGGCCCACAACCCCAAAATGGGCCGGGTTGGCATCATTGCCGGAACTCGCGAATTGATTCCCCACCCTAGCTACCGTCTTGTTTACCAGTCAGATCAGGATGTGATCTGGATTATGGCGCTGGTTCATACGGCACGGGCCTGGCCTTTCCCTAAGTAGCGATTAGCCCGCCCGCCCCTTCCGCAACATCACATTCAACTGATCCACCACCTCCGCCCAATCGGCGTCATCCAGAATCTCGTCCCGTAAAAAATGCGACTGGCTCTTCGTCCAGAAAAACGCATCCGCCAAATGCAGCTCTGGTTTGAGCGGGGAATGGGTGGCGATGAATTGGTCGATGCTGACCGGGTCGTTGTCCAGGCCGAGTTGTTTGAACAGTGATGGCAAGCTATGGATGGGTTGTTCCATTGCTGAACTCCTTCAAAGATGTGGTGCGTGGACTCAACTCCCCCGTGCCTTGCAGTCTAGTTCGGCAGGTATCTGATGCAGGGAAATCCGCTCGCCGGACATATCTTCACACTGATCAAACTTCAGCCAGTGCAACCCTCAACTAGACTCAAAGAACCAGCCTTTGACGCTCACGGAGGGTCACGTGAACAGCCGATGTTGTGTCTTTGCATTGCTCCTGTTGCTCAGCGGCTCAGCCCTCGCTGTCGACATTGAGCTGCCGCCGATGAGCCCGGTCGGCCTGTGGCTGATCACCTTGGGCATCGTCTTCCTGATCGCTGAAGCCGCGTTGCCCAATTACGGCGTGATTGGCTTGGGCGGGATCATCATGTTCGTCATCGGCGCGCTGATTCTGAGCAACGCTGAATTGCCGGTGCCGATGATGATCGGCCTCGGCCTGATCAGTGCCCTGCTGCTGATTGCTTTGGTGATTCGCGCCCTGAAAACACGTCCACGCCACGCCGTCAGTGGCGATGCCGGGCTGCTCGGCAGCGTCACCGCGATCACCACCGTGCAACCGGGTGACACCCGCAACGGCTGGATTCAACTGCAAGGCGAACGCTGGCAAGTGCTCAGCGCCACCCCTTTGCACACCGGACAAACGGTGCGCGTGGTGGCTCGCAAGGGATTGTTACTGCAAGTGGCCGCGGCTGACGCGGCGCCGCTCGGAGAGTGATCATGGGTTTGCAAATCGGTTTTGTTGCACTGCTGCTGTTAGTGATTGCCCTCGCCGGTTCGACGTTTCGCATCCTGCGCGAATACGAGCGCGGCGTGGTGTTCCAGCTCGGACGCTTCTGGCAGGTCAAAGGCCCTGGGCTGATCCTGCTGATTCCAGTGGTGCAGCAAATGGTTCGCGTGGACCTGCGCACCGTGGTGCTCGATGTCCCGCCGCAGGATGTGATCACCCGTGACAACGTTTCGGTGAAGGTCAATGCGGTGCTGTACTTCCGCGTGCTGGACCCGCAGAAGGCGATCATTCAGGTTGAGGATTTTCTCTCGGCCACCAGCCAATTGGCGCAGACCACCCTGCGCGCGGTGCTCGGCAAACATGAACTGGATGAACTGCTGGCCGAGCGCGAGCAACTGAACATCGATATCCAGCAAGTGCTCGACGCGCAGACCGATGCCTGGGGCATCAAGGTCGCCAACGTCGAAATCAAACACGTCGACCTCAACGAATCGATGGTCCGCGCCATCGCCAAGCAGGCAGAAGCCGAACGCGAACGACGGGCAAAAGTGATTCACGCCGAGGGTGAATTGCAGGCTTCAGAGAAACTGATGCAAGCGGCTGAGATGCTCGGTCGCCAGCCTGGGGCGATGCAGTTGCGTTATATGCAGACCTTGAGTTCGATTGCCGGTGACAAGAGTTCGACGATTGTTTTTCCGCTGCCGATTGAATTGCTCAAGGGCATGGCGGATTTGTCCGGAAAATCCTGATTAGCAAAAGATCGCAGCCTTCGGCAGCTCCTACAGGGGTTGCGTCAGCCGGGGGATGGATTTGGGATGAACAACCGCGCCTTTATCCCGCCCGCGTGGGTTTCAGCGCTGACCTGCCAGGTCGCGGGCAGCGGTGCAAATTCGTCCGGGCCGTCGACCGATCCTACCAGCCAGACCCGGCCAGCACTGGGCAGCTCTGCGAGGCTGTCGAGATATACGTCGCCCGTCACCAATGTGCCAAATCCATATTCATTCGGTCGCGTCGGCTGGCCGCTCGGTGTCGGCGGCGTATAAAGGCGTACTTTCGCACCTGAGCGATCGTAATAGACGTAGCTCAAGTACCAGAGCATATCGCTGGTGACGATGCGATCACCCGGCAGGAAATGTTGATTGACGTAATTCACCACGCGGTCGAGTTGATCGTTGCTGTCGACCGTGGCGTTGTTATTCACGCCCACCAGTTCCACACCGATCAGCGCCACCAGGACCGCCAGCGCCAGCAACCTTACGCGGCTGTACAAACGGTCAATCGCCAACGCCGCCAGCATCGGCAAGCCCAAGGCATACGCGGTGAGGTAGCGCTCGATAAAAACCGGCGTGATAAACGACACAGCGAACACCAGCAGCAGCGGCAAACCGGTGTACAAGGCCAAGAGAATACTGCCGCGCGACACACTGCGATCGCGCATGACTGCGACAACTGCCAGTGCCAGAAATGCCAAGGGCAACGCGGCGAACATCAGCAGCGGCAGCGTCTCGCCGTCGTCCTGAATCCACCATGACCAGATCATCGACGGCAGCGAACTCAAGGTAACAGCAGGTTCCCAACCGACATCGCCGCCGGCCTTGAGCTGTTCCATGTGCTGCAGCAAATCGAGCAGGTTGGGCAACCAGGGCAGGTACAAAGCGACAATCGCCAGGTTTGCCAGCCACCAGTTCCAGCGCTGAATATGCCGGAAACGGTAACCGCGCTGGACGCGGATCGCGATCAGATAGAGCCAGTGACACAGCGCCGCGAGCACAGCGAAATAGTGGGTGTAGAGCGCCGCGCTCATCAACAGCGCGTAATACAGCAGATAGCGATGACGCTGCGGGCGCCTGATCCAGTAGACCAGCGCCACGCTCGCGGCGAGCAGCAACACCCCAAGCAGCGCATACATGCGCACTTCCTGGCTGTAGCGCACCGCTGTCGGCAGCAGCGCCAGCAACAGGCCGGCGATAAATGCCGCACGGCGAGTAGCCAGCCGATCCACCAGCCAGACGCCCAAGCCGACCGCCGCAATACCCGTCAAAGCACTGAGGGAGCGGATTGCGAGGATGCCGTCACCGAACAGCTCGATCCAGCCATGCAGCAGCATGAAATACAACGGCGGATGCACATCGAACGCCGCGTGCTTCCAGATTTCACTCAGCGAATAGCGCGCCAGCAGCAGGCTGGAACCTTCGTCGCCCCAGATCGCTGCCGCCGTCAGGTCGTAAAAACGCACGAATGCAGCCAGCGCGAGGACCGGCCACAGCCAGTGATTTTTTACCCAGCGCACCCAGCGCAGACTGCCGAACCAGGAGCCGGGCGCGGCAAACGGGTCCTGCGTGTCGCCCATTGGCGTGACTCTGTTGACCGCCATTGCTTCCTCTTGCCGCGCCGCAGCGCCACGAGAGTATGACGCGCCAACCTGCCAATCACTGTAGGTCAGCCGCAGCGGAACCGTCGATGCCGGTTTGCGATTTCACGACACCCGGCATCCCGGCGACGATGTTCTCGTCTGGATACACCGATTGCCATCCCCCGCCCAATGCCTTGTACAAGCCAACCATCGCCAGCGAAACACCGGTGGAGCTTTCCACCCACTGTTCCTGCGTCGCCAGCAAAGCGCTTTGCACGGTGAGCACGTTGACGAAATCGACCACGCCTTCGACGTATTGCTGTTGCGCGGTGCGCAGGGCGATCTGGTTCTGGCGGACAGCTTCGGCGAGGCTGTCGCGGCGGCGCTGGCTGGCGTTGTAGGCAGTCAACTGATCGTCGATTTCATGCCAGGCGCGGAGCACGGTTTGCTGATACGCGATCGCCGCTTCCTGTTGCTGCGCTTCACGCAATTGCAGAATGCCGCGCAAACGTCCGCCGTCGAACAGCGGCAGGCTGAATTGCGGGCCGATGCCGAAGGCGCGCGAGCCCCACGAACCGAAGTCGCTGAGCTGCATGGCTTGCGAGCCGAGGTTGCCGGATAAGGTGATGCGCGGGTAGAAATCGCCCTTGGCCACGCCGATATTGGCGGTGGCCGCGTGCAGGCGTGATTCGGCCTGACGGATGTCCGGGCGGCGTTCGGCCAGTTGCGACGGCAGACCGATGGCGACTTGCAGGGGTGACTGCGGCACGGCGGCGTCTGTGGATAACTCCTTGGCCAATGCCTGTGGCGGTTCGCCCATCAACAGGCTGATCGCGTTGATCAACTGTGATTGGCGCTGCTCCAGTGCCGGCAGGCGCGACTCGATGGCGGCGACTTGCGCGGCGGCTTCGGCGACGTCCAGGTCGGTCGCAACGCCATCGGCCAGACGCAGTTGCGAGAGCTTGAGGCTGTGCCGAGCAACGTCGAGGTTCTGCTCGGTGACCGCGCGGGTGTTCTGCACACCGCGCAGCTGAATGTAGTTTTGCGCGGTGTCGGCAAGCACCGCCAGCAGAACCCCGCGACGGTCGTTTTCGGCGACTTCAAGGTTGGCGTCGGCGGCTTCGGTTTCGCGGCGCACGCGGCCCCAGAAATCCAGTTCCCATGAAGCGGAGAAACCGGCGTCCCACAGGTTGAAGGCGGAATCACCGTTGTGCCCGGACGGGTCGCTCAAGCCTTTGCCGCTGTTACGTTCGCGGCCGTAACTGCTGGTGGCGGCGGTGTTCGGATAGCGATCGGCGGTGATCACCTGGCGGGCGGCGCGGCTTTGTTGCAGGCGGCTGCTGGCCAGTTGCAGGTCGAGGTTGCTCTTCGCCGCACGTTGGGTGAGCGCGGAGAGTTGCGGGTCATTGAAAACTTCCCACCAACGCTCGTTGAGGGGTTCGCTGACGGCTTGGCTGGGGGCGGACTTGGCCGGTTTGGCCCAGTCGGCGATTTGTGTGGCTTCGGGTTTTTGGAAGTCTGGGCCTACTGTGCAGGCGGTGAGACTGACCACTAACAAGGCACCCAAAGTGAGTTGCTGCCACTGGCCTCTTCGCGAGCAAGCTCGCTCCCTCATTTTGGAATGCGTTGCCTTTGTGGGAGCGAGCCTGCTCGCGAAGGCGTTGGTCCGGTCAACACGGCTCATCGCTGAGTCACCTCACGCACGGAGGTCGCCGAGCTTTTGGTATCAATACTCGCCTCCACCGACATGCCCACTCGTAACCGTTCGGCCAACGGCTGACCCGGTTCCAGCATGATTTTCACCGGAATCCGCTGCACCACCTTGGTGAAGTTGCCGGTGGCGTTGTCCGGTTTCACCGCCGCGAAGGTCACGCCAGTCGCCGGGGCGATGCTCTCGACACGGCCACTTAATGCTTCGCCACCCAAGCTATCGACGCGCACCTGGACTTCCTGTCCTGGCTGGACGTCGGTCAGTTGCGTCTCCTGGAAATTCGCCACCACATAGGCCTGCTTCAATGGCACCACAGCGAGCAATTTGCTGCCCGGTGTCACATAGGCGCCGACGCGCACCGCACGCTCGCCAATCATGCCGTCCTGCGGCGCGGTGATGCGCGTGTAGGAGAGTTCGAAACTGGCGATTTCCAGCGCCGCTTGCGCGTGTTTCAGACTGCCTTCGGCGGCATCGCGCTGAGCGGTGAGGATGTCGACCTGCTTGCGCTCCTCCGCCAGCTTGGCCGTGGCGGTGTCGAGGTGCGCTGTCGCCTGATCGATGCGCGTGCGTGCCTGTTGCGCGTTCTGCACAGTGCCGGCACCGACGCCGGCGAGGTGGTTATAGCGATTCAGCTCCTGTCGGGCGAAGGCCATTTCAGCTTTGGCTGACACCACCGAAGCTTGCGCCTGAGCGATCACCGACGTCTGGCGCTCCAGCGTCGCCTTGGCGTTCTGCAACTGCGCCCGCGCGACCAGCGTCTGCGCATCCGCCGCTTCGGCAGAAGCACGCAAGTCGCGATCATCAATCAACGCCAATAACTGGCCAGCCTTCACTTGCTGGTTGTCCTCCACCAGCACTTCCTTGATAAACCCGGCCACCCGCGGCACGACTAGCGTGTAATCCGCAGAGACAAAGGCGTCGTTAGTGTTTTGCTGGGTCCGTTTGCCAAACAGACCGGGCAGCGCCAGATACACCAGCACGCCTACGGCCAGCGCAGCCGCCACGGCCACCGCGAGTTTTTGCTTTGCTTGAGTCGTCATAAAAACCTTCATTGTTCAGTGCAGCAATCAAGTCGGCGCGCGCGGTGGAAAGATCCGCGTCGGCAGCCAGAAAATCAGCAGGATCAGCGCCACGGCGACGCCGGCCATGCACACATAAAGATCGGAGGACGTCAGCACCACGGCCTGTACATGCAGACGATGGGCAAGGCCCGGATCGCTGTGATCGGCGAGCGGCGAATTGCCAAGACTGTCGACGAGCATGGTCGAGTGGAAATGCAGGCGCGCCGTGGTCAGCGCTTCGATCACGCCGGTTGCGACAACGGCCGCCAGGCCTTTCACCGTGTTGAACCAAGCGGAGGCAAACGGCCCGTCCTGCGGCTGGATGCTGCCCGTGGACAACATCAACAGCGGCAGCACCGACATCGGTTGACCGAAGATCTGCAGCCATTGCAAAACGTAGAAATTGTCGCGGATCCATTCAGCGGTGAGCAGCGAACCGCCCAGGCATGACAACGTCAACATGCTCAAACCGATCCCGAGCACCCAGCGACAATCGACCCAGCGCAAGTTGCACAGCGCCGCCACCAGCGGCAGCGCGAGCAACTGCGGCAACGCGGCGATCAGCATGATCGGCGCGGTCTGCACCGGGCGATAACCTTGCACTTGGGCCAGATAACTCGACGGAATCAACACAACGGCCTGCAGGACCACCAGTACCCCGGCGAGAGTCATCAAAGCGAACGACAGATTGCGAATGCCGAGCATCTGCAATTTGAAAAACGGAGTCGGCTGCGACCACTCATTGATCAGAAACGCCACCAGCAACAGCGAACCGGCGCCAAGCAATCCGCAGATCAAGCTTGATTCAAACCAGTCGAGTCGATTGCCCTGCAACAGACCGATCACCAGCATGCAGATCGCCGGAAAGCCCAGCAGCAAGCCTTTCCAATTGAACGACTTGAGCCGTTCCAGGCGCAGTGGGTCCTGCGGAATGCCCCACGCGATCATTGCCATGGCGATCAGGCACGGCACGATGATTTGCCAGAACGTCCATTGCCAGCCGACGTACTCCGTCCACAAACCGGCCAGCGGCGTGCCGAGGCCCGGGCCGAACGTCGCTGTCAGGGCATAACCGGCCAAGCCGTAGAGCTTGATGTTCGCCGGCAAAAAGCGCAGAGCAACAGTCATCAGCATCGGCGGCAGCGCGCCGCCGGCCAAGCCTTGCAGGATGCGCATCAACAGCAAACTTTCGTAGTTCGGCGCGAACGGGCTGAGTATGCCGAGCAAGGTAAACAAACCAATTGCGCAGAGGGTGAAGCGCCGTAGCGAGAACGTCACCGAACACCACGGCGCGAAGGCCATGGCCGTGACCGAGGTGGCGGTGTAGCTGGCGACCAGCCAGGTGCCTTCGTCGTAACCGATGTTCAACCCGCCGCGAATGTCGGCCAGGGCCACTTTGGTGACCATTTCGTTGAGGCCCGACACCAGCACCGCCAGCAATACGCCGACCAGGCCAACGATGATCCGCGCCCCGAACACCGGCGGCGTCATCGCCTTCGCCGGGTTGGCCGCAGCGATGGGCGCTGCTGCCGTCAGGGATGTCATGAATACACACTCCGGAGGGAAAAATACCGGAGCATCTTAGTCGGGCTTGGCAATGACGAAAATTGACTTATTGGCAGCTTATAAGTGCGCCAGACGCAGCAATGAACATTCACTGTGGGAGCGAGCCTGCTCGCGAATGCGTCGGGTCAGTCAATATCATGGGTGACTGATCCAGCGCTTTCGCGAGCAGTCTCGCTCCCACAGGGGATTTTTGTGAAGTCAGGGATTAAGGCTGTGCCGCCAGCCACGTCTCGTCGCAACAGGCCTTAAGGGTTTCACGCAGCCATCGGTGCGCCGGATCCTTGTCGAAACGCGGGTGCCAGGCCTGGGTCAGCATCAGGGTTGGCAGCGGAATTGGCAGGTCGAACGAACGCAGTTTCAAGCCGAGCCGACGCACGCTGAGCAACGCTTCCTTGGGCACGGGCAGGATCAGGTCAGAGTCCGGCAAGGCGAACATCGCGGCGTGAAAACTCGGCGCAATCACCGCCACCCGCCGCTCCAGGCCCAGCGCATTCAGCGCCGCATCAATCGGGCCACGGGCGATGCCCCTGCGCGACATGCTGATATGGGAAAACCCGGCGTAGCGTTCGGCTGTGATTTCACCGTCAAGCAACGGATGGTCTTCGCGCACCAAACCCACAAAATGCGTTGAGAATAGATTCTGCACTTTCACTTCAGGCGTGACGGGACGAGTGTTGCTGACACTCAGGTCGATGCGTCCCTCCCGCAAAGCTTCATCGTCGCCGTCACCTTCGGGCACATAGCGAAGTTCGCAATGCGGCGCCAATTGATCAAGGGTGTCGAAGAGCTTGCCGCCGTAGACACCGATGAAAAAGTCGTTGGCGCGAATGCTGAAACGCCGGCGCAGCGTGCCCAGGTCCACAGCGTCGGCGGAGCGGAACAGCAGCGCCGCTTGCTCGACCACATCGCGCACCTGTTCGCGCAGCTCCAATGCTTTGGGGGTTGGCACCAGACCACGGCCGGCGCGCACCAGGATCGGATCGCCGATAGCTTCGCGAATGCGCGTCAGCGTGCGGCTCATGGCTGCCGGACTGAGGTTCATCCGCCGCGCGGCGCCGACCACACTGCCCTCGTCGAGCAAAGCGTCGAGGGCGACCAGAAGGTTCATGTCCGGGAGTTGCATGCTGAGCACTCGTGGCTGATCAGGATTGATCTGGGTGCAATGCTAGCAAACATCCGTGGGCTTTGCGGCGCCTTCAAAGTCGCCTTCGCGAGCAGGCTCGCTCCCACATTTGATCTCCTGTGGGCACGGGTTTTATGAGCGACAGAAGTCCAGTGTGGGAGCGAGCCTGCTCGCGAAGGGGCCAGTCGCAACGCCACAGATTACCGCTGCATCCCCCACCGCTTAACCGTCACGCGCTCCAGCGTATCGAACACCAGATTCTCCACCAGCAACCCGATCAGAATCACCACCGCCAACCCGGCAAACACCTTGTCGGTATACAGCTCATTGCGATTCTGAAAGATGTACCAACCCAAACCACCCTTGCCACTGGTCGCGCCAAACACCAGTTCCGCCGCGATCAACGTGCGCCAGGCAAACGCCCAGCCAATCTTCAATCCGGCCAGAATCGACGGCAGTGCCGCCGGGATCAGGATGAACAGCACCAGCCGCAGGCCTTTCAAACCATAATTACGTCCGGCCATACGCAAGGTTTCCGAGACACCAAGAAACCCCGCATAAGTGTTCAACGCCAACGCCCATAACACCGAATGCACCAGCACGAAAATCAGGCTGTTCTGCCCCAGACCAAACCACAGCAGCGCCAGCGGCAGCAAGGCAATCGCCGGTAGCGGGTTGAACATCGAGGTCATCGTGCTGAGCAGATCACGACCCAACTGCGTCGACACCGCTAGCGTGGTCAAGCCAAACGCCAAGACGATGCCGATCAGATAGCCCTTGATCAGCACCACCAACGATATCCACACCTTGGCCAGCAGTTCACCGCTGAGCAGGCCATCGAACAGCGCATGGCTGGTCTGCAGAAAACTCGGCAGCATCAGATCGTTGTTTTGAATCCGCGCGACCACTTCCCACACGACAGCGAGCACAATCAGGATCAGGCTTTTACGCAGCCAGCCCTGTTGCCAAAGACGCGTGCCGAGGGACAGTTCGCGTTCGACCGGCACTTCGGTCAGCGGCTCCAGCACAATTTCGAATTCTTCACGCACAGATGATGAATGGCTCATCGGGTAGTCCTCCTGGCCGCTCAATAGGCGATGCGAATGTCGTTGAAGTCGTGGTCACGCTCGGTTTCCGGCGACTGGCCTTCGTCGAATAGCAGACGATGAATGCGCCGCGCCGATTCCTGAAATGCCACGCCACCCAAGCTATGCAGATCGTACTGATGGCTGTGCACTTCGGCGCGCACCCGGCCCGGATGCGGCGACAGCAAAAGGATGCGATTGCCGACCACCAGCGCCTCTTCAATCGAGTGGGTGACGAACAGCAGGGTGAAGCGCACCTCTTCCCAAAGCAGCAGCAATTCTTCCTGCATCTTGCGGCGGGTCAGCGCATCGAGTGCGGCGAATGGCTCGTCCATCAAGAGGATTTTCGGCTGCATCGCCAACGCGCGGGCAATCGCTACCCGCGCTTTCATGCCGCCGGACAGGGTGTGCGGATAAGCATCGGCAAACGCCGCCAGGCCGACCTTTTCCAGATAGTGCAGCGCGCGTTCTTCGGCTTCTTTTTTCTTTAGCGTTCGGGAGGCCAGCAGTGGAAACATCACGTTCTGTTTGACGGTTTTCCACGGCGGCAGTTGATCGAATTCCTGAAACACCACGATCCGGTCCGGCCCCGGCGCATCGACGCGCTGGCCTTGCAGACGGATTTCGCCTTCGCACGGTTGAATAAACCCGGCGACCGCTTTCAGCAAAGTCGATTTGCCGCATCCGGACGGGCCGAGCAGCACGTAGCGATCGGCAGGGTCGATTTCAAAACTGACCTGGTGGGTGGCGCGCACCACGCGTTGTGGCGTGCGGTATTCGAGGCTGACGTGATCGACCGCCAGCAGCGCTTCGCTGCGGGCAATCGGGTTGCTGGCCGCGTGGCCTTGCAAGGGAGCGTTCATTATTGGCTCAATCTCCGGCGAATCAGAAAGGCGCGTCGCCCTGAATGGTCGTGCGATACAGCTTGCGGCGCAGGTGCGCGGGGCAGCCGGCAGCGAGATGGATCAGCGAACGGTTGTCCCAGAACACCAGATCGTGGGGCTGCCACTGATGGCGGTAGATGTTTTGCGGCAGCACGCTGTGGGCATACAACTCGGTCAGCAGTTGCTGGCTCTCGTCTTCCGGCAGGCCGACGATGCGCGTGGTGAAACCCTCACTGACGAACAGCGCTTTGCGGCCGTTCTCCGGGTGCGTGCGCACCACCGGGTGCACCACTTCCGCGACCTGAGCCAGTTGCTCCGGGGTCAGGGTCGGACGCCAGTTGCCTTCGAATTTGGTTTCGCTGTAACGCGCCGTGTAGGAATGCGCAGCGGAGCGACCTTCAACAGCTTTGCGCAACGCTTCGGGCAAGTTGTCCCAGGCCTTGTGCATGTCAGCGAATAGCGTATCGCCGCCCTCGGACGGTAGCTCCTGCGCGTGGAGCATCGAGCCAAGGCTCGGCAGCTCTTTATAGGAGAGGTCGGAGTGCCAGAACTTGCCGGCATCGCCGAGGCCGATGTTTTGACCGTTTTCGACGATGTTGGAAACGATGAGGATTTCCGGGTGGTTGGCCAACAGGAACTGCTTGAGCACGTGGATCTGCAGCACGCCGAAGCGGCGGCTGAAATCGATTTGCTGTTGCGGGGTGATTTGCTGGTCGCGGAACACCACAACGTGGTAATCCAGATGCGCGCGGTGGATGCGCGTGAAGTCCTGATCATTGATCGCTCGGGTCAGATCAAGGCCAATGATTTCGGCGCCAACGGCACCACTGAAAGGACGGATTTCAAAGGATTGCGGCGCGGCGGACGCGGCGCTTGGGGAAGCAGTAGCTGCGGACATCTTTCCATCTCCCACGCACGGCACGCTCACGGGCGCGCTCGTCGATCAGACACTCACGCTGGATTGCGTGTTGGTTCAGGTCGTGCGGCGCGCCGATTGGTCGGCAGGTACGCAGGGGGATGACTTTAAAGCTATAAGAACCGGAAATTAAATACCGTTAATGAATAACGATATGGCGATTGGTGAGGAATGGACTGGGTGGTGAGTGACGGTTTTTGTCACTTACCGACAGAGATGTGGTGTTTGGGCTGCCGCCATCGCGAACAGGCTCACTCCTACAGGGATCGCATTCCATCTGGAGAAATGCGATCCCTGTAGGAGTGAGCCTGCTCCGGGCGGCGATCCGACGATGAGGCCAGTAAGGCCACTAAAAAATTAACGCTCGTGCAACGCCTCAGCCCGCGCGCGGATGATCGGCTTGAGCAGATAACTCAACACCGACTTCTTGCCGGTAATGATATCCACCGACGCTACCATCCCCGGAATGATCAGCAACGGCTTTTCATCGGTGCCCAAGTGGCTGCGCTCAGTGCGCACCTTGATGATGTAGTAAGTGGTTTTCTTGTCTTCGTCGGTAATGGTGTCCGCACCGATCTGCTCCAGCTGAGCCTTCAGTCCGCCGTAAATGGTGTAGTCATACGCGGTGAATTTGACGATCGCTTCCTGCCCCGGGTGCAGGAAAGCAATGTCCTGCGGGCGGATCTTCGCCTCGACCAACAAGGTGTCGTCCAGCGGTACGATTTCGACCATGTCGCTGCCCGGCTGGATTACGCCGCCGATGGTGTTGACCAACAATTTGTTGACGATACCGCGTACCGGCGATGTCACCAGCGTACGGCTGACGCGGTCTTCCAGGGCCTTGCCGGTGGCGCTGGCCTTGTTCAGGTCGGTGCGCGCTTCGTTGAGTTGGGTCAGCGCTTCGCTGCGGAATTTGCCGCGCGTTTCGTCGATCTTGCGCTGCACTTCCTTGATCGCCGATTCGGCACGCGGAATCGCCAGCGTTGTGGCATCGAGCTGACCACGGGTTTCCACCTCGGCACGCTTGAGACGCAAGACTTCTACCGGGGACACCGCGCCCTGCGCCACCAGGGGCTCGGACATGTTGATTTCCTGGCGCTGCAGGCCGAGCTGCTGACGGTACTGCGCTTGCTTGGAAGCGAATTCGCGCAACTCTTGCTGACGCTGAATCAGTTGCTCCTGCAAACCGCCGATCTCGTCGTGCAATTGCTGACGACGGCTGATGTACAGCGACTCTTCACTCTTGGCCTGACCCGGCACGGCTTTGAGCACGTCCTCGGGAAAATTCAGCGGGCGGTCATCGACTTCGGCGCTCAGACGTTCAACGCGCAGCAGCATCGACAGACGATCCGCTTCGGTTTCGCCGACGTTGGAGGCAAATCGCGTGTCGTCGAGGCGAATCAACGGCGCGCCGGCTTCGACAATCTGGCCTTCCTTGACGTACAGCTCGGAGACGATCCCGCCCTCAAGGTTCTGGATTTTCTGGATCTTCGACGACGGAATCGCCTTGCCGTCGCCCTTGGTCACTTCGTCGATCACGGCGAAATTGGCCCAGAGCATGAGGAACACGAAGAAGCCGATGATCGCCCAGATGGTCAGGCGCACGACGCGCGGGGCGTCCTCGATCAGCGCCTTGTTGACCTCCGGCAGTGGCTGGCCCTGCAACGATGCCGAGCCCTTGAAGTAGCGACGGATCGAATCCTTGAAACCCGACTTAAGCAACACTGATCTGCCCCTTCTTCAACGCTTCCATCACGGCGGCTTTCGGGCCATCGGCGAGAATTTGTCCACGGTCGATCACCAGCAGACGGTCCACCAGCGACAACAGCGAAGCCCGGTGCGTGACCAGCACTACGGTTTTGTTTTCAATCACCGCGGCGAGGCGTTGCTTGAGGCGTTCTTCACCGGTGTTGTCCATGGCGCTGGTCGGCTCGTCCATCAGCAAAATCGGTGGATTGAGCAACAGCGCCCGGGCCAGAGCGACGTTCTGTCGTTGGCCACCGGACAGGTTCTGCCCGCGCTCACCGACTTGCAGCTCATAGCCTTGCGGATGCAGACGGGCGAATTCGTGGACGCCGGCCAGTTCGGCCGCCTGCAGGACAAGCTCGTCTTCTACATAACGTGCGCCGGAAACGAGGTTGTCACGCAGCGTGCCGGCGAGCAGTTGGATGTCTTGCGGCACATAGCCGATGTTGTAGCGCAGTTCGCTGACGTCGATCTGGCGGATATCCACCCCGTCGACCAGCAACGCGCCGTCGTCCGGCTGATAGAGGCCGACCAACAGTTTGGCGAGTGAGCTTTTGCCCGAGCCGCTGCGACCGATAATGCCGATTTTCTCGCCGGGACGGATCACCAGGTTGATGTTCTTCAGCGCCGGGTTCTGTTGTTCCGGGTAGGTGAAGCTGAGCTGGCGGCACTCGATAGCGCCCTGCAAAACCTTGCGGCTCAGCGGGCGCTCTTCGAAATTGCGCTCTTGTGGCAGCTCCATCATTTGATCGACCGAAGTCATGGTCACCCGCGCTTGCTGATAGCGGGTCAGCAGACCCGACAGCGACGCCAGCGGACTCAGTGCGCGACCGCTAAGCATGTAGCAGGCAATCAGACCGCCCATGCTCAGGTTGCCGGCGATGATCTGGTACACGCCGAAGACGATCATGATCACCCCGGCCAGTTGCTGGATCAGCAAGGTGATGTTCATCGCCAGACCGGAGAGCATTTTCACCCGCAGCTCGAGGCGGCTGAGGGTGCCGATGGTTTGTTCCCACTGGTATTGGCGTTCGCTTTCGGCGTTGTTGACCTTGACCGCGTCGAGGCCGGCGAGGGTTTCGATCAGGCTCGACTGACGCTCGGCGCCGAGGGCCATGGTGCGTTCCATGGTGGCCACCAGCGGCTTCTGCAAGGCGTAGCCGATCAGCAGCGCAATCGGGAAGGCCAGCACCGGAATCCACACCAGATGCCCGCCAAGGATGGCGATAACGATGAAGATCAGAATGGTGAACGGCAGATCGATCAGGCTGGTCAGGGTCAGCGAAGCGAGGAAGTCGCGCAGGCTCTGAAACTCGTGGATGTTCTGCGCGAAACTGCCGACCCGCGCCGGGCGGTACTTCATGGCCATGCCGACGATGCGTTCGAACAGCGTCGCGGAGATGATCAGGTCGGTTTTCTTCCCGGCCAGATCCAGGCACAGGGCGCGCAGGCTCTTGAGGATCAGGTCGAAAATGTAGGCGCCAGTGATACCAAGCGCCAACACCCAAAGAGTGGCTTCGGCCTGGTTCGGCACTACGCGGTCGTAGACGTTCATCACGAACAACGGCGCGGCCATAGCGATGATGTTGATCAGGAAACTGGCGGCGATCGCATCGGCGTACAGCCAGCGCGAACGCTTGAGGGTGTCGCGGAACCACGAACGCGCACGGGGAATCAGCGTGCCGTGGTTGACGTCGAATTTGTGTTGCGGCTGGGCGAAAAAGACTTTGCCCGTGTAGTCATCAGCGAGCAGTTCGCGACTGACCAGCGACTCGCCGCCATCGCTTTCGCTGAGCAGCACCCGCGCGTCGTTGTCACCCTGCCAACCGAGCAGGACGGCACTGCGGCCATCCTTGAGCAGCAGCAACGCCGGCATGGCGATCGCCGGAATTTCTTCCAGTTTGCGTTGCAGCACCCGACCTTGCAGCCCGGCGCGAGCCGCTGCGCGGGGCAGCAACTCGACACTCAAACGTTGTTTGGGCAGCGGCAGGCCGGTGGTCAGCATCGCCGCGCTGGCGGGCTTCTGGTGCAGCATGCAAAGGGCGAGCAGACCGTCCAGTAACGGATCGTCGTGCAACGCGCGTGGATCATGACTGAGATGAACTCGACTGACTTCTGATTCCACGCTCGACACTCTTTGACTGTTGAAAAGGGCTGACTCAATTCATCCCAGGTAGCTGAACCTTGGGCTTCACGTCGTTCTGCACAACGGATGCCAACGGCGCAACGACTCCCTGGCTTCGGAGCAATTCGCCCATGGTCGCCTTGATTCGATACTGAGTAAATAACTGAATGTTTTTGATATCAGCCAGACGCCGCGAAGCGGTGAACAACTCATTTTCGCTGTCGAGCAAATCGAGCAGGGTGCGTTCGCCGAGGCTGAACTGACGCTGATAGGCCGTGCGCACCGCGGTGCTGTGATCGACATATTGCTGCGCGATCGGCACCTGCGCGTTGGCGTTATTCAAGGCGTTCCAGGCCAGACCCAATTCTTCATTCAACTGGCGCAAGGCGTTGTTGCGGATATCCAGCGCTTGGTTGGCCAGGTACGACTTGGATTCCAGATCGGCCTTGTTGCTGCCGCCCGAATACAGGTTGAAACGCATGCGCAGCATGGCCTGCCATTCGTTGTTGTGACCGTTCTGCCCGTCGAGATCGTTGTCGGCGGTGCGGCCCAGTTCGGCGTCGAAGCGCGGGTAGAACGTCGACTTGGCGGTTGAGTACTGCTTCTCGGCAGCGGCGATATCGGATTCGGCCGAGCGCAGGATCGGGCTGTTTTCCAGCATTTGCTGGCGCGCTTCGTTGAGGTTGGCCGGCATCATCGCCATGAACGGCGCCGGACGCTCCAGTTGATCGGGCATCTGGCCAACCGCGCTGAGGTAGTTGGTTTCCGAGTCGGCGAGGTTGGTCTGCTCGGTGATCAGGTTGTTGCGGGCCTGGGCCATCCGCGCTTCAGCCTGATCAAGGTCAGCACCGCTGCCGACGCCGCGCTGGGTGCGCAATTGAATCTGGTCGTAGATGCGCTGGTGGCTCTTGAGGTTTTCTTCGGCCAGACGCACGAATTCGCGGCGGGTCAGCACGTCCAGATAAACCTGGGCGACGGTCAGCGCGGTACGCTCCGAAGTTCCCAGCAGCGAATAGGCGCGGGAGCTGACGTTGGCTTGTTGACGCGCAACTTCATTGGACGTCGCAAAACCGTCAAAAACCATTTGCGAGAGACGTAAACTTGACTCGCTACGGTTCAGAGTCTCCCAGTGGTTGCTGTTTCCGGCAGCGCGAGTGGTCACGCTGTCGGTGCCTTCACGGCCATAACCGCCGAGCAGATCGACCTTCGGCAGGTATCCACCTTTTGCTGCCTTTAATTGATAATCCGCGGCCAAACGACTGTTGACCCCCGCCTGAATCTCCGGATGGACATCCATGGCCTGTTGCATGGCTTCTGGTAAGGATTGTGCTTGTACGAAAGAGGCGGCGAGAGCGAGGGGTAGTGCCTTGAGCAATTGCGAACGCATGGTAAAGATTTCCCAGTACTTCTTGTCTTGAATCACAGCTAAACGTGCTGCTGCGTCGGATGATTGACGACTGGATTGACCGTATGTCGGAAAGTTCAAAACAGGAACTGGATCACACGCAAAAGGACAGGTCGCCGCGGAAATATCAATGTGACATTAGTGGGGCGATTGTTTAGGATGGCACCCATAAGGTCAATAGTTTGGCATAAAGTTAATAGCGAAAGAATCTAGCCAAATTATTGACGAACAGACGCGTCAAACTTGTTTCGCACAATTTAAAAGTACGTCCAGACTGAATCGGCGCGAAAGCCATCGGGTCTATGGAAGTCAACTGAACGTGACACCCCGGAGAGTCTTTAATGAGCAGTGTTGTTGCCATCGTCAAAAGCATTGTTGGTCAGGTATTCGTGGTGTCTCCAGAGGGCGTGCGTCGCGTACTCGTTGAAGGTGATCGCCTGTTTGTCGGCGATCAGATCGACACCGGCCTCTCCGGCGCCGTGTCGCTTGAATTGGCGGATGGCCGCACCCTCGACCTCGGTCGCGAAACCCAGTGGAGCGCCAACGCGCCCGACTCCAGCACTGACCTGGCCGAAGCCACTGCGCAGGCAGCGCCGTCTGTAGAAGAACTGCAGCAAGCCATCGCCGCGGGTGTCGACCCGACTACCGCGCTGGACGCCACCGCTGCCGGCCCGAGCGCCGCAGGCACGGGCGGTGCTGCGGGTGGCGGTCACAGCTTCGTGATGCTCGACGCCACCGCCGGCCGAGTCGATCCGACCATTGGTTTCCCGACGGCGGGGATCAACTCCGGCGCACAAATCGCCCAGGACACCACCGGCGGCCAGACCACCGATACCACCGCCAACGCCCAGCGCGAGTCGACCCTGAGCCTCAGCGCCACGCCGAGCATCACTGAAGCCGGCGGCGTGCTGGTGTACACCGCGACGTTGACCCAGGCGCCGCTGACCGACCTGACCATCACCCTGTCCAACGGCGCGGTGATCGTGATTCCGGCCGGTTCCACCACTGGCACCGTCAATGTGCCGCTGGCACCGAACGACACCGTTTATAACGACCCGACCCAGATCAACGTGACCGTCACCGGCACCACGGGTGGCGGCGGCATCATCGTGACGCCGCCGACCGTTCCGACCACGACGCAAGTCACCGACACCATCGACACCACCACCGTCACCCTGACGGCGGGCCCGAGCGTGACCGAAGGTGGCCAGATCACCTACACCGCGACGCTGACCAACCCGGCACAAACTCCGGTAACCGTCACCCTGTCGAACGGTTCGACCATCACCATCGGCGCAGGCCAGACCACTGGCACCGTCAACGTGCCGACGCCGGCCAACGACGTCTATAACAACGGCAGCACGGTCACCACCACCATCACCGGTGCTACCGGCGGCAACTTCGAAAACCTGGTGCCGAACCCGACGCCAGCGGTGACCACCATCACCGATTCGAAAGACACCACCAACCTGACCCTGACCGCCACCGGCACGGTCGTCGAAGGTGGCCAGATCACCTACACCGCGACGCTGACCAACCCGGCGCAGACGCCAGTAACCGTCACTCTGTCGAACGGTTCGACCATTACCATTGAAGCCGGCAAAACCACTGGCTCCGTCAACGTGCCGACCGCAGCGAACGACGTCTACAACAATGGCGGCACCGTCAGCACCACGATTACTGGCGCTACCGGCGGCAACTTCGAAAATCTGGTACCGAGCACCACGCCGGCTACGACCACCGTTACCGATTCGATCGACACCACCAGCGTGAGCCTCACCGCCACCGGCACGGTCGTCGAAGGTGGCCAGATCACCTACACCGCGACGCTGACCAACCCGGCGCAAACCCCGGTGACGATCACCCTGTCGAACGGCTCGACCATCACCATTGAAACCGGCAAGACCACGGGCTCGGTCAACGTGCCGACTGCGGCCAACGACGTTTACAACAATGGCAGCACCGTCAGCACCACCATCACCGGTGCTAGCGGCGGCAATTTCGAAAACCTGGTGCCGAACACCACGCCAGCGACCACTACCGTTACCGATTCGATCGACGATACCAACCTGTCGCTGACTGCGACCGGGAGCGTGGCCGAAGGTGGTTCGATTGTTTACACCGCGACCCTGACCAATCCGGCGGGCACTCCGGTAACCGTGACCCTTTCGAACGGTTCGGTGATCACCATCGAGGCCGGTAAAACCACTGGCAGCGTGACCGTCGCTGCGCCTGCAGATGACGTCTACAAAGACGCCGGCAAAGTCGAAGTGACCATCAAAGATGCCACTGGCGGCAACTTCGAGAATCTGGTGACGAGCACCGCTCCAGCCGTGACCGAAGTCACCGACACCATCGACACCTCGACCGTCAAACTGAGCGCCGACACTTCCGTTGCTGAAGGCGGCACCGTCACTTACACCGCCACGGTGGGCGCGCCGGTGACCGGTTCGCCGGTCGTGGTGACCCTGGCCAACGGCCAGAGCATCACCATCGAAGTCGGCAAGACCACCGGCACCGTCACCACCATCGCGCCGAATGACGCGTTGGCCGGCAATGCGCCGCTGACCAACTCGATCACTGGCGTTAGCGGCGGTAATTACGAAGATCTGGTCGCTGATAAAACGCCCGTCAGCACCACCGTGACTGACGTCACCGACACCACCGGCCTGTCGCTGAGCGCGACGGGCACCGTGGCTGAAGGTGGTTCGATCGTTTACACCGCAACCCTGAGCAATCCCGCCGGTACTCCGGTGACCGTGACCCTGAGCAATGGCTCGGTGATCACCATCGAAGCCGGCAAAACTACCGGCACCGTAACCGTCGCGGCGCCTGCCGATGACGTCTATAAAGACGCCGGCAAAATCGAAGTGACCATCAAGGACGCCACTGGCGGCAACTTCGAAAATCTGGTGCCGAGCACCACGCCAGCGGTGACCGACGTCACTGACACTATCGACACTTCGACGGTGAAACTGACCGCTACCGAAACCGCCGCTGAAGGAGGCACCGTCACCTACACCGCGACCGTTGGCGCGCCGGTGACCGGTTCGCCTGTCGTGGTGACCCTGGCCAACGGCCAGAACATCACCATAGAAGTCGGCAAAACCACCGGTACAGTGACCACCACCGCGCCAAACGATGCGCTGAATGGCCATGCACCGCTGACCAACTCGATCACCGGCGTAACGGGCGGCAACTTCGAAAACCTCGTAGCCGACAAAACCCCGGTCAGCACCACGGTCACCGACACCGTCGACACCACCAACCTGACCCTCAGCGCTACTGGCACTGTGGCCGAGGGCGGTTCGATTGTTTACACCGCAACG